>CAZJEK010000095.1:0-14634 GCA_964545005.1 uncultured Pirellulaceae bacterium
TGAGTCGGATCGGTCGTTTCGGTTTTCTTATTGACCAAATAGTCGCGCGTCGACTGCAGCGTTTTCAAGTTGTCTGCGGTGACGACGTAATACCATTCCGCAAACCGCTGGTTCAACTCTTCGACCTTCTCTTTGCCCACGTTGACGCGATCCTGAAATGCCTTTAGGTCTTCCTGGTATTTTTCAAATGCCAGCTCGTATTGCAATTTCTGTTCTTCATAATCCTGGACCGCTTTGTCGTAGGCGACAAATTCCGGCTTACGTTCCTCGATTTCCTGTTCGGCAGATTGATCCGATTCATCGGCTGGAGGCTGGACATCATCAGGGGCCTCGCTGTCAGAATCCGTGGCCTGTTCGGCAGGCTTGGCCGGTTGGTAACCTTCGGGCTTCATTGGAGCAACGGGTTCCGTCGGTGCCACCGGTCGATCAGCGACCAGGTTTTCGTCGAAGGCTACTCTGACCATTAAAAATCGATTGGGGGCATCGCTTTGTTCATCCGCTGGATCGGCCGCGGCTTCTGCTTCGGTCGCAGCATCGTCGTTGGCGCCTTCGTTCTGGCTGGTACCGCCAATTTCAATTTCCTGTTCGTCGCCTTTGATTTCTCGACCAACACTCAAAGTGTAAACCACCCCCCGATCGGTACCGATGGTCAGGTCGCCATTGGTCGAAACAAGTTGAA
Source organism: uncultured Pirellulaceae bacterium (assembly GCA_964545005.1). Taxonomy (GTDB): domain Bacteria; phylum Planctomycetota; class Planctomycetia; order Pirellulales; family Pirellulaceae; genus Mariniblastus. Next base: position 680 of record CAZJEK010000095.1, read on the forward strand.
GATCATCGGTTGTTCCCGAAAGGCTGAATCCGCGGCTATCCAGTTCGGCCACCATTTGATTCAAACCGGCTTGATACTCTGGTTGTTGATTCAATTTCAAGTCAGGCGTCAGCAGCAACTGCCCTTTGTATTTAAACTTGGGACGCACACCCGCAATTTTTAACTCATCCAGGACCCGCACAATTTCATCGACCCGATCGGAGTCCAGTGTTTCGGCGTCGGCGTTGATTTCATCCAACACCCAGGGGTCAACATCGGTGGCTCGAGTCAGCAACAGCTGATCGCCCTGGGACCGCATCAGCCCCAACACTCCGTTTTGATTCGTCTTTTCCACGGAATAGTTATTAACTCGAATCTGTCGCAAATCGGAGGGCTCGATGCGGAGCAGATCGGGATCGATCCAGTCTGAGAACTGAGTCGATAAGTCAATGTCCAGTTGGACCTGGTAAGTTTGCTGTTCATCAGGTCGTCGTACGTAGTACGTTTGCCGCGGTTCTGCTCGGACCGCTTCAATGTCCATGTCTTCAGGACGTGGCTGATCCGATTGGGCTTCTTTACCAATGATCAAGTCAACGACCACATCGTCATTGGCATCCTTCAGGGTGATCCGTTGCCCCGCTTCTTCTGGATCTTCCAGATCGCTACTGAGCGGATCGACGACCCCCAGGCGGGGATGTTCACTTGCCAAGCGTCCGACCAGGGCTTCCCGTTCGATCCCCATCACCGAGGAACCGGTTTCGGCCAGACGGCTGGCGGCTTCGGCGGGATAGTCGAAGTGCGTCGGAATGGTCCACAGGCCATCCTTTTTGCGCACGATGAATTGCTTCAGCTCGCCGGAAACCGGATCAATCGCAGATACCTCCAGCGATGCGATATTCTCGGTCGAGTCATACGCTTCGAAAAACGGTTTTCCTACCAGTACAAACTCGGCTGAGTTACTTGGTTGATTCAAATAGTGATTCAACCCGGCAATGCCTGCCAAAACCGCGGCCACAGCCACGAATAGAGTTGTTTTGATGATATCGCTCATAATTGATTGCCCTCGCTTACGCTTCGGATTGCTGTCTTTCGCACAGCGAACGTGATGTAGCATGGCCGATTCGGCCGTGATTGCATTGGAGGTTTGCGAAAACTTTGTCAACACGGGCCAATAGCCCAAGCTACTTTCCTCAACCGCCGAAAAATGTCAGCCTCTTTGCGATAGTTCTCGCTCGTTCTAAACTCTTCGATCGTCGGAAATTCCGCTGTCTTCGCGGACTTGTCGGACCCATAACACGATGATTCCCAGTAAAAATGCGGGCATCGGTGCCAGCAGAATGGCCAGATAACGCGTGCTGTTTTCCAGCCGTTCAATTTGTCGTTGTTCGACGGCTTTGAGTTCGTCAAGCTGCTGGTCAAGCTGCTTGTCGATGCGCCGTTTTTTCAGATCAAACCGCCGCTGGGCGTCCATCGCCTGTTGGCCCGTCTTCTGCAGTTTCTCGATGATATCCAGCTGCTGATCGGACTGAACTTCCGCGTTAGCCTTGTCCAGCTTGGCCTGCTCTTTTTCAAGTTCTTCCACGGCCAGCTTTTCCGCGGACTCGATCTCCACCGCCGTCTGTTCACGAAATTGATCGATGACCTGTTCCAGTCGGGTCAAGGTTCGCGGCTGAGAGCGGCGATTTCGCAGCCGGACAAACGACTCATTTCCCGCCAATACTTCGATGGAGTTTTGCAGCAAGCTGAGATTATCCAGCCGTTCGCCAAGTGCTTCCTGTTGGGGATAAAACATGTCGGAAACGAAATCCAGGTCGGCGATCACGATGGCATTCACGTTGTATTGGCCCCCGGTAACGCGAGCGGCGATGACATGCGAGTCATCATCAAACACGGTTGGCGGATCCGGGTCGAGAACCACCAGGTCGCCTCCGGTGATCTGGCTGCTGGCCGCTGTTTTCTCCACCCGCAACATGCCTCGTTGGTCAAGAAAGCGTTGCTCCTGTTTTGGTGTGACGGTCAATTCATCCCAAAACGTTGCTCCGGAGTTCGGCCCCAGTTGTACCAACGGCTCAAACTTGACATCGCTGTCGGCCACCGGCTTGATCGATCCCGGATAGAAGAACAGCAACTCGCCTAAGCCTTCGGAAACGAGTGAATCGGAGTTGAAGGCCTGGACATCCGAATGATTTCTGACCCACACGAATGCTCGTTCGTAGGGACCGTACAACGAGGGCCATCGGCCGTTGAACATCGGTGAAAGCTCACCGGAAAAATCCGGGTGCGGGTTGTCCAGTGACCAGCAGGCGGCGCCACTGTCCCATTTGATACCCAGGGTATCCATGATCGCTTGGGCGGATCCGTTGCTCGCCTTGGGAAGATCGGAACTGGCCAGCAATTCCTGATATGGCGACCGACGATCGACGCGGGGCATCTTCGGCGCGTTCAAAATCCCAAAGTCACGCGGGTTCTGGAACGCCCAATAGAACGGCAATGGGTCGGCCAGTAGCAGCGTCGGGTATCCTTGCTGGACGTATTTTACCAGGGCCACCATCGCCGGATCGTCCAACGAACTGGGGTCAGCAACCAGCAATACATCGGGAATCTCTTTGGCTTCGTCGTCATCGGCATCTTCGGCTGTCGTTGAGTCGCCGTCCTGCTTGTCGGTATCGTCCTTGGGCAGAAAGGATGCGATTTCCGATTGATCGATAAATTTGATTTTGAATTGCTGTTTCAGTTCGTCGATCGTCAAGTGATAGATCCAATCGGCACGACGGCCACGAAACTCGGGACCACCGAACAGCGCGTCGGTGTCAACGATCCCAATCGTTATCTGGTTCTTTTTGTCAATCGTCGACGCCAGAGCACGGCTTAATTCGTATTCCAACGCCGAATCATCGCTGACAAACGGCAACACCGTATCTGCCAGCGGAGTCGAAATTCGCGCACCCATGAACACATCGGACTCAACCGTTTTACCTCCAACGGTGGAGCGATCGCTGGCGGGCTCAATTCCTGATTTCTCAGCGTTCAGCGCCGCGGGGCTGTTCGGTTTCACTTCCACCAGCCGGACGTTGACATTGCTGCCGCCGTATTCTCCAAACTGACGCAACAAACCGAGGAATTGTTTCTTGGTGTTAACGTATTTTCGCGGCACATCCTGGCTGACGAACGCCTGAATCGTAACCGGCATTTCCTCTTCTTTGATCTTATCCAACGTATTCAGCGTCGCCGGATCGAGCGTATACAAATTCTCGCTGGTCAAATCGACGCGGGACCAGATGCTGGATACCGCGGTGTTACACAAAAGCGTGGTCGATACCAGCGCGACCGCCAATGCGATGGCTCGCACGGCAAACTGGCCCACCATCGTGACCTGCTTGCCTCGACTCCAATGACGTTTGGAAATCACGATCAGGTTCAGGTACAGCATGAACACAGTCAGGGCCAGAAAGTAGGCCATGCTGGGTAACGAAATCACGCCGAGCGTGAAATCTCGCAGGTGCCAGGCAAACCCCAGTTGCTCCAGTCCGACGATGCCCGAAAAGTAGGCTCCGATCAGCACCGGAATGGCGCACAAGACAGCCCCAACTGCAAACGCAACCGTCGCACTGTCGGTAAACGATGACGCAAACATCCCAATCGCCAGCAGCGCCACTCCGGCTAACCAATAACCAAAATAGGTCGACAGTACGACACCCCAATCGGGGTTGCCCAGGTAGGAAAGCAACGCGACCTGCGTCAACGAAAACAGTAACGCGATCGTATAGACCGCGACAACTGACAGGAATTTGCCGATCAGAATATCCAGGTCCGATGCTGGCAACGTGAACAGAATCGAGTCGGTACCTTGCCGTTTTTCGTCTGCCCAGACCGTCATCGTGATGGCTGGAACGAAAAATAACAGCAACAGCGGAAACCATTCGCTTAACTGATCCAGGGTCGCCTGGTTGTTAGCGAAAAATTGAGGACTGAATGCCATGACCGCGCAGACAGTCACGAAGATGACGATAAACAGGTACCCCAGCGGACCTGAAAAGTACTGCTTAACGTTTCGCCAGAAAACTGCAGAAACAACATGCCAGCGTAGCATTGCGGATATGCTCCAAACGTCGTTTAGTGGTCAAGGAAATGGTTCACTCAGCGTCCGAGACGCCAGCGGTGGCCGGTTGGCGGACAGAAAAATGAGTCAATTGGTGAAACTTCTGCTCCAAGTTGGTTCGGTCGCCGAAGTCCTGCATCGGGCTGTCCGCCACAATACGACCACGATCAATCAAGATGACTCGCGAGCAGAGGATCTCGACTTCCTGCAAAATGTGAGTCGACAACAATACCGTTTTGGTTTCGCCCAGGCTGCGAATCAACTCGCGAATGCCAACCAGTTGATTGGGGTCCAGCCCGCTGGTCGGTTCATCCAGAATCAAAACATCCGGATCGTGAAGTAACGCCTGAGCCATACCAACGCGTTGCCGAAAACCTCGCGACAACTTGCGAATGGGCTTGTTCCAGACTTCACCCAAGTCACACTTTTGCACCACATAGTCGGTCCGTTTTGATTTCTCGACACTGGAGAGACCACGTGCGCGAGCCAGATAGGCGAGTGCACTTTTGGGCGTCATTTCTTCATACAGCGGTCCGTTTTCAGGCAGATAACCGATGTGCTCGGCACCGGCAATCCGATCCTGATCCATATCGTGGCCGGCGATTCGAATCGTTCCGCTGGTGGGCGCTAAAAACCCGGTCAACAATTTCATCGTTGTCGATTTGCCCGCCCCATTGGGCCCCAGGAAGGCGCAAACCTGGCGTTGAGGGACCGTGAACGAGACATCACGGACGGCGGCAAAGTGACCGTAAAACTTGCACAAGTCGCGAGCTTCGATCATGGCCGCTGCGTCATCAGCGGGTAATGTTGCGTCCTGACTCATAACCTTGATTGACCTCTGAATGCTGATTGCAATTACACGTTTACCTGCGACAGCCAAATGACCCTCAGGCGCCCGACGGTCGCAGTCGACCGTCGTTTCCACACGGAAATTTTAGAAATCTTTCCGTTTTTTTAAAGATCCCTGCGGTAAACTCGTCCCGCATCGACTCGGGAAAAACCAAGCTTGGTAAACGTACCGACCGCTGCCGTTTCGTGCTCCCCAGTCTGGGCCTCGACTAGTTCGACCCCTTGCTGCATGCAGTAACGCAGGGCTTCGCCGACCAGGAATGTGGCAATCCCAGTCCGCCGGAACGCCTCCGGGACATTCAAGGCATACATTCCCCGCGCACTGGACGAAAACTGCCCCGCCAAAGGTTGCATGTCCCAGAAACTGACATTCCCGCAAATGGTTTGTTGCTGTTTGTGATAAATACTGAATCGTTCACGGGCGGCCATCCCCATGATGCAGCATTCCCACCAGTTTTGTGGCGTCGGATCGACCACCGTATTGATCTGGTACTTCCGCCGGATGGCAATCTGGTCTCGTCCGCCAATCGGGCGAAAATCCGCCAGTGTGCGTTGCAAAATCAGAATCCTTTCGGCAGGGCTGAAACCGTTTCGTTCCAATGCTTCTGAAAATGGTCGATCCTTCTCCAGCACGCCAGGCAATTCACTGCCCCCATACAGACCGAGGTAAAACGGACAGTGAGGAAAGTCGGCGCCGCCGCAAATCTGTTTGACGCCTCGCTGAGCCAAATACTCAACCGCGCGGGCAACCAGTTCTTCGGCGACCTGCTGCTGGAACTCGCCAGGCACCAATTGCAACTGAACGATCGCTCCCCGAGTTCGGTCCAACTCGTTGCGACCTGCCGCGGGCGCAAAACCGGCGTGAATGAAGCCCAAAGGTTCCAGCGGTGCCAGCACGTCGTCCATTGGCGGTCCGCGGAAAGCAAATATCAATCCACGGGAATCAAAGTAGGGCTTGGACAGAATCAACTGTTCAATCAAATGCCCGTTGATCTGTTGTAATCGACCACGCAATGGCGCCTGCTGATTCCAGATCGATTCCAGATAGGGAGGATCAGTGTTCAGGAAATGACGAAAATGGATCACGTCGGTTCGAGCTGCAGGATGTCTGGTTTCGCCATCAAGTGGTCTGGCCGTGGCAAATGACCGTGCCAAAATCATTCGAATCCATCGCCCCGGGGGATTCAAGTCCACCAGCACGCCGGAATCAAAAAATCCCGATCGGCTAAGCAGCCCGGTTTCGTTTCGTTTTCCGAACTGGTTTCTCCTTCCAGCGTCGATGAACCCACCAGAACTGTTCCGGTTGAGGATGAATCGCATCTGCCAGTCGATCGTTGTACCATTGAGTCAAGGCTTTGACATTGTTCAATGAGTCATCCATTTCCAACGGGTCGGCTACGCCGGTACAGCCAATTTCGAAATGCAATGGCTGGTCCAGTTGTCGGCAATAGCTGACCATCATCGGGGCTTTCCCCGATAACGTGAATAATGCGACAGCCTTATGGCAGGCTGCGGGTCGACCAAGGAATTCAATCCAACAGCCTTTGGTCCCCGCGTGCTGGTCTCCCAACAGCGTGAGAATCCCACCACTTTCCATCACCTCCTGAATCGCGGTCGCACTGCCGTCTTTGGGCAGGATGAATTGACCGTTGTGGCCCCGGAAACGATTGATAAATTTGTCGAGATACGGATTATCCATTTTTCGAGCCACAGTGTAGGACGGCATTCCCAGCAGTCCCGTCACATACCCGCCCATTTCAAAATTTCCGTAGTGGCCTGACACGGCCACCAACGGGCGGTAATCGATCAAATACCTGGTCATCAATCGCTTGTCGCGAATATAGACGTATTTTCGCCAATTCGAATCGTGGATTTTGCGTGGTGCGTGGACGATTTCGCAGCCCATCATGCACAGGTGATACCACATTTGACGGGCCATCTGTCGGCGTTCATCTGCCGGCATTTCCGGGTACACGCCCAGGATGTTCTCGTCGATGACCTTGTGGCGAAACTTGATCACATCAGCGACCAGCCAGGCAAGTCCTCGGCATAATCGAGCACAGGTTTCGATTGGCAGCACCTGAACGATTGCCAATACCAGTTGCAGCAACAAGTACTCCAGATAAGTCTTGATCCAGCTCCGTTGTCGCGGCATTCCCTGCTCCTGGTTTTTCCTCGTCCTGAATCCCTATTGTGACCATTTGGGGCAACTGGGGAAAGATGAGTTTGGGGATGCCAACGTAGCATGGCCGATCCGGCCGTGATGCCGGGGGTGTACGACAGTAGCTTGAGGTCTTGGCGGTCTTGGCCCGAGTCCGAAAGGTTTCCCCGATAGTTCGGTATTCCATTTCCGGTCACGGCCGAATCGGCCATGCTACCGTCTCCCAGCCCAACGCGGCGCAAGTCGCCTTAAACCTGAACATAACGGTTGCAATGTCCGTAACGGTTCGCGAACCGGGGTATTTTGGTGAAATCTGACTGGCTTCGCTGGAGTTTTTACCTTTTTCTGAAAACAATAGAGCCATCGCCCCAACTCTGTTTGCACCCTCATGAACGCTCAAGCTGGCGAACTTCTGATCAACCGCCGCCCAAAACCCCAGCCCACTCATTCGGCTTCCGTCGTTCGTTCGATTCAAGTCGTGCCTGTTGATGAGCTGGATGATGCTGTGTGGTGTCGCTGGCGGGAACTGATACAGCTTTCGCCCCACTTGAAAAGCCCCTATTTCCTGCCCGAATTTACCCAGGCAGTTGCCCGGGTCCGTTCGGATGTGGAGATCGCGTTGTTCAAAGACCAGCTGGGCCTGGTCCAGGGGATTTTTCCATTTCAACGTACCAATCGATTCCATGCAGAGCCTGTCGGTGGACGGCTGAATGATATCCACGGGGTGATCGGCTGTCGATTTGAGCAAACCAGGATGCTTGCCAAACTGTTGAACGTGGCCGGGTTAAAATCGTTCGGATTTCACGCCATACTCCCGGATGATCCGGCTTGGGAACATTACCAGTTTTGCGAACTGGATTCCCATCATCTTGATCTGTCCCAAGGTTGGGACCACTATTATCACTGGGTACGCGAGAACAGCTCGACAGTCAAACGGCACGGCCAAAAGTCGCGTGCCCTGGAGCGTGACCTGGGCGATATTCGGTTTGAGTTTCATTCGGAATCCACCGCCGCCCTGGAACGATTAGTGGAGTTGAAACGGGCGAAGTATCAACGGACGAAGACGTTTGACATTCTCTCGGTCGAGTGGGCCGCGAACCTGTTGCGCGAAATTCACCGCGTTGAGACACCCGAGTTTCGGGGACTGTTGTCGGTGCTGTGGGCAGGAGATCACTTCGTCGCTGGTCACATTGGCATGCTGACACCAAGCCAATTGCACTATTGGTTTCCCATCTACGATCCACTGTTCAGCAAGTATTCACCGGGCACGGAGCTATTGTTGCGAGTGGCCGAAGAAGCCTGCGTGCGCGGGGTCGAAAAACTGGATCTGGGGTACGGTGACGATCCGTACAAATTTAAATTCGCCAATGCGACTGAGAAGGTACGGCTGGGCTTGGTCACTGAAAACGGATTGAAATTTCAATTTGCCAACCAGCAATATCACTGGCGTCAGCGTTCAAAAAACATTCCGCTCAAACCGGTCGTCAAGAAGATGCTACGAGCGGTCTATCCAAACTTTGGCGGTTGGAACTTCAAGTAGGCACGCGGGGATACGCTTAATCGTACTTGATCAAGCTGAAGACTGGATACTTGGCCAGTTTGCTGGCTCCATCGAGAAACGCCAGATGAATCAGGAACGCGCATTCCACAATGTTTGCGTGGCAGCTTTCGATCATTTCGCAACAGGCTTGAACGGTGCCACCGGTCGCCAACAGGTCATCGATGACCAAAACATTCTGGCCAGCTTCGATGCCGTCGACGTGCATCTCCAGCGTATCGGTCCCGTATTCCAATTCATAGCTATAGCTGTGCTTTTGATAGGGCAACTTGCCCGGTTTGCGAATTGGAACCATGCCCACACCCAGCCGCAGGGCAAGCGGTGCGGCGAACAGGAACCCGCGCGCCTCGGCCGCCGCAATTACGTCCACATTTTTTTCTTGATACCGATTGGCGAACTGATCAATGCAAGCTTCGAACGCTCGATGGCTGCCGAGCAGAGGCGTGATATCCTTAAACACGATTCCAGGCTTGGGAAAATCCTGAATGTCTCGGATAAAATCGGTCAATTCGAAAGATTCGGTTGTTTCCGCCATGGATAACTTCACAGTGCAGTTAATTCGTGGATCGTCGAGTGTCCACCAAGTATAAACGTTCCGTTGATTGACGCCAACGACGTCGGCCATTCCAAGTACGCTGGTCGTGTCGGGACCAACGGCAATAATGGATTCATCCCATGTAGTGCTTCGTCACATCTTAAATGGAAGGTTGGCGATTTCTACATCATGCCTGTGCCCCGAGGTTTTTATTCGGCGCCAACCCTGAAGTTAAAAGTCACATAGCTCGCGTCGATTAAGAAAGGCCACCATGACCTGGATTACTGAAAACCCGATGATTCCGCTGATCACCGGGGGGCTTCTGGCAGCTGTTTTCTTCATGATGTGGGTCTCATCACGCGAAAAGCTGATGCTATTTCTGTCACTGGGAATCGTTGCTGGAATGGGTCTGTTGCTGGCTTTGGAAGCTGTGATCGTGACCGACCGTGAAGAAGTGACCGAACTGGTCTATCAATTGGCGTTCGAGGTTCAGGACAATGACATGAACCAGGTGTTGAGTTACGTCCATCGGGATCGCGACGACATCCTGCAGCGTGTTCGCAACGAGATGCCTCGATACGATTTTGACACATGTCGGATGACCGGCGTCACCAGCTTTGAATCCTTGGGGGGCAATCCTGAAAGATGCGAAATGGTACTGAACGTTTCAGTCCGCGTAGCGATTGGCAGTTCGCCGGAAAAGCTGCCAGGTCAGCGACGGGTTCGGCTACTATTCGAACGTGATGAGAATGGCGAATGGAAGATCATCGATTACGAGCATTGGGATCCGCGCCGCGGACTGACCGTTTAGGCCACGAGCAGCCGTGCATTGATTTTTCAATTGACCGTATCGGACAAAGCTCAAACGAGAATCATAAAGAAGAAACCGCAGAGGCGCAGAGAACGGGGAGCTTTGCGTGTCTTCGGCGAACTCTGCGGTTAGCTCCGCGTGGGACGCAATAATCGATTACGAACCTCTTGCGAAATCCGCTCTTGACGCGCGATAACGCCAAGCCTGAGCCATCCATCCGATTGGGCGCCAGCCCAGGACAAAACCCATTGCGCGCAAAGTTCAATAAGTCGGCGTCTAGCGTTAAAACTGCTGGAACTGTCGACTAAATGCGCAACCACTCTGGCAGCCGTACGGCTTTCCCCGAACCGTCCACCGCAGCGACCGTCGTCTGGCCGCGAGCAACCAGGTCCCGGTCCTTGTAGATTTGGTAGTGGTGGACAATTCGGACTTTTCTGACTTCTCCAACTTGAACTTTGATCGTCAACAGATCGTCGTATTTGGCACCGACGAAATAGTCGCAATTGGCGTTGGTAACGACCAGAAAAATTCCGGCATCCTCGACGTCGCGGTAGTTGCGACCCGACGCTCGCAACATTTCCACGCGTGCGATCTCAAAGTAATTCAAATAGTTCGAATGGTGCACGCGTCCCTGAGCATCGGTTTCGCGGTACCGGACCCGCAACTGGAATTCGAATTCTCGCAAAATGGGGGCTGGATTGACCGCAGCCATGGGGTGCCTTAATTTACAGGATTAACGGTGACCGTCTGCTTCAACGAGCTTTATAATGGCGGTTTCTGAAATCTCAAGCCACCGGGCAACATCCCGGCGACCGGAAGGCTTGAAAATCAGCATTTCACCGATCACTCCAACCTGTCGGCAAATGAATTGTCGACTCCATTCAATCCACAGGCAGCCACGATGAGCCAGGGAGACGATTTTAGTTCCTACACGGACGTGAATACGATGCGCGGTCGTGACTTTCCCTCGATCAAGCAGTTCACCGTTTTCCTGGAAAATCGAGTCGGCATTTTAATGGGCGTGCTGCGTCGATTCAGTGGGACTCGAGTCCGAATCCTGGCACTCAGTATTATCGATTCAACCGAGTGTTGTATTGTCCGGTTTGTACTCAGCCATCCTGAACAGGGGCGCGAAATTCTCGAACGCGCCGGACTGGCCATGATTGAGAGTGACTTGATCGCGTTGGAGTTAAACGACGTCGAACAACCATTGCTGGACGTCTGCACCTGCTTGCTCCGTTCGGAAGTCAATCTGGTTCAGACTTACCCTCTGATGATTCCCAATTCGAATCGCAGCCTGGTTGCGTTGATGGTTGACAACATCGACATTGCATCGGAAACCCTGGCTTCACAAGGGTTTCGATTGATCAGCGAAAACGATCTGATGGATCTGATTTAATTTCGGTCACCGGCTGTAGTTGAGGGAATTTAGCTCATGCCCATTCGCGTTACTTGCACCAAATGCCATACTCGGTTCAATGTCAGCGACAAATTCGCAGGCAAGTCGGGCCCCTGCCCGAAATGCAAGTCGACGATTCAGATTCCCAACAAGGAAGATGAAGTCATTATCGAGGCTCCCAAACCCAAGGGGCCTGTCGATCGATCCGGGCAATCCATTCTGAAGCCCATCCGCCGTAAGGAAACCAAACTTTCCTCGGTTCAGATCACGTTGATCGCAACCATGATCATCGGTTTCCTGATCGCAGCGTTGGTGATGCGAATGTTCATCACCGATCCGGCTGAGTTCCCCTATTGGCTGCTGGGACTGTCGGCATTGCTGATTGCCCCTCCGCTGGCGTTCGCTTCCTATTCGTTTCTGCGCGATCAGGACCGAGCCAGTTTTCTGGGAAAGGACCTGTGGTATCGCGTGTTGGGTTGCAGTGCAGTGTTCGCCCTCACCTGGCTCGCCTTTCCGATCGCGTATTTTGCTTTCAACGATCATTACGAGACTGCGACCTACATTGCGGCGGTCGTCGCCATGTTTGGAGCCGGCACGGTAGCCAGTATCGTGGCCTTCGAGTTTGACTGGTTATTGGGCGCGGTCCAGTTCGGGCTGTATTTTGCCGTCGGTATCGCTGGCCGTTGGCTGGCCGGAATCGGTGCGTTTCCCGTCGAACAGTCTCCCACGACGACGCCAACCGAAGCCGATGTCGCTCTACTGGAATTATCGATCTATCAGACTTGCGACCTGGCTCAACACATCGTTCTGCAATTGATGCAAGCTATCGGATGAGCGATCTCGAACAGATCCCCGAGGTTCGCGCGCTGCGGGGTGGAAGCGGCTTGATCCGGATTCCCAATCAACTGGACATTCCCGTCACGGATCGCGTGTTGCGGTTGATCGATACCCCTGCCTTCCAACGGCTGACCAGGATCAGTCAATTGGGGGTTGTCAACCTGGTCTATCCAGCCGCCAACCACCATCGATTTGAACACTCATTGGGTGTCTATCGCAACGCTTTGCTGTTCCTACAGCATTTTGCCACCTTGCCGCAATTTCAGGAAACCGTTTCGTGCCATCAAGCGAAAGCATTCATGGTCGCCGCGTTGTTGCACGATATCGGTCATTGGCCGTTTTGCCATCCGATCGAAGATATGCAACTGAATGATATTCCCGACCATGAATCACATGCCAGGGAATACATTGAATCCGATCCAATCGCAACGTTACTGAAGCAGGATTGGGAACTTGATCCGGGCGATGTCCTGGATATCATCCTGCGAAAGAAAGACTCCCAAGCGAATCGCTTATTGTGTTCGTTGCTGTCGGGTCCGATCGATATCGACAAGATGGACTATCTCTATCGAGACAGTCTGCACGCGGGGGTGCCATATGGTCAAAACTTTGATGCCCCTCGGTTGATACGCAGTTTGTGCTTGAATCAGTCGGGGGATCAATTGGCAATCACGACCAAAGGACGGACGGCGGCCGAGTTGATGGTGGTCGCGCGATACGTGATGTTCAGCGAAGTCTACTGGCATCATGCCGTTCGTAGCGCGACAGCGATGTTTCAACGCGCTTTCTATTGCTGGAATTTGAATCAGGATTATGCCAGCCGGGCAATGATTTTCCGATTGGCAGAGCGGGAAATGATTCAGACACTTCGATCCGACCTGAGCGATCGGAATCAACCGGAAATCGATTTAGTCGACGGTTTGTTCGGGGAAGTTCGTGGCTTGTACAAACGAGTGGTCAGCTATCGAATGGACGAACATCCAGAGATTTACAGCCGAATCGCGCAGCAGCCTTATCCATGGCTGGTCGCGTGTAGCGATCGACTGGCAAACAATCTCTCGCCCTTCGCGGGCCGCACCGTCCAGCCTCACGAAGTGTTGCTCGATGCGCCGCCGGTTGGACTGGAAGTACAATTCGACCTCGACGTGTTCGATCTTGAATCTGGTGCTTACCGGCGATTGGGACAACTGTCGCCTTTGGTTAGCGCGCTGGCCAAACGCCAGTTTGATGACTTCGTCAAACAGGTTCGCATATTCGTTTCGCCAGTCCTGAAACAGGAATTGAATCCGGCTGTGGATTCAGGTCAGTTGGAAATTGATTCATTGCTGCTGGCGGCAATTGATTAATGAGTGTGCGGGCGCGCAAGTTTTTAAAGTTGTCTTCGTTCAGTCGAATCCTGGTTAAAGGGATCGACCACTCGAGAGCATCTCGTCAATCCTGTTGATCCTGAATATCCTGTCAAACTTCCAGGTGAATCTCGCGCACGTTGTCCATTCTGAGCAACGGTCCGAAAACAGGGACAGGATGGACAAGATTGACATGATCTACAAGATGCCTTTTGCAGTAGACGAGTCAAGCGACAATTCAACCTGTGCGCCAACCCGTTCGGCTGGATAGAAAATGTCGGCCTCTCTGCTAGAGTTTTTTCGTTCACACGAATCGTAGTCTCAGTGATCGACCACTCGAGAGCATCTCGTCAATCCTGTTGATCCTGAATATCCTGTCAA
>CAZJEK010000095.1:14734-17762 GCA_964545005.1 uncultured Pirellulaceae bacterium
GAAAATGTCGGCCTCTCTGCTAGAGTTTTTTCGTTCACACGAATCGTAGTCTCAGGGATCGACCACCAGAGAGCATCTCGTCAAATCCTGTTGATCCTGAAAATCCTGTCAAACTTCCAGGTGAATCTCGCAAACGTTTTCCATTCTGAGCAACAGTCCGAACACTGTAACAGGATGGACAAGATTGACATGATCTGCAAGATGCCTTTTGCAGTAGGCGCGTCAAGCGACAATTCAACCTGTGCGTCAACCCGTTCGGCTGCATAACAAAGCCAGCCTACCCGTGAAAGTGGCATGGCCGATCCGACCTTGATCGCAACGGACAACATACACGCGTCACTTTTTCGCAGTTGCTCAAAGTAGACCCCATTTGAAATACCCCCCGCGCGCTCGCGACAAAACGTCTCGTTGTCGAATTCCAGCCGGGCGCGATAATGAGCTGATTGTTCCATGGATTCATCAGGCGGATTACGAATGTTAGCCGAACTGGACGTGGTCCTGTTGTCGCGGATTCAGTTCGCGCTCACGATCATGTTTCACTACCTGTTCCCTCCCCTGACGATTGGGTTGGGCGTCATCATCGCCTATCTGGAAGGCATGTTTCTGTGGAAGCAGGACCGCAGCTATCTGGAGGCGGCTCGGTTCTGGACAGGCATCTTTGGTATCAATTTTGCGATTGGAGTTGCGACCGGAATCGTCATGGAGTTCGAATTCGGCACGAACTGGGCGACTTACTCCCGATTCGTGGGTGACGTTTTCGGTTCTGCGTTGGCGGCCGAAGGAATATTTGCGTTCTTTCTGGAGTCTGGATTCCTGGCGATTCTGGTTTATGGTTACGACCGAGTCAGCCCGGCGTTTCATTTTTTCGCCGCCTGCATGGTTGCGTTGGGTTCCATTTTCAGCAGTATCTGGATCACCATTGCCAACAGTTGGCAGCAGACCCCGGCCGGGCACGAGATTGTGCAAATGACTCGCAACGGTCAGCCCTGGTTTATCGATGGCGAGCCGATCATGCGGGCTGAAATCGTTGATTTCTGGGCGATGGTCTTCAACCCATCGACCATTCATCGCCTGATCCATGTCTGGTTGGGGTGTTTTATCATGGGAGCCTGCTTGGCGTTGAGTATCTCGGCGTGGTACCTGTTGAAAGGCAAGCATACCGAGTTCGCGGAAAAATCTTTTCGCGGGGCACTTGCACTGGCGCTATTCAGCTGTCTGGCGATGTTCGTCAGTGGCCATTTCCAAGCCAAAATGGTTTACGAACATCAGCCAGCGAAATTGGCAGCGTTTGAAGGCCATTTTGAAACCGGACCGGCCCACTTGAGTTTGCTGGGGGTACCCAATGAGTCTCAACAGCGAGTCGACTATAACGTCGCCATCCCGGGCGGGTTGAGTTTTCTGGTTCACGAAGACTTTGGTGAACACGTGATCGGGTTGGATAAGTTTAAACCTGAAGATCGGCCGCCGGTTGCGATTCCTTACTACACCTACCATTTGATGATCGGTACGGGCGTCGGATTGACCGGGTTGATGTTAGTTGGCGCGGTCCTGCTGTGGCGTGGCTCATTGTTTCAGCAACGTTGGCTGATGTGGCTATTTGTGTTGTCAATTATTCCGGCAATTGCGGGCAATGAAGCTGGCTGGGTAGCGACCGAAGTTGGGCGCCAACCTTTTATCGTTTATCCATCGTTACAAGTCGACTCACAAGGTGACTACCTGGCCGACAAAGAAGGCCATTTCATTTACGACGAGTCGGGTGGGCTGAGGACGACCCACGCCGTCTCGAAAGCGATCAAATCAGAACAGGTGATGATCTCGATCATCATGTTTGGATCTGTTTATTTTATGCTGGGTTGCTTGTGGCTGTTCTTGTTGAATCGAAAAATCCAGGCCGGACCTTCGGCGGAGCATGCCTCGCAATCGTCGCTAATGCAGGTCGTCTCGGGGGATCATCATTCTCTGACCGGAGGCCAACCCGATGCTTGAACACCTGGAATTGATCTGGTTTGGTCTGTTGGGCGTTCTGATGGCAGGTTATGCCATTCTGGACGGATTTGATCTTGGCGTCGGAATCATCCATCCGTTTATCAGAGACGTTGAGCGTCGCAATGTAGCGATCAAGGCGATCGGACCGTTGTGGGATGGGAATGAGGTATGGCTGGTGACCTTTGGAGGCGCGTTGTTTGCTGCCTTCCCGGAGGCTTACGCCACTTTGTTGTCGGCAATGTACCTGCCATTGATGCTGTTGCTGTTTAGTCTGATCCTCCGCGCGATCAGTGTCGACTTTCGCAACAAGGTTGATTCCGATAATTGGAAGCGACTGTTTGATGGTGGTTTTTTTGTTTCCAGCTTGTTGGCGACGTTTATTTTCGGAGTCGCCGCCGGGAACATTTTGATTGGGTTTCCGCTGGATGAGCGCGGTGAGCCCTTGAATTCAACTTGGGACCTTGTCAGTCTGTACTCTGTTGCAACCGGCATGCTGGCCATTTGTGCGTTTGCGCTGCATGGGATCATGTTCCTATACCTGAAGTCAACCGGAAGCGTCCGCGAACAGCTTTCAAAATGGGTCTGGCCGGCCTGGGGAGTTTTCCAGGTCATGTACATCCTGGTGTCCATTATGACCTTGATCGAGCATCCGCACGTGATTGAATCCGTGCGTGGAGCACCATGGGCGATTCCGGTAGTCGTGTTGAACGTGATCGCGATCGCCAACATTCCCAGAGCGATTTACCGAAACCAGTTTGCCTGGGCGTTCGTTTCCTCTTGCGTTTGCATTGTCTGCCTGGTGGCCCTGTTTGGAATCTCAATTTTTCCCAGTCTCGTATATTCCACCAGCGAGGCAGCGTCGCTGACGATTGAATCCTCAGCTTCGAGTGCCGGAACATTGAAGTTGATGTCGGTGATTGCCATGATCGGCGTCCCCTTCATCGTGGCTTACACAGTGATTATTTACTGGACGTTCCGGAATCCGATCGAAGCGGCGGAATGAGTCGGGGAGAGGGTCGGGATTTTCGACCTGGCAGGAAAA
>CAZJEK010000096.1:0-17702 GCA_964545005.1 uncultured Pirellulaceae bacterium
AGCGAAATCGGGTTGGCCGCAATAGAGCAGTTAGGCCGGGAAAATTGCAGATCCGAAATCTGAAATATCAAATTTGACATTTGAGAAATCCCCAATCCCCTATTTCCCCAACTCAATCTCGGCGACAACGGGAAAGTGATCTGAGGGGTCGCGGCCTTCAAATTGACGCCGCAGGATCTCAGCCGATCGCACCTTGCAAGCACCGCTGACGAAGATGAAGTCAATCCGCGCCCCATCGGTGCGACCTTGAAATCCGCCAAACGTTCCCGCCTGGTTTTCGTTGTCGTGCGTCGCGGCATACGTGTCGGTTAATGCCTCCGATAGCTTCCGAATCGGAACAGACCCTGGTCCCGCATTGAAGTCACCGGTCAACACAACCGGAATCCCGGGCTCAAATCGTTTCAGCCGTCCGAGTATCACGTCGGCGCTGGCGGCTCGGGCCTCCGCGCCGCGATGATCAAAATGCGTGTTGACGACATACAACACCCGGGGCTGATCCGCGGCAGCCTTGCGGTCAAACAACTTGGCCCAGGTAGCCATCCGCGGCAATGACGAATCCCAGCTCCTGGAAGCTGGAACATTTGGCGTTTCGCTTAACCAGAAATGCCCCGATTCCAGCAAGTCAAATCGCTTGCGGAGAAACAGGATCCCGCACTGCTCACCCTGGTCATTCTGTTCTCGCGATCGACCAATGTACTGATAGTCCGGCAGCGACTCGCGGAGAAAATCGGCTTGAAACTTGAGCGTTTCCTGAGTGCCGACGATGTCCGGGCTGAAGTCGCGAATCGTGGTGACAACATTTTCTTTGCGATGCTTCCAGTGATTCGCGCCGTCGTTGGCCGTGCCGTAGCGAATATTGAAACTCATCACGCCAACCGATGCAGCGACCGCCGCCGGCTGGTCGTCGCCGGTCAGCGGCAGCAACATCAACAGGGTTAACAACGTTACCATCGAGGCTCCTTGAAGTAACGCGGACGCTTGCAAACTTAGCCTTCGGTCGTGGTGCCGATCTCGGACGTTTCGTCCTGACCTTCTTCGGAAGTCCCGTCTTTGGACGACTGTTCATCCTGAGCCGGTTCAGCTTCTTCATCAGCACCGGTGACGTTGGCCCACAGATCTTGCCAAACCGCGTTCAAATCTTTGTAGTGGTTCTTGGGATAATGCAGCTCTCCGCCGGTATGACCGACCCAGCCTACGCCGCAGGCCAACACGATTGCCCCCAGCTTCCACATCACACCCTCATCGGGATCCCGGCTGCGGGCGCTGGCTGCAAACAAAGCCAAAATGACCGAAAACAGGCCCACGATCAAAGCGCCCAATCGGTGCCAGTAAACGGCGTGCCCCTGATCAAAGATGTCCCCAAATGTCTCTACCGTTCCCCGGTTTTCCATCGGACTGAAATACCAACCGGTGACGATGCCAAATACGGATGTGATGGCCCCCAGCCAGAGGCAATAGTAGGCGCAATCGCTCATCACAAAATTGCCCCGCAGGCTCAACAGCGCGAAAAACCCGGAGGCCAACAGCAATCCGATCGGTAAGTGAATGGCAGCCGGATGGAGTGATCCGATCGCGTTGAAGATTTGCTGAGTCTTCGGGTCGATGGGCTGCTTGTCCTCGGCATCGTCCGCGTCGTTGTCGCTGGACGTCGCGTCAGTCGGTTCGTCATCCACATCAATCGGCATGGTGATGGACTGTTCGGTGGGTCTCGGTTGAGCCGCCTGGTTGCTGGATGTGTCGGTGGGTTCCGGTTGAGTCGCCTGGTCAACTTCAGGAACTGCGGCGGTTTCCTGAAATACAACAAACTCAACATCATCAGGCCACTTGGCTCCGTCATCAATCCACCGTTTGAGCAATTGCTTGTGGGCGTCGGTTAGCTGATGCTTGTAATCCGGCGGTGGCATCACGTAGTCTTCGTCGTCGGTGATCGTGTAATCGTACAGATCACTATCTTCAGCTGAACCGACTTCCACATAAGCCATCGCCTCGTCACGATCATTGATCAAGAACGCTTCGTAGTCGTCAGGGTCAGCACCATGGCACTCAAAACAGTGCTGTTCCAGGATCGGTTTGATCTGTTTCACAAAATCGACTTGGTCTTGACCGTTGGCCAGTGGCGTAAATAGCCAGGTCAGGGTCAACAGAAACAGCAATGAGCGAAAGGAAAGTTTCATGTCATTACCCTCAATCAGGGCATGCCGGTGAAAGAATTGGAAGTTGGCGGTCGGCATCGACGTCGATGCTTGGCGTTTATCATAACCCATCGAGATGGCGTTTGCAGTGATTGTGGAGCAGC
Source organism: uncultured Pirellulaceae bacterium (assembly GCA_964545005.1). Taxonomy (GTDB): domain Bacteria; phylum Planctomycetota; class Planctomycetia; order Pirellulales; family Pirellulaceae; genus Mariniblastus. The sequence goes on from CAZJEK010000096.1 coordinate 2,297, forward strand.
GCAGGTTGCGGAAAGTTGCCTGGGTTGTTGGGCCAAGTCCGTAAAGTCTGCTCCGAAATTTCGGTATTTCATTGCGTTCACGGCCGAATCGGCCATGCTACATTTGCCGAGCCGACGGTGTTGGCTTACTCGCTAAACTCAGCCACCGCGCTCCAGGTCCAATGACGATCGCTGGATGCCACCACGGTTTCCGGGTCAAACCCCAGTTGCCCGACCAGCTCACGAATCTCCTCCACAGACAGCGCTGCGTGAAGTGACTCGCGAAACAATCGTTGGCAATAGTCTGATTCGTCCCCCGCATATTGCGTTACCAGCCCTTCCAAGGTTGGTTCGTCGAGTGGCCGCATCAAGTCCCGGACAAACAACACGCCACCGTCGGTGACGACCCGAACCATCTGTTCCAGGCAAGCCATCGGCTCGGGAATATGGTGCACGATGCTGTTGGACATCACGATGTCAAACATGCCAGTTTCAAACCCCATCGATTTGGCATCGACCTGAGCCAGTTGAACGCGATGGGCCAACGACGCGACTTCCAGGTTATACACGGCCAGGTCCAGCATGCTGACAGCCATGTCGATCGCCATCACGCGAAAGGCGTCGTGTCGTTGACAGAGCTCGATTGGAATTTGGGCCGTTCCGGTGCCGACATCCAGCACGTCCATCCAGGGTTCTTCCGAACTGTCGGGATAGCTGGCCAACCGGTCTGCCAGCGGCGGTTGGTCTTGGACAAATTCCAGCAAGTCGGTAACGAACTGTTGATTGACCTGGGAATGGTCCATGTCGTCATACTCGCGGGCATCCTCCGCGCTGTCCATGACCTCAGGTTCCAATGTTCTGGGCAGTGTCATAACAGTTGCTCGTATTCTTCGTCGGTATCGATTGGTTTCAGTCGGTCGCCCAGTAGCGCCGCCAGGCCGACCATCAATGCCGCCATGATCAAATAGGCGATCGTAAACTGTAGAGAAATGTTCAGCTGCTGAGGCGAAGCAAATTCAGGGTCGAACAACCTCCAGGGAAGGAACATGCGGTCCCCGTCAAGTGGTGAGTGCATCAACCCGAACAGGGTAAACAAACCTCCGGTGGCAAAGAAAATGGCTGCCGAATGGAATCGACGATCGATGATTCGTGCTGTCGCCGAAGCCCAAATCAAGCTGGTGATGATAAAGCCACCGGAAAGTACGTTCAGTCGCAGCATCAGCGATTCTGCTGCCTCGGCGACTGGTGGAGGCGCGTTTTCATAATCCATCACGCCTCCAAACTGGCCAATATAAATCACGACCATTCGAGCGATCGCTGGGAAGCAGGCCACTGCCAACGCGGCGTAGTGTCGCCGTGGGGTGGCGTGGTAACTTTGGGCAGTGATTTCGATTCCAATAAAGATCAGGATCGGCAAAACGGCCTCTTTGGGGATCAACCAAAACAGTACGCCGAAATAGCCGATCAAACCGGCTCCTCCGATAAACAGTGCCGTCGCCAGCGTGTAAGCCGCTCGCCCGCCCATCGCTTTGTAGGCCGGGTGGCCGATGTAAGGCGTGGTTTGGATCACCCCGCCGCAGCAGGCGGCCAGCAAGGTTGCCACTGCTTCGATTCCAATCACGCGACTGGTTTTGAATTCATCGCCAACCGAAGCCGCACTTTCGGCGCAGTCAATTCCCCCGATCACGGTGGCGATCGCAAACGGAATGATGAAGCCCAGGTAGGGGACCACGTCATCCATCGCTTGCAGCCAGGAAAAATTCAATGCCGTCATCCACTCGGTCGGGAACCAGGCAATCTCGGGCTTGCCACCAGCCTCGACCAACCGGGACCCGGTTGCCGCTTCGACGCCAAAAATGATGTATCCCAACACCGTTCCCACCAGCACCGCGCCCAGTGCCCCCGGAATTTTGAATGGTAGGTTTTCGCGGGCGATCAAGGTTGCCAGCACGATGGCCAATGAGCCGAAGCCGACGATCGGATTGTTGGCCAATTCCGGCATCTGCGAAAATGCAATCAAAACCACCGCTATGGCGGCCAGCGAACCAAGCAGGCCAGCTCGAGGGAAGACGCGATGGATCCAGTTGGAGAAAAATGCTAGCACCACTTTGACGAGCCCCGAAATCAAAACCGCGCACATGCCAATTTGCCAGGTATGCATCGCAGCTTCATCCGGCGTCATCGTCTCCAAAGCCAGTTTGTAAGCCGGTCCCAGGACCAGGAACACCATCCCAAAGGTGCTGGGCGTGTCCAGTCCCAGCGGCATCGCGGTCACTTCGGATTTCCCGGTTCGTTTGGCGTACATGAATGCCAGGATGAAAAACAGCAGGTCACCAACCAGCACTCCGATCGCCGTTCCCGGCACCATGTAACGCAATGAAAAAGTTACAGGGAAGTCGAACGCGATGTTCATCAGACCAACCAGCAGCACCAGTCCGGCAATGTTGTCCAACATCAAGCCAAAAAAGGCATTTACGTCGCCTGTGGCCGCCCAGTGATACCTGTTGGTCGATTTTTCAAGCATAAGTTTTGTTTCCGGCACAATGTTTGCAATCGTTGCAGTCGTCACCGCATCTTGCGGTCGAAATCGCTGATCCGAAGGGTTGGGGAACATTGTGGGACCAGAAAAACCTGCCAACAAGGAGGCAGCTTGGTTTGGTCCAAAAAAATCAGTTCCACCAGACCTAACGTGTCAGAGGCCTTCCCGATAAGCAACTTGGGGAGGCAAACCGGAGGGTCGGGAAGCCAATCCAAGGGCTTCCAGGACCAAAATTACGATTCGAAACTTCAGGAGTCGCATCCCAAGGCGGGGAATTCCAGCAAATTAGCCAGTAACTTTTTTGGCAAAAACTGAACCTCCCGTTGTAAGATGCGTAAAGAACCATGCCAGCCACGATGATGGATCCGTGCTACGCAACACGACAGCTTAAAGCCAAAAGCAAGCCAGTGACCGACGAGCAACTACTTCTCCAATACCGCACCACCGGTGATCGGGAGTTGTACGCGCAATTGGTCTACCGGTACGAGCGTGAGCTGTTCAACTACCTCCGCCGCTACCTGGGAAATCCAGAAATGGCGGAAGACGTTTTTCAGACGACTTTCCTGGCCATTCATTTGAAGGCCGAAACCTTTCAGGAAGGTCGTCGTTTTCGCCCCTGGCTGTACTCAATCGCAACCAACGCTGCGATTGATGCCAAGCGGCGAAACAAAAAACACACCAAACTCAGTCTCGACCAACCCACTGATTCAGATCTTGACGACGTCAAGAATTGGCTCAACCTGCTGGAATCCGAAGGACTTGATCCGGAAGACGAAGCGATCAGGCAAGAGCAGATTCGTCTGGTTCGGCAAACGTTGGAGCAACTTCCCGAGCAATACGTAACGCTGGTTCACCTGGTTTACTTCCAGGGCATGCGATACAAGGATGCGGCAGAAGTTTTGCAGATTCCAACGGGAACCGTAAAAAGTCGACTGAACACTGCTATCAAGCGGCTGACCGAAGTTTGGCAAACCTCACAAGTCGACTAATGAGTAGTCGAATGGTTCCTTTCAGTTAGAGACGCAAAACCGTGAATCATCCCTCACAAGAAGATTTGCTCGGTTACGTGCTAGGAGCATTGGATGCTCAAGAGCAACGTGAACTGCAGCAACACATCGACGAGCATCCCGAGTTGGAAGAAGAGTTGTTGGCGATTCGAAACTCGCTGGCACCCCTGGATTGTCTCGACGCTTCCGGTCCCCGGCCAGGTCTGGCTCGGCGAACTTGTGAAGCGGTGGCCAGTTGGGATCTGGATTCCATAGAAGTCGCTCAGCGACTGGCGTTCCTGGAACAGGACCATTCGCAAACCGAAGATTTGGCCGAAGTTGTGGATCAGGATGACCACGACTTGGCGAATCATTTATCAAGAACCAGCAAATCAAAAACATCCATTCATGCCGAGGCCGAAACGGATCTGGCACTCGTTGAATCGGCCTCCCTGGCTCGTACCCGTGAACGACAGTTGCTGCGACCAGCGTCCTGGTCCATGACCGACATGTTGGTCGGTGTGGCTTCGATTGCAATTCTTGCCAGCCTGTTGTTTCCAGCAATCTCCTGGCAGCGTTATCACAGTCGCATCGCCGATTGCCAGAATAACCTTCGCCAGGTCGGCAACGCCATGCTGCTGTACAGCAGTAATCACGACGGCAGGTTCGTGGCGATTCCTGAAACGGGAAATCTGTCTACCGCCGGCTGCTTTGCCCCGATCTTGAAACAGGCCGGCTTGCTGGAAGAGGATTCCTTGTTGGCCTGTGCCGGTACCAATCGCAGCGTGCCCGTCTTCGTGCCGTCAACTCAACAAATTGAAAACGCTCAGTCCGCGGAAGAGTTGGACTATTATCGAAAAACGATGAGCGGCGATTATGGATACACCTTCGGCTATTGCGAAGACGGCCGGTACGCCGCGCCCCGCAGCGAAGGCCGAACGAACGTGGTCTTGATTGCTGATCGGCCCTCAATCGATCAACCCGGCCGCATCAGTCCCAATCACGCCGGCAATGGCCAAAACTGCCTGTTTGCCGATGGCCGCGTTCAATTTGTCAAAGGCGCGGCTTACGGTTCGGACGCACTGTTCGAGAACGATTACGGGGTCGTCGCGCCCGGGTTCGACGAAAGCGACAACGTGATCGCCCCCAGCCATCTCTCGCCTGCCGTCGGCTTGCAACTTTCATTGCAGTAATCTGGCCAATAGGAACTTTGAGCGCAGCTCAACCTCTTCCGCTGTGGGCAAAACTTGAAATCACTCTCCCTGGGGAGAGTCGGCCTTTCAGGGCCGGAGAGAGTCAATCGGTGGGTTGCCGGAGAAGCCTCGTTCAGTCCGCTCGATCTTGCGCCTGCTGAGCCATTGGCCTCAGCTGCTTTCTACCACCGCTGCCACCACACCATCGAGGTTGTACTCGCGCGCTTCGGCAGCAACCGGGTATCCGCATTCCTGAAACGCAGCCGATGTTTTCGGACTGATGCTGACCGCCCGCACGTGACCGTCCGGTTCATCGAGCCACGATTGAAACAGCTTGGCCGACGATCGCGCGATCGCTGAACTGGTCAACGTCACCCAATCGATTGTTTGAGCGTTCAAAGCGGCACGGACCGAATCATCGATTTCTTGACAGTCGACACTGCGGTAGATCACGATTTCCGTAAACTCGATCTTCTCAGCCGACAATCGAGTCGCCAGCGTATCGCTGCCTCGATCTCCCCGAACAATCAACCAGGGCTTCGAGTCAGGATTCGAGTGTGAATCGGATCGTTCGTGGTCGATCAACCAATCGGCCAGCGACTCACTATTGGACTGGGGCGGGAACTCGATTTGCTGGCGCCACTGCGCGGCATCGATTCCTGTTGCCTGCTGCAGGGCGGTTGCCAAGTAGTCGGCGGTTGCTTCACCGATCGCGCACCAGCTTAGCGATTTGAAAACATCCGCAGAAATCCGGAACGGTTCCCAGGCTGCAAACAGGTGCTCGACCCCATTTTTGCTGGCCACGATCAACCGACCAAAATCGCAGTGCCCCTGTTCCAGCTGAACGCCAAGCTGCCGGATCCGCATGGTGTCCTCATCGGCTGAGTCCAGCGGTCGGATTTCGATAACCGGTTGCACCAGCGTTTGGGCACCGATCGATTCGAACTTTTCGACCAGACTTTGAGCCTGCGCAGCGGGGCGGGTAATCAGAACTGTCTGGCCTCGGAGAGCATTTGCAGGAAACTCAGGCGGTGGATCAAACTCAGGCATTGAATTATTCTGTTGCCAAGGTCAAGGTGGCTGGGGCGATGCTTCTCGGGGGTAGTTTGGACCATTGGCCCGAGATAGCAAGGTTTTCGCCAAGCTTTCAGTATTCCATTTTCGATCGCGGCCGAATCGGCGATGCTTCTCGGTGGTAGCTTGGGCCATTGGCCCGAGACGCCCGAGACTGCCGTGTTTTCAGTCTTCCATTTTGATCGCGGCCGAACCAGCCTTGCTGCATCACTTTCGCCGACCGATCATTCCGTACCATTTGTGGGCTAGATTTGGGAAACTGGACCCAAATTCCTCTCAAGCCACCTTTTTCCGGTAAAACCAGTGAATTGCGGGGGATTTAGCCGTAGACAAATGAGCATAAAACCGACATATTGTTGGACTTCAAAAATCTGAACAACTAACGAAATAACCACGACAAAGTATCGTAAACGCGATTAAGTTCCATGCCAAACTCTCTCAGTGCAGCCAAACGCCTCCGCCAATCCAAAGTTCGTCAGGCCCGTAACAAAGCCGTCAAGTCTGCGGTGAAAACCCAGATCAAGAAGGTTCTCGCGGCAGTTGAGGCTGGTGAGATCGATCAAGCAGAAACCGAATTCCGCTTGGCTGCTAAAAGACTGGATCGAGCCGGTGCCAAAGGTGTTATTCATCGAAACACTGCCGGTCGCCAAAAGTCTCGTTTGCAAAAAGCGATCAAGGCTGCCAAAGCCGGATAGGCCTCAAGCCAACAGGGCTTTCGTAGTCCAGAGTTATTAAAAACCGCAGTGGTGCCGAGTTCGGGTGAGTTGTTCCTCGAGCTCGGCGCCGCTGCGGTTTCTGTTTGCGCATTGTCTTCTTTCGCTCGGGGAGAGTTTTTTCGATCGCCCGTTTCGTAGTCTCACGGATTGGCCACCAAGGAGCATCTCGTCAATCTTGTTGATCCTGAACATCCTGTCAAACTTCCAGGTGAATCTTGCGTACGTTGTTCATTCTGAGCAAGAGTCCGATGACGGGGACAGGATGGACAAGATGAACATGATCAACAGGATGTGTTTTGCAGAAAACGAGTCAATCGACGATTCAAGCGTAGCACAAACCAGTAAAGCTGGACAAAAAATGTCAGCTACTTCCGACCCACCAAATCAAGCCACACTGAGATACTCAGTTGCTAATTTGCGAACGTCCGTTGTCACTGACCAGTCGCAAGTGTGACAGAGCCAAGACCGCCAAGCCTGCTCCGATCAACCCGATGATCCAGAACTGCTGATTGGACAGATCGATCAGCAGCCCGGTTAGCGGTGCAAAGACCATGGTTGCGCCATGCCGGGCCTGGCTTTCAATTGACAGAACCGTGGCACCTTCGTCCGGATCGGTCAATTGATCGAAGCGACTGATGAGGATTGGGCGCCAGACATTTTTCAGGATCACCAGGCTGGCGAATGAGATTGCCGTTAGCCACATCAGGCCGAGGAAGGCACAGCCGGCCAGCAACAGGTAGATCCCACCATTGATCCACCACAGCCATCGCGATGCTGGCTCCAGGCCACCGAAATGTTGTTCCACTTCGTGGGCTCGGCGGCTGGCGTATGCAGAGCCCAGGAATAGCAGCAGGTATACCGGTCCAATCAGTACGGCGGTTTGTTGGGCTTCATTAAGTTCCAGCTGACCACCTCCCAGAGAAGCGGACCAGTGGATGAACGCGCCGATTGCCAATCCCTGGAGCACCGGTTGCAGGTAATCTTTGACCGCCGCCAGATAGCCTTCCCAACTGACCGCTTCCACGATCAGGCTGCGCAGCCTCGGGCCGCTGGCGGTCTTTTTCAAACTGGCCCACATCCGTAGGGCGATTGTTTTGGGGGATGTCGATTTTTCGTGGTCACCGTCAAGCGTTGACGGGTAGCCAGCAAAGTTGATCAAGTTCAAGACATAGGGAATCATGGCTGCCCAGAAGACGTACTGATAGTTGCCACTGGCCAGTACGAATGCGGCAGCAATCAGTCCCGACAGCGCCGAACCGATCTGACTCCAGCTCCGCGTCAAACCATACACCTTGGTTTTTTCATTGCCTCGACCTTGCAACCGAAGCCACTCAAAAATCATGGCCTTGTGGGTGCCGGTGCGAAAGGTATCGCCAACTCCGTAGGCGAACATGCCCAGCATCAACAATGGAACGTTAGCTACCGACGCCAGCATGGCAAAACTGATCAGGTAGGCGACAAACGACAACATCATTGAGCCGCGACGGCCAGCGGCATCGGCGATCGCGCCGGATGGAATTTCCAGCAAGTTGACGGTCAGGTCCCGGCAGGCGATCAACAGCCCGATCAGAAAAAAGCTTAGCCCGCGTTCCAGGAAGATCAGGACCAGGAACGGTTCAAAATAGCGTTGGTTTTTCAGAAAACCGTAAAGGCAAAACCTGAACAGCATAATGGCACAGGCAGATCGGGAACGACTTTCTGCAGCGGCGCGAGCCGGATTGAGGGTTCAGCGGAAAGCTGGTGTGGATGGATGGGGCGGGCGATGGCGGCGGCGAAGCCGATAAGCTCATCCTTGTCGCGATCAGGAAACGCCCGAAGGTTGTTTGGTGGCGCTAAACTTGTGACCGCAATCGCACTGTTTCCGTCGCACGTGCAACTGGTTTTTGCACTTCGGGCACTGTTTGTTCCAGGACTTACGCGGCGTGTTGGAATCGGCAGGTTTCTTCTTGGCTCCCAGCAATTCCTTGGCCCGTTTTTCATCGGCCAACTGCACCGAGCATTGAGGGTGGATGCCATCCTTCGAGTATGACGACTGACCACATACGGGACAGGTTTTGCCTTTACGATCAGGGTAAACAAAATTCCTGGTTCGCGACATCTGGAGGCCCTTTCCGGCTTGGCTGGCGGTTGTTTGGCCGCATTGTAGGGCAAGCGGGACGTTAAGTCCAATCGCGTTCTCGATTGTTCGATTCGGAATACCAACGACCGGGTAACGCGGCAATATCGGCAACACTGCGGGCCTGAGCGAGCAGCGTAAAAATCAATTCTCGGTCAAGCAGTCTCTGACTATTGAAACGTTGGCAGCAGGAAACAGGCTGCTTCTTGAGAATTGCGAACGTAAAGCCGATCGCCAATGACAACAGGATGGTTCCAGGTTCGCCCTTCAAGAGCCTGGAACTTGGCTACTTCGTTCCGTTCGGCAGGATCTGCTTTGATCAACACGACCTCGCCGTTTTCGCTTGCCACCAGTAACAATCCGGAGTCGGCTAGTAACAGAACCTGCCCTTTACCGTAACGACCACCTTTCCATGTTCGCTCTCCCGTATCCAGGTCGATGCAGATAAAGATTCGGCCATCAAAACCGTACGCATGGTTCTCGAAAATTACAAAATCATTGAAGTCTGGTTTCAGTCTGCGTGACGTCCACTCCTCAGCCGCTGTAAACCCCGTTTCGCTGGAGGTGACCTTGATCCGCCGCGTTCCCAGTTCCTGAGTCGGAATCAGGATTGAAGCTCCGTCGATTACGTGAGCCTGTGTCGCGCGATAGCTGCTATGCTTCCATTCATAGTCCAGCAGGGTGGCGCCGGTGTCTGGATCGATCATGTTCAAGCCGTCGTTGCTCAAGATCAGGATACATTTGCGCCCATCAACGGTTTCCAGTTGCGGTGAACTATAGGAATGATTACCCGCTTTCGCTGACCAGTTCAGATCGCCTGAATTAACGTCAAACGCCAACACACCTTTGTCTCCATCGCCGCCGGCATAAACCACCACGTGGTCACCAACGACTAGCGGCGAAGAAGAAAACCCCCAGGTCAAGAGTTCCGAACCCGCAACTTGTTTAATGTCAACGGACCAGACGACCTCACCCGTTTTCGGATCGAGTCGTTGCAAATCACCCATCGCCGATTGGGCGAACAGCATCCCGTTGGCCAAAGTCGGCGTGGCTCGGGGGCCAGGACCACCGAGCGGATCGAAAAAACGTTGATTGATTTGTTGCTTCCAGATCTCTTTGCCCTCGTCCGCCGAGTAGCACACGACGGACTCTTGCTCACCGTGTTGCTCCTGGGTAAACAGCAAGTTTCCCGACACGACGAACGAAGACCAGCCTGGTCCGACCGCCGTTTTCCATAGCAGCTGCGGTGGAGTCGTCCAATTTGAGGAAATGTTTTCGCCCGGATACCGGCCGTCGCCTTGAGGGCCTCGAAACTGGGGCCATTCCGGATTCGACAGCCAGGTTTCCAACTGTTGATCATCGACATCGGGACTCGCTGAATCCGGAGTCGATTCCCGGGCGGCTAACATGGCTTCTTCTGGCGACTCATTCCAGCGCCAATCCAGGCCCAGCTGTCCGTGTCCCCACATGCCATCATTTCGCAGCGATGTCGTGAACCCAAATCCGACCAGCGAGGCAAGTACGGCGAGGATCGTCCGATTGAAGGACAAGTTGTTCCGTAGCAGGATGGCGGCGACTCCAAAAGCAGCCGTCCCCAGTGGAATACCGATCAGAATCATGCCTGGTCCCTGCATCGTCGGGTCAATCAGGAAGTAGACCATGACCGCAGCCGCCATAGCGCCCAGCAGTCCCACCAGCCGCTCCATTCCATTGGCTCGGCTGAAGGTGATCCACCACAGCAAAATCAGCATGCCTGAGAGCATGGGACCGAGAATCGAAGCGACCAGGACCACCATCGATTCGGTTTCAACGATCATGGGCAGTGCCTTGAGCGACGCCATGATCACCAACAGGACAATCACGGGCCAGACTCTGAGTGCTTTGAATCGGGGTTGGGATTCTGGGCTATTCGATTCGTCAGTCATCATGGCCTCCCGCGGAACGGATTCATCAACGAGAGTCATTCGAATCCCGACAGATCATCTTGGCAACCATTGACGTTTTTGCACCGGTCGGACTTGGGAATTGCGGTTTGGAAGCCAGTCGCAATGTTTTGAAGTTGCACTTTTTTTGGAAACCCGACGCGTAAGCGAGGGAAAAACACGCATCGGCGTAGCCCTCGCTCACGCGTCGGGTTTCCATTCCCAAGCAAAAACTGCGATAGTGCGACTTCTAAACCACAATGCTGTGGGCCCTCAAACCAAGTCAAAAGCAGGGGCTTTCGGAGAAGTTTTCCTGATCTCAGCTGGTGCCAAAATGAGTTGGGCTGCCTGGCCGCTTCCAAGCCGGAAAATTCCGGCGTTTTTTGGAAATGCCAGCGTTTTCCGCAAACGGCCTACATCGATCAGGCATGTTATTCCAGCAGATATGAATGGAGTGCCTGGATTGCCCAGCAATGTCAGAAATCCACAAAATGGCTCTTGCAAAGCCGAACCTGAGAGGATATTTTTTGCTCTTCACAACTCAAGGCGCTGTAGCTCAATTGGTTAGAGTACCGGACTGTCGATCCGGTGGTTGCGGGTTCGAGTCCCGTCAGCGTCGCTCTCAAAAAAGCCCGGAAACATTGGTTTTCCCGGGCTTTTTTTGTTTCTCGGCCCGTTCTCGCCGGAATCCCGTTTGTGTCTCAAAGTGTCCTGATTTGCAAAACCTGCTTGCCCCACTGCTTGCCCAAAACTTTCAGCCGGTCCGGGTAATGGTGTCATCCGCTCAACATCAGCTGCGGTGTCTTTGATCGAAAGGTGGGTGTAGATGTTGGCGGTCAGTTCCGGTCGGCTGTGTCGGGCCAGCTCCTGGGCCGATCGCAGCGATACTCCGGCGCGGGCCAGCTCGGTGATGAACTGATGTCGCAACGCGTGGAAGTCGTAGTCGTTGCCTTCATCGTCAGAGTAGGGGATGCCTGCCGCGTCCAAATCGATCCTGATCATCTCGGCACCGGCATCCGACCAAGTGCCTGGCCAAACGGTTGGTGATTCTCGTTTGATGGACAGCGTTGCCGGTTGCCGTTGCTGCAGGTAGGTTGCCAACCTGCCGACAAGATCCGACCGCAATGGTTGAATCGCAGTCTCGCCGTTCTTCGTGTAGCCGCTGGCAACGGTTACGGTTGCCGGTCTGCCGACCAGATCAAACGACGATGTTTTGAGCGATCCGATTTCGCTGGCTCTCAGGCCCGTGTATGCTGCGACCATGTAGACCATCGCCCGGTCGGATCCCGACAAACCGCGAAACAATCTCGGGCTATTCTCGGCTGCCTGAATCAACCTGGCAAAGTCACTGCTGGTCAGCACTCGCCGGCGCTTGCGAAGATCGTCATCCGTTTTCAGCTTGTCCAGGTGTTCGAACGGATTGGCATCGACGCGTTTGGTTTTCACCAGCCATCGGCCCATGCCCCGCAATGCGGTCACATAGTGATTACTGGTCGCCGCGGCCATCGATGCCGTTGACTCTCGATTGTTCAACCAGTCGGCAATCGCCGCAAGCCGATTCTTGCTTCGCGGCTTGATCGGTGCCCCCTGTTGCCGCCAGTACGTCACGGTTCTTTCAGCAACACCAAACCTGTCGGCAATCTCTTTGTACGTTTTGGCGGTGCCTCTGGCTTTCCAGACCTTGGCTGACTGGGCCTGTCGCTGTTCGTGCAACCAGATCGATGCCTTGTCAGCATCCAGATCAACCAATCGAAGAAACTGGCAGCCATCAAAAACCGCTTCGATTCGGGCAATGGTCAACTCAACATAGTCTGCAGTATTGCCCTTTGCGGTCAGGTGAGCTCGATAGGCGTCAACGGCATCGCCGGTGCTTTGGTTGGTTTGCGTTTGATAGTCGACCAGGCCGGCGGCTTTTCGTTCGGCTGCATCGACCAGGGATCGCAGCATCTCTTTTGCGGCTCGTTTGTTGCTGCAGAGTTTGATGCGTTGTCGCTTCGGCTTGGATCCCCCGGTCTTGCGTCGCTCGATGCGTTCGGCTGCCGTTTCGATCACTGGCAGGTCGGCATACCAATCGGCCGACACGTCAACAACACGTTCGGCTCCTGGGTCGGTTTTCTTGCACCGCTTGCCATCGGGGCCGATGTAGCGCGGCCGCTTAGTTTTAAACAGTTCGGGTAAATCCATCGCTTCGTGTCCTTTGATGATGGTTGGTTGTGGGTCAGTTGTTTTTCTGCCAGTCCTTGAATGCCTTGGTTCGCTTGATCAGCTGATCGACGAAAGCCGATCGGTTGCCCTGGTCATCGAGGTACCGCTTGACGTCGGCGCTGACTCTGATCGGTATCAGCACTTTCTTTTCGGCTCCGTGCCGGGGCCTGCCTCGGCCGCGTTTCGGCTTGTCGCCATGTTCCTTGCTCTTGCTCATAACTCCATCCAGAAAAACGGCAGGGCGATTGCTGGCCCTGCCTGGGGAAAGATCAAATCTCGGTCACGATGGCCCACCGATCGCCGGCGATGCCGCTGCCGAGTGCAGCTTGATTGAATAGGAATCGATCGGCGTCGGCTTTTCCAAGTAACGGATACTCAGCCGATTCGATGATTCGGTAGGCTCGCGGGGCCTGTCGCCAATTAGATGGTTGGAAAGTTCCAACCGGGGCGACCATCAGAAGCCGATAGCGGTTTCGCAGCTTCGGCGCTTGCGTGTAGACTGTGTCCACGTGATTCTCCAAATGACAGTTGGGGATGATCCAGGCGTCGTTGGGGCTGCAACCCCTTCGACGCTGTTTTTGATTCTATCCTCTATTCGTCACGTAGCAAGCTTTATTGTAATACTTTTTCAGTCTCTAGTGGCACGTTCTTTTTTGTACACAGCGATGGTCGATTCAAGTGTATCTATTTTTTCTTGCCGCTTTTCATAGTTTCCGCCGCTTCCGCCCGCACGATCACCCTGTAGAGCTCGCCTTTTGTCAGCAATTTCGGCTTCTCCAGCTACAATCAACCAATCCAAATCGTCGGTGCTCATCCATGAATGGTCATCGAACCCCTGCTTAGTAAACGCAACGAAAAATCGAATCTGAAAATCACACAAAAACTCTCTGTTAAGAGAACCGATTTTCTTTTCAGCGACTAAGTAGTTTTTGGATACCGTGAACAGCGCATCCAAATTAAGAAAGTGCCGCCCGTCTCGGTTCGGCAATTGCCCCAAATAGAATCGGTTTGGAGTATCAGTTCCATCGCGAGTCGCATCGAGATAGTCCTTTACATCGCTGAAGGACTTTAAATCAGTCGGCGGTGTCTCGGAAACTTTCTTGATAAGACCAACCGTTACAAGCTTTTTGTGCGCTAAGTTGCAAGGGCGGCTGACAACCATTACCAACTTCGATGGGGCAGGTAAAAATTGACCGGCTGATTCGGTGAAGCTTACTTCAACATTCTCGAATATATCGCCCTGAGACAAAGTGTCTCCAGGAGTTTCAATAATCGGCATTTAATCGTCCGTCCACTCCTTAAGAGCTCGTCTGAATCTAAGCCGGCGAGAGTCAATCAATTTTGCCGGCGAGAATTCTGGATATTGCTCTGGGGATTCCACCTTAACCGCAAGCTCAATTGGAGACTCAGTATTAGCTGAATTCATTACGAATTCCGAAAGCTGAACATCCGTTCCTTCGCTCATTGCGATCTTCCCAGTCCCTGCCAAGTGAACAATTAACTTAGCAACTGACTGTTGCCCATAATGATATCCCTCGACAGCACCAGCTACGTAAACCTTGTTGATGACATCTTGCAGTTCGACAGCCTGGGCCTTGGATGTTTTTTGATCGGATGGATATTGAATATTGGTGGCGTTCATTTCGTGTCCTCAACCGAATCAACAATTCTTTGAGCTTCTTCGAAAAACTTGGTGGATGTTTCGATATGCCGCTCAACTATTTCTAGTCGCTTCCCCGAATCTTGATTGCCTTCCAAATCAAGGTGATAGTTGAACGACATGTCGACAAACACCTCTTTTGAAACTGTTACCGGCTTGATGTTTAATTTTAATCGGCCGGTCTCAAAATCTTTACTCATATACCCGCCGAAAGAACAGTCATCAGCGTCAAACATTCGAAAGACCCTTGATTCCGCTTTGTAAAAAAGCGATTTCAAAAACGGGTTGAATCCACCAATCTCCGTTCCACCAGAGCGGTAGTGGCAATTCACACCAAGTCCATTGATTGGTGTTTCAGGCAGAAGGTTGAAAATCTTTAGTGCAACATCCTCAACTGATGACCAGCTCTTTTTCACATCTTTCGGCGTTACAGACAACTGTGGCGGTGCAACTTGGAGCTGAAGAACGTCCGAGTTAATCAAAACCAGTTCGTCGGTAACCAACGAGCCTGGGGCAAAGTCATCAGCCTTGATGACCCCTTTTTCATTAAGCCAGTATTTATTGAAAATCGATGGATTGAAGCGGTTGGCAACCGCAACAATATTACGACCTATTATTTGGAATTCCATTGAACAGTTGGCTCACGCAAGGTTCTGAAGGCACGATCTTATCGACACACCTGTCGACTTCACAATACGTCAAATCCGTTTGAATGGTTCAGAATCATTGATTGTGAGTGGATTTGCGAACATTTTTGCTTTGTTTTTTACGGTTTTATTGAAAGACCGGTCCCGTGTCCCGGCGAAAAACAAATCTGTGAAAAGCCAGCCCTACCACATGGTAAGGCTGGAGTTTCGGTCAGATTGCGGCTTTTTTTTACCCCAGTCGCCATTGATCCCGGCGACGCCGATAGTGCTTGGTCGTGCCGCCGTTGACCTAGATCGCTTCAACCAGGTTCAAGCTGATCAATGCGGCAAGATCACGCCGAATCGTTCGGGAACAGACTTTGATTTCGT
>CAZJEK010000097.1:0-17540 GCA_964545005.1 uncultured Pirellulaceae bacterium
CGTCGAACTCCGCGCCGAGGAGGCACGAACCGCCGCTACGTTGCGGCCAACCCAGGCAACAGCGCCCAGTTTTGGTATACCCTGCCAGCAGACGCCAAAAAAGCTGCTTTGCGAATTGAAAACATCGCTGGAGAGAAAGTTGCCGAACTGAACGGGGCAGCCAAAGCTGGCTTGCAGGTGGTTCGCTGGAACCTGACGCAAGCTCGACAACGCGGACGCGCAACTCCAGTCCCCAACGGTGACTATCGAATCACGTTGTTGGTTGACGGCAAAGAAGTGGGCAAGCAGATTCTCTCTGTCAAGCAGGATCCGACCTTGCCGCCGGATGCAATTTCTGAGGCCGAGTTTGAAGCGGTGCAGCGGCAGTTGGAGGGGGATGAGAACGAGGGCGTCCGGGGCAGTGACGACGATTGACGCCTGAGCTTGTTCACATTGTTGGCAGCGAGACGCGAATGCGAACCATGCCGCCAGGTTGCTGTCGCGATCGATTGTGAGCCCTCTGGCTCACTCCCTGGACCTTGTTCCGGTGGGATAAGACTAACTCAAAAATCAGCAACGAGGTTCCAGAAATTGAATTGTACAGGAGTACAGATTAAACTCGCTTCTTCAAGTTGATACTTGGTTGATCGTTTCCCAAGAGCGTTTCGTCAATCGCAAAAAAGGAATGGAGCATGAGGAAGAACTCGATTCACAGCTTCGGAGCTATTTTAATCGGATTGGCGATCGGGATAACCAATGCCTGGTCAGCGCCTCAAGACTCGGAATCGCCGACGGGACTCACTTTGACGGGCCAGAAACTGGAACTTCGATATGCGCGGCAATTAGCTGGGCTGCAAGCGGAGCTGGCTTCCAGGATACCATCGGAGGAGGAGGCCAGAGGCGAAACCTTGGATCAATTCCTGTCCAGCGACGCGCTGGATGCGAAGTTTGCCAAGTTCGTCGTGTTGCACGATGCGACACCAGCAGGTCTGGCTGAATTTGCCCAGCAGGGCCGGCGGTACGAATCGTTGGTCGATCGGTTGCTGGGTGACCCGCTGCTCATGAAACAAATGGTGGTTGCCGACGGAGCCAGATTCAAACCGATGGGTCGCGCGCAGGGTCCCGCTCAGTATGGTCCGGCTATTCAGATCTATCACAGCATTCAGCAGGCGAGTGGGAAGTCGTCCGACGGTATCTTACAACGATTGGCGCTCGCGGTCAGCTTGGAACACTCGGTGCCCATTTCGCAATCGAATCCGCAGGCCCGAACTCAGGCGTCGGAAACAATCAACCCCGTCAATCGATACCTGCACTATGAAAAAGCGTTTTTGGATGGCGAGTTGGATCCGGCCTTTGAAATGCTCACAACCTGGGAACTACGGATGGTCGTTAATGGAGATGAACCCGATGAAACGCTGGCCTGGGGTCGCCAAATGCTGCGCAATTATCGCCCCGACCATATTCACAACTCAAATTTTGGCTGGCGGTACGTCAGTATCGTCACGTCCGACGTCAAATACGGATCCGAGAATGTCAAGCACGACAGGCCGGAGTTACAGAAATATCAAAACATCTTGATGAATGGTGGCGTCTGTGGTCGGCGTGCTTTTTTTGGTCGCTTCATTTTGCGAGCATTCGGAGTTCCAACCATCGCTCGCCCCAGTCGCGGCCATGGAGCACTAGCCCATTGGACTCCCGATGGCTGGACGGTCAACCTGGGCGGTGCCTGGGGCTGTGGCTGGACCAAGACGTTGTACAAACAGGACGTCGATTTTCTCGCCAGTACGCAAGCTCGAGCCAACGGCGAAGCATTCTTGAAAGTCAAACGGGCTCAATGGGCGGGCGACGTGATGGGAGAAAAACGCTCTTACGGCGAAGGCGACGGAAACCATGGTTTCTGGAACCAGATTTCGCTCCGCGTGCAGCGCGAGATCATCAACCAGACTGATGCCGTTACGCTGGATGCACTGGGGGAGGATCTTGGTGAGGCTGATGAACCTGCAATTGCTGAGAAAATCACGGCGTCGCCGGTAAAACCAGCTGACATACAGATCAAGTACCTTGCCAACGGCGTGATTTCAATTCCGGCGGCCGCGTATAGTAAGCCTTCCGGCAATACTCGCGACGTGATTGCGATGAACAGTTTTGACGGCGGCCTGCAGATCTTCCTCCCACGTTTTTTCCCTCAGGGCCAGACGATCATGCGGGGCGGAACCTGGAAAGGTGAACCCAACGCCTGCACGTCGGGAATCCGGATGCTCAGTGGCGGATATGGTCGGTATGAAAACTGGGGACTACGGGCTGCAGTGACGCCGTCCGGCGATGACACTCCCGATGAATTAACGCTCGATCTTGGCGGTGGTGTCACGATGGACCTCGTTTACATCCCTCCAGGGACGTTTGTGATGGGTGGTGAAAGCGAAACCGAAGGACGATTTCAATGTGTCGAAGTTCCTCAACATGAAGTCACCATCTCCAAAGGTTTTTACCTCGGCAAATATGAAGTGACCCAGGCACAATACGAAACGATAATGGGAAAGAATCCCAGCAAATCCACGAAGGGGCCCAATGTCCCAGTCGACAATGTCAGCGAGGCTGACGCAAGGTCGTTCTGCGGAAAGGTCGCCGAATTGACCGGGCGCGACGTGCGCTTGCCAACCGAGGCAGAATGGGAATACGCCAGCCGAGCAGGGCGAGATACGAAGTGGTTCTTCGGTGACGCGCCTGGGCAACTTGGGGACTACGCCTGGTTCAAAGATAACGCCAACGCCAGGTCCCATCAGGTTGGACAGAAGAAACCCAATCCGTGGGGGCTGTACGACATCTACGGAAACGTTTGCGAACGGATATCCGACAAGTATGCACGAAACTACTATTCAATCAGTCCAGCCGTGGATCCGACTGGTCCCAGCCAGGGCACAAAATCCCAACTTGAGTATCAAATCGAAGTGCCGCAGGCTGGAAAGTACTTGCTCACCGCGCTAGTGGTGACGGCGAACTACAATCAACGCATCAACGTTGCAACCAATGGTGCCGATTCCTCGATCACGATTGAGTTGCCGTTTACTGAAGGTCACTGGCAAGAGTCAAAACCGGTAATGCTCAACCTCAGGAAAGGCCGCAATACATTGAAACTGTATCGCAACCAACCGCCGCAATACGGTGTGGCCGTCAAACAATTTGAACTCACGCCAGCGAACTAACCTTCCCTCAAAGGGATTAAAATTAACGAGCTTCGACTGGTAGAGCGACTCGATCGCATACTCCTTTTGCCAACTACGTAACGGACACCCCAACGATGCTGAACACCGGACGTGCCTGCCAGACTGGCCTGAAATGGACATGGATCCTGAGTTTGTTGCTGATGAGTTCCTTGCATGCCAACCAGCATGTCCCAACGATTCTGCCCCGTCCGGACAACAAGCCTCCCACTGCAGGAAAAGTCAAGGTTTATATTCTCGCTGGCCAATCCAACATGGTCGGGTTTGGTTATCTTCAAGGTGCTCGGCCCGTTTATCCCAGCATCTATCTGTCAGCTGACCCGAACATCAAGGTCGGCCGGATGCCGGTTGGGCCTGCGGGATTGCTCCGGTTCGACGTCTTTCAAAATGCCGACAAGGATTCGCCCAGGGGCGCCAAAGTTGCCGTCTACGAGGGCGAATATCAAGCAGGCACCGACTATGACCAGCTGACCCCGGTCGAAAAAACCACCGTCAAGCTGGGCGACGTGGCAACACAGCTACCTTCCCTCGATGCCCCCCACACAATCGTTGCCAAATGTTTTATCGAAGTCCCCATGAGTGGAACCCATGAAATTCATGTTGGTTATCAGGACAGCACACACGCTGTCGTGTCCTTGTCTGGTCGCGATGTCTACCGTAAGGCCCCCGGACAGAGCGCGGAGATAACCCCCATTCGACTTGAACAAGGAAAGCGTTACCCGGTTACGATCACCTATCTGAAAGGTGGATCCGCCGCTTTCTGGATGAAGCAGATTGATCTCGAAGGGCAGGGCGATCTCAAGTCACTCATTCAACAAGGCAAGTATCCCTGGTTTGCCGACCAGGAGGGGAATTGGACTGTCCGCAACGACGTCACATATTGGGAAACACGAATCTCCAAAGCTGAATATGGCAGTGGAGGACCTCTTACAACAAACTCCAACGGCAATTTTATCGGCCCGGAAGTTCCGTTTGGTTACGTCATGGGCACTTACCATGACGAACCCGTGTTGTTGATCGAATCTTCGATGGGGAATCGAGCGCTCAGCTTTGACTTCCGTCCGCCCTCGAGTGGAAAGACCGAAGAAGAGAAAGACAACGAGTACTGCGGACTGGAATACGACTTGATGGTCAAGGGGGTGCGAAAAACCCTGAAAAACATCGACAAAATCGTTCCCGGTTACCAAGGGCAGGGTTACGAGATTGCCGGTTTTGTCTGGTTTCAGGGACACAAAGACAAAGACGTACCCAAAGAGGTCTACGAGCAACATTTGGTCAATCTGATCAAGGACCTTCGTCAAGAATTTAAAACACCGGACATGCGGATCGTGGTGGGGACAGTCGGCTTCAATGGGATGCAAATGGACCCTGGACATTACATGACCTGGGAAGCTCAAATGGCAGTTGGCGATCCTGAGCAGCATCCAGAGTTCGCGGGCACGGTGGCTAGTGTCGACACGCGGCCATTCTGGCGTTCGCGCGGAGAATCACCCACCAACACCGGTTATCATTACAACCACAATGCAGAAACCTATGTGCTTACCGGCGACGCGCTCGGCCGGGCGATGGTGCGATTGCATGGCGGAAACGCAGAAGAACTGACAATCCCGCCCAAGCCGCAGCAACACCCGGATGTGACCACGCTTTTTTCCGACGAGGTAACCGGTACCTTCAACAAACGGGGTCCCCACTATGCTCCCGATTACTATCGGGAAATGGGGCAGGCCCTGAAACCCATCATCATGGAGGAAATGGTTCCGACCTTCCTCGAAACTACCTTCGCCAACAACCGCAGTCTGTTGACGAACATCGTCACGGCTAAAAAACCGGAGAAAATGCCGACTGATATTCGGAGCGATCTGGATACGCTGATTGACTATTACGACATGGCCGGCGTCAAGGGATTCGATTGGCAGCCCTTCGGTCCAGAGATGCGGAATGCAACCTGGTCCTATTTCAGTTTCGATCCACCGGAGAAGCAGGAACTGGAGAAAAGCGACCGTTATCGCGAGATCACATTCCCAGCTGGCATGGAAAACTGGTACAGTCCGGATTTCGATCCTGTCGCCGCTGGCTGGAAAACCGGCAAGGCGCCATTTGGGAGGATGGGAGACAAACTCGACAGACTCCGCCCGGCGTGCAACGGAGAACGCTGCGGCTGCTGCGAAATGCCGGCGACATTGTGGGAAAAGGAAGTGCTGCTCATGCGGCAGACATTTGAAATTCCGCCGCTGAAAGAGGGACATGCCTATCGATTGATACTGGGCGGTGCTGGTTGCGATCGAACAGGCGAAGGCTTTGCCATATACGCCAACGGGAAACTGCTGACTCAGGTAAACGGTGGCTTTTTTCGCTACACCGGCATCCGCGGCGCCTATTTATTCGACGACACCCTGCCCGAATTCAAAAGCGGGAAAGTGACGATCTCGGTGAAAAATTTCCTCCGCTACACGCACTTCAGAAACAAAACGACTTACTTCGGACCCTACCGCGAATATTGGGGCAAGCCCGTGCCGCCCAACGGCCACGTTACTTTATGGATGGAGCAGGCCAAACTGTCGCCCGAGACGCTTGAGGCGGCGGATAAGGAATAGGCACCAGCGTGTTCCAGTGTTTTTCGTGACACAGCAAGTCAAAATATTGCAAAGCCCTAAGGATCTGGTAATTCCAGGACCTGCTTTTGAGCGAGCAGCCGTTCACGAAGTTGTGAATATTCCAGTTCCTGAACAGAGACATCTTGTTTGGCCACCATCGCTGCTGCAATTCCGGCACTTTGCCCGATGACCATCCACGCTCCCTCGATGCGCAGTGATGAAATTCCGACATGGGAACAGGACAATGCGACCGGTACCAGAAGATTGTCACATTGTTCGGGCTTGGGGAGAATGGCCCGGTACGGAACCTGATACGCAAATCCTTGCCGAGATTTTCCTCGCCGGACAGGAAAAATGGTTCCCTCGTTGACGACACCACCGGGCAAGGCGATCCGTTGACAATCGTGAGAGTCGATAGGAAAGGATGAAATCGCAATTGCGTCGTCCTTGTTGGGGGACTTCAGGATGTCCCGCTGAGTGATGACATACATCCCTTTGAGCCGCCTCGATTCGCGAACGTAGAGGGCTGGCGAAAAGTGCTCCCAGTCGGCAAACTCGTCTTTGCATAATCCCAGTTTTCGATAGCGATTGCGAACCCCAACTGGCACGGATGAGTCGGTGGTCAGAAAATGATAGAACTCCAGCGTGTATTGTTTATGAGCCTCCCAAATCTTCTTGCGACCTGCTTCGTCGGCCGCATGCCAGTCTCGTCCACCACCGATGAGGCCGATTGAGAATTGTCCGCCAATCGAATTGTTCCCATCCAGTTTTTTGCCAGGCAACGGGTAAAGGTCAAACCCAAACTTTGTCACGCCTGCTTTGATCGCACGACGAACGATCTCAAACCGATGCGGATCGTAGTGGTCGGGCTCTGGCATCGGAATTCGGTTGTCTGGTTCCTCAGTCAAACACAGTCGAAAGCTGTAGGTCATCACATTGCTGTCGCCGGCTTCCTGGCTTCCTGCTTCTGCCGCAGTAATCAACGGTAACAGGTTGCCCTGCTTGTCAAATCCGCTGATGTCCATTTTCGGTTTGGGAAACCTCTTTCCAGCCAGTTCTTCACCGTATTCCTCACGGTTCTCTCGACCAATCGTCCACTCGACGTTAGCGGCAGCCATCAAATCACCTTCATAGCTGCCATCGACAAACACCCTGCCATTGAACGTTCCGTTACTTGTTACCAGTTCTGTAATTCGCGGACCGGATTTTTTGACGGCTTGCAAGTAGCGTTCGGTCAACACGGTAACGCCGGCTTCCTTCAGCATGGCATTGGTCACGCGTTGCGCGACATGCGGCTCAAACGTCCAACGAGCCTGGTCTTTTTTCGTTGGATCATAGGGCGGTTTGAGACCACGACCGGTGTAGTCTTTCACCACGCGAGAATGCCATTCCTCAAACAATCCGATCAATGTCTGGCGGACCATCTGGTTGGAGTCACAATGGCTCAACCCACCCGTACTCATGCCACCAACATGCCGGGTTGGTTCGAGCAAAATGACTGAAGCGCCTTCGCGCGCGGCGGCAATCGCAGCGCAAAACCCGCCCGGTGTCGAGCCGTAAACGATGACATCCGCCTTGGTTATTTCCGGTCGAACCGGCTGTTGGGCGAAAAGATCACCTTCGTTCGGAAATTCGCGGCAGCTGAAAACGGCGATCGCGACAACCGCTATGAAGTGGTGAATCTTGATTCGGTTTAACATGTCCATAAATTGGTTTCGATCCTCCCCAACTAACCCAAAGAACGGATCCAGACATTTGAACATTCGCTACCAGATTGCGCTTCGAATGACTGGACGTTCGATGGTCGTGGCAATAAAAATGACGGCAGCTTTCTAGTTATTGATCCAGTTATTCTACAGGCACCGAGGCACTGATGACCAATCGCAGATCATTTATCAAGCAAGCCGCGGCCGCGGGAATTGGGACGGCGGTCCTGGGTTCAACCAGTCAGCACAAACGTCGTTCGGCGATGGAGACTGTAAACATTGCTGCCGTTGGCTGTGGCGGCAAAGGAGCCAGCGACCTTGCCGAAACAGCGCGAAATAACAATGTCGTCGCGATTTGTGATGTCGATGAGATCCGCTTGGCGGCAGCGAGCAAGCGATACCCGAAAGCAAAGATCTATACCGATTGGCGCAAGCTGATTGAGCAAACGGACATCGACGCGGTCACGATTTCGACTCCCGACCATATGCATGCCTCGGTAACATTAGCCGCGATGGAACGCAAGAAGCATGTCTATACCCAAAAGCCATTGACGAACACGGTTGGTGAAGCCAGGTCACTTACCGAAGCCGCCGAAAAGCATGGTGTGATCACTCAGATGGGAATCCAGCACCATTCATCGGGGCGAATCAAGAATGCGGTCGCACTGGTGCAGTCTGGAGTCGCTGGAAAAATCAAAGAAGTCCATGCGTGGACGGATCGTCCTGGCAATTTCTGGAAGCAGGGTCTGAAACGTCCCAACCAATCTGACCCGGTTCCCAAGGCACTCCATTGGGACCTATGGTTGGGCGTTGCCCCACAACGACCTTATGTTCAAGGCCTGTACCACCCCTTCCATTGGCGTGGTTGGTGGGACTTTGGGACCGGGGCATTGGGCGACATGGGATGCCATCTGCTCGATCCAGTTTTTTCTGCGCTGAAACTGGGGCCTCCCAAAACCGTCATGGCCGACGGCCCCCAACCGGATCCTGACAGTGGTCCTGAGTGGTGTCAGGTGACTTATACGTTCGGCCAAACGGCTTATACCTCAGGCGATTGCCAAGTGGTTTGGTATGAGGCCGGGCGTCAACCGCCGCGCGAGTTGATTCAGGCGCCAGACGAATGGCCCGGGACAGCAAATGGAGTCTTGTTTGTTGGCGAGCAGGGCAATGTGTTTGTCGGCTTTCCGGAAGCCGCCGAACTGTTTCCCAAGACAGATTTTGCCAACCACGCAATGCCCGACCTCCAGGACGAGAATCACTACCAACAATGGACCGAGGCAATTAAAGGCAACGGAAAAACCTCCTGCCCATTTTCTTATGCGGGCCCGATGACCGAGGCAGTGCTGCTTGGCAATGTTGCCTTTCGGAGCGGTCAGCAACTCAATTGGGATCCACAGAAGCTATCCACCGGAAATGAGAAAGCCAATCGGCTGATTGAGCGCGAGTATCGGAAGGGTTGGTAGAGGAACAGGAAGCATTGGCAACTTTTAAACGTGGAGAGCAGCTTGCCAGAAAACATGCGTTGCATCTCGTTGACAAACACCCATCACTCACTCGGCTGAAGGGCTCGTTAAGAAAACACGGCGTATTGGATTGACTCCAGCGCGTCGAGCTACGCAAACTTCGCGGTGGTTGGCATTTTTGGGTGGTCGGCGGGAAGTAGATACTCTCCCTCGGGAAGGTCGGCCTGTCAGGGCCGGAGAGGGGATTGGTAAACCCTCCCCTCGCTTTGGCTCGACCCTCCCACAGGAGGGTGTCGATGCTACGTAACTTTCGCGGAGAGGCTGACATTTTTTGCCCAGCTGAACTGGTTGGCGTTGAGGTTGAACTGTCGATTGATTCGTTTTCTTCAAAACGCATCTTGTTGATCATGTTAATCTTGTCCATCCTGTCCCGTTTTTCGGACCCTGCTCACAATGGACAGCGTTGGCAAGATTCACCAACAAGTTTGACAGGATGTTCAGGATCAACAGGATTGACGAGATGCTTCCTGGTGCTGGATCCCTAAGACTACGAATCGGGCGAATGACCAAACTTTCGCGGAGCGAGAGGCGACTATGTCCAGCGGTTGTGGCGCTAGGCACCGACGTTACGAAAAACAGGCGTCAACTAATTGTTGTCCGGGGCCAACGTCCGATCGGCATGAGCAACAATCAAGTTTTCCTCGCCTTGTCCCTTGGAGCAATCTTCAATTGAGACTTGTTGTTTCGATAAATCTTCCGACCCCAGTTTTTGACAGACTCGATCGCCAGGGCAAACGAAAAAAGAAACAGGGCCAAATGGACCAATCCCGCGAGCACAATAATAATCGCTTTTATAAGTGGGGTCACAAACGGCAAAAAAGCCATCACCAGAATGATGACGACTGCCGAACCAATCGCAAACGTTGAACCGATTGCAATTCCATGTGCGACAAAGATCAGCTTGGCGTAGTTTGAATTTCGGGCGATCCATTCCAATCGAGCTTTCAAAAACTTAGGGCAACGGCCTCCACCTGTTTCACCCACCAACCAAACAGGAATGAGCAAAGGCACCAGCAGAATGTGCCCGGCAACTGAGTTGAGAGGATTCGGGTCCCTAGTCAACGCCCAAGGCAATAGCAGCAGCCAACACCAGCCCAACAAAACACCCAGAGAAATACACGCCAAATTCATTAGCTTGTGCTGCTCGTCCGAACTCCAAATGTGTGTTACGCGTATTTCCGAAAAGCGAATTTTGATCGCTAGGCGACCGACAACTCGAGCGGCCCAGTCAATTAAACCAGAGCGCATACCCGCCGAAATAATTGAGCCCGAATACTTGATCAATCTGCTGCGCAAACTCGGCTTGAGAAAACTCGGTGAACTTCCCCTGTTCCAGGTACGGAGTCGCTGCGGTTCCTTGAATCCACAAGATTAACGACAGCTTTTGTGGTGGATTGTCGATGATCTTTTTCAAGTTGACGCCTGGGGCATCCTTCCAATTGCCCATGATTGCAAATCGCCAGAAAGGCAGCACCCGCTCACCTTTGAGCACCAATTCGATTTCATCCAGCGTTTTTAGCCAGGTCTTAATCATGCGGTCGTTGACATTGACTCCGATCGCCCCCGACTGTTTGGGATTGGGGATCCACTCCTGATCGTCGTCCCGTTCGGCCAGAATCTCTTCCCACATGATGCGCGATTGCTCGATACTCTTCATGACATGCTGGGAGGCCGTCTGAAATCGTGCTGGTTCAATCACAGCCAGATGCAACATCTCTGAAAACGCTGCAACCGCATCGACGGCTGCGGTCACAATCGCTGTAATGATTGGTTGGAAGTCGCCGGGACCCGCATCGCCCCAGGACCCAATTTTCCGAGGTTCTTCCAGCAGCCACTGGTGGGGCGTGTTGACCCGTTCGAACAATCGATGGCCCGCAATCTCGATGACCGGATTCCAATCAACGGCCAGGACCGACTCGCCCAGTGCCATCTGCAGATGTAAATAACCTCTCAACCAATGGACGTCGCCGCGATCCAATGCCAATTCCAGCTCAACGAATCTTTCCACACCAGCATCGAAACTGGGGTCGATGCCAGCCGGTCCGCCAAACAGCAAACGCAGCAGTTGCCTGGCGCTGACCGGTTTGCCACGCCCGGCCGGGTCGAGTTTGATCTTCGAAGGTTCGAGGCGAAATTTGACCTTTCCATTGCCAACTTGACTCAAGGTTTTTTCAGCGCGTTCCAAACCAGCAATCCAGTTCTTGATCATCGCTCGAAAGGCTTCGTTACTGAATTCTTCAGGCGCGGGATTGTCTGGAAATGTTTTGCGAAGATCCTCAGGCATGATTTCGCCAAAGGTTCTCTTGGTAAGAAAGCCATGCCGATTTAGATCTTGTACCAGCGTTTCCAACGAAAGCATGAACTGGATCACCCCCAAACCAAATCGCTCATTGAGGTCATGATTGACCGCCAGGCTTTCGATCAACGCCGTTTCCCCTTCCTTCAGTCGACCTGAATAAAGGTACTCCCTGGCTTTGGAACCACCACTGGACCGTGGATCATTTTGCTTGGTAAGCAAGTTGACGATCTGCGCGGTGTCGGCTGGAATCCGTTCGCTCAACAACTGGCGAGCTTTGATATACCTGGCCAGGCGAAGTCTTGACCCCTGCGACAATCGCTCCAACGGCACCGTAATGATTGATTCATCGGTCTTCTTTAGAACAGCGTTGTCACCGACGACGTCATATAGCTGAGCCTCAACCTGATAATCTCCGCTGTCATCCGACCAACGATAGAATTTGAACAGTCGATTGAAAGTTTCACTGGATTGATCACCGTCCCACAATTCAGGCCATAAAACCTGGATCACCACACGACCGAATCCTGGTTCCGAGTTCGGTTGCTCCATCGCTGCGGAGGCATGCTTGGCCAAAATCGCCAGCGGAATATTGGTAATCAGCGATTCAAGCTGACTTCGATTTTTGCATTCGATGACCTTGGCTGACAACTCTGCGTCGGTCAAGTTGGAATAATCCGGTTGCTTGACGTTATCCTGGCATATGCCGCCATTCATCAAACTCAGGATTAACAAAACGGCCGCTAGAAAACTGTTTGGTGCATTCAACATATCGGGGAGCCTCATTGGTTGGGGAAGCATCTCGCCGCACGTTCGCCTTGCGGCAATTAATCACCGAGCAATTGTTTCATGCCATCGAGCAATATTTTTTCGCAGCCGCGATCAACGCGGGACGCGCGGGCACTGGTTTCGTAACCACCTTGAGAATACGCGATGGCGGTGCCAATGTAGCCCATGCCGTATTCGCCATAAGCCGCCAACGCCACGAATTCGTTCGGTGCCATCGCTTGAGCCTGCAATTGATATTCCACAAACAGTTCACCGGGCATCAGCAGGATTCTTGCATCGTTGAGTTTCCAACAGGAAAGTTGAATCGACTGTTTCGACTTGGCTCGACGCAACCAGACCAGATGCTTGGCAGCGTACAACCGATCAATGGGTTTGGCATCGGGATTGGCCAGCGTATCAGCCAAGGCGCCTTCGTCCAGAAAGGGACTGGGGGGTAATTTGACCAGCAGAGATTTCCAATCCAGCGAATTGGCATCGACTGGCTGACGCTTGGTTTGTTGCCAAGCCTGCTGCATTGCCTGCTGAACGCGCCCCGCCAACACGGGCCGATTCTCTTTCGAACCATCGTTCCATTTGCCAGCGCCGATATTGCCACCGGCACCGTTGAAGTGGATGTGCGGTACGCCCGTTTCCTGTTGCCGAGCGTTGCGAGCCATCCCAGGAAAATCAGGATTAGCGCGACCGGTTCGATAATAGCTTTGCGGATGGGTGGCGTAGAATGTCAGCACGGCAACCGGTTGGTCCAGGTTCCAAAAGCTGATCGATTTGAGTTGCGGATCAATCGTACCGGTAGGGAAAGCTCGAACCTGGGGATCGGCCGTTGCCGTATAACGCGTGACTTTTACCTTCCCGTCCTCGCCCAGAATCCTGCGATTGGATGCCACCTTTTCAACTTTGGCTTGACCTACACCCAAGTGCGTTACCGGCTGGGCGTTGGGCAATGACTGTTCGATCGCCGCGCCAGTTCGTTGAATCACATCTTGAATAAAATCGGTATCGTAAAAAGAATCCGCGATGCCCTGTTCGGCCAATAATTTCGCCGCCGACAAATCACAACGCGGAGCGTCATGCTGATGAACGGCGTGAATGGCAACTCGATCAGCAGTCGTATTAGCAGATTTGGCAAGGGCCTGTTTGAATTCGATTTGCGCGTCGTTGGCGACTCCCAGCCAATCGACGCAGCATAATACAATTGGATCGGCATCGGAAAGAATCACGATTCCCCGACAGGAAAGCGGGTCTTCGATCGCGATGGTCGGATCGTAGGCCAGGGGACTGCCGACCGGTGGCGACGCATCGACTGCAAAGGTCGCGATTTTGATTTGGTTCGGCTGGGCCAGGGCAGGGTGCGCCACCAGCAAGCAAATCGTCAATACAATCAAACGGCAAATTAACGACATCGCTTGCTCCATTTCCTCTCATGGCCGATGCGGCCGCAATTGAGATTACCTCATGCTGCCAATCGCAGGTCCGAACTGAGTATGATTGGGTTTGCAGGTCACTTTCGAAGACTAAAATTGGATACGGAATCTGGACACCAACTTCGATTCAATTTACCTGATCCGTACTCAAGTATAGGCAACTTGCCTGATCAATGTGCGATACTTTCAGGACCAAGACGAAACGGAAACCGAGAAAATTTCATGAACAGCATTTTTGTTACTGCCGCCCTGTTGTCGCTCTTGCTGCAATCGGTTCAAGAAACCGGGTCAACTGAGTTGTTTAACGGCAAAGACCTTGAAGGTTGGCACGCCGACATTCCCGCAGCCGACAAAGACCAACAACTTAAGCCAACATTCATTGTCCGCGACGGTAAACTTGTCAGCCTGGGAAATCCCCAAGGGCATCTGATTACCGATCAGCAGCATTCAAATTACCGGCTACACGTTGAGTATCGATTTCCCGGCAAACCTGGAAACTGTGGTGTGCTCGTCCACGCCTCGACTCCGCGGGCCCTGTACAAGATGTTTCCCAAGTCCATTGAAGTGCAGATGAATCACCAGCATGCTGGTGATTTCTGGTGTATCGTTCAGGACATCACTGTTCCCGACATGGTGCAGCGTCGAGGCCCGAAGGAAAAATGGGGAGTCGTCGAAGGCAAGGCTCGTAGAATCCTGAACCTGACGGACGATTCTGAAAAACCGCTTGGCGAATGGAACACCATGGTCATCGAATGCGTTGAAGACGAGATCAAGGTCTGGGTTAACGACGACCTGGTCAATCACGGCACGAACTGCACCGCCAAGCAAGGTCAAATCGCGATTCAGGCAGAAGGCGCCGAAGTTGAGTTTCGCAAACTGACCTTGACCCCCATCAAGGAACTTTCCGAATAACTTGCCAGGACTCTCGAGATCGAACCCGACCGATGAACACGCACTCCAATCGAATTCGACTCGGCGTTGCGACGATCGCGATTGCTGTTGCTTTTGTCGTTGCCAGTGCCGTGACCGAGGCCGCCTGTGCAAGTCAGCAGGAATCCGGTGGAGGCGGCGACTCAGCCAATTTTCAAATACCGGCTCGATCGATTGAGGAGAGTTTAAAGTCCTTCGCAGTCGCCGACGGACTGGAAGTTCAATTGGTCGCCGCTGAGCCCAACGTGCTCGAGCCTGTTGCGATTTCCTACGACGAACAGGGGCGGCTGTACGTTGCCGAGTTCCTCAAGTTCCCGACGGTCAATGGCAACACCGATCGGCCCAACGGTCGCATCAGAGTGTTGACTGATCCGAACAACGACGGCGTTTACGATCAGGCCACCGTGTTTGCTGACGAGATTGGCTGGCCGACCGGAATTTGTCCCTGGGACGGCGGACTGTTCGTCATCGCCGCTCCCAACCTGTGGTACTTGAAAGATACCGATGGCGATCTGAAAGCCGACGTGCGAGAGATACGTTGGACCGGGTTCGGATTTTCGAACGAAGAAGGCACCGCCAATAATTTGATTTTCGGCATCGACCACTGGATCTATGGTGCTGGCTCGAACAGCGGTGGTCGCATCGTGCGTCCCGATGTAGCGGATTCAAAGCCGGTTGACTTGCGGGGTGCTGACTTTCGATTCCATCCGGTGACCGGTCAGTTCGAAGCGATATCCGGTTCGGAACAGTTTGGCAACAGCTTTAACGATGGCTACCAACGTTTTATTTGCCAGAATTCGAAACCCGTGGTGCACGTGGTCATGCCGGCCCGATACCTGGAACGAAATCCGTACCTCGCAACGACGTCGATCAAGCAAGATGCCTGGCAGGGGGATCGCGTTTTTCGCATCAGTCCGCCTGAGCCGTGGCGAATAGCTCGCTCCAACATCCGCCAATCGATGCCACGCAACTGGGCAGCACCGTTTGTGAGACACGATGTGTTTACAGCCACCAGCGGCGCAACCATCTACCGGGGCTCAGCTTTTGGACTTGATCAAACTGGCAACCTGTTCGTCGGCGATGTGCAAAGCAACTTGATTCATCGCCGGTCAATGGTGCCGGATGGTGCCAGTTTTGGATCAACTCGAATTGACCAGGAGACGGAAGTTTTGAGATCGTCGGACAACTGGTTTCGTCCCGTCAATCTGTACAACGCCCCCGATGGTTGTCTGCATATCGTCGACATGTATCGCGAGTTGATCGAAACGCCGGATTCACTTCCGGAAGAAATTCTCGCACAAGTCGATCTGAATCGGGGAAATGATCGAGGGCGAATCTATCGGCTGGCTCCGACCGGGTTCAACCGCTATCCCAACCCACGCCTGAATCAAGCGTCAATCGAACAACTGGTCGACCACTTAACGCATGCCGACAGTTGGTGGCGAGAGACCGCTCAGCGGTTAATTTACCAACGCCAGGATCCGGCCGCGATCAAACCGCTAAGGGAATTACTCCAGGAAAGTTTTTCGCATTTGGGTCGGATGCACGCGTTATATTCTCTGGCAGGATTAGACGCATTGACCGCGGCCGACGTGATCGCAGCGATGAATGATCCTTCGCCGTGGGTGCGGGAGCATGCCGTGCGATTGTCAGAACGATGGTTGCGGCAAGCGAACGCGCCGGAAGCGGATCGAACGTTAAAGTCGGTCGTTCAACTTGCGGATGACAGGGACGCCAGAGTTCGTTTTCAAGTTGCCTGTAGCCTCGGAGAAGTGCAGGGCGTTGCCAAGAGTCAGCTTGTCGCAAACGCGCTCCAAACGATCCTGCTCAATGCCCCGAAAGATCACTGGACCCAGACAGCGGTATTGTCGTCCAGCCTACCGCATGCCAATTATTTGCTGAAGGCGATGTTGAAATCCGGGGATACTCAGTCACTGGCGGGTTTGGACTCGGTGTGTCGCCAACTGGCACTGTTTGCAGGCGCGACCGCCGATCGTGAATCGTTGTCTGAACTGATTGCCGCCCTGGAACAACAGCCGGACAACTTGCAACGCCTACTGATGTTGGGATTGGCGTCCGGACTCCAGCGAACTGGCCACAGCCTTCGTGAACACGCAAAATCTTTTAATTCGCTGAAAGCGTTGTTGCGCCAACAACTTGCCCAGGCAACGCAAACACTGGCCAACGATTCGGCGGATGAGTCACAACGGATCGCGGCGATTGAAATGCTGACGCATGCCACGTTTGAGCAAGCCCAACCGTTGTTGGCCGATGCATTGGAACCAAGATGGTCTCCGCAGGTACAATTTGCTGCCGTTCGGACACTGGCCACCTTTGAATCGTCCGCGCCAACGTTGCTGATCGCATCCTGGCATCGGTTATCGCCGACGATTCGTACTGAGGCGATGGAATTTTTCTTATCCCGTCCTGCCTCAACCAAAGCTCTTTTACAAGCAATCAGCGACGGGAAGATTAAAACAGCCGAACTGGATCCGGGTTGGCAACGGCGACTCCTGGATACAACCGATTCGTCCATTCGCAAGTTGGCGGAGCAAGTGCTCCGTGACGTTCAGCTCTCGGCGCGGCATTCGGTGGTGGAGTCTTACCAGCCAGTCCTGGAATTGGTTGGAGTCGCTGATCGAGGACGCGAGATCTTTCAGCAACAATGTGCAACCTGCCATCGCCTGAATGGTTTGGGAGTTGACGTTGGTCCTGACCTGGCAACCGTTCGCAACCAGACTTCGCAACAGCTGCTGGTCCAGATCCTGGCCCCGAATCGTGAGATCCAGGCCAACTATCAAAACTACTTGTTGCTGCTGGACGACGGTCGGCAGGCAACCGGGCGGTTGGTCAGCGAAACGCCCACCAGTCTGACGCTACAACGCAGTGGGAATGTACGCCAAACGGTGCTGCGCGACTCGATTGAACAAATCAAGGCGACTGGGACATCACTGATGCCAGAAGGCCTGGAGCAAAAAATTGACCACCAGCAAATGGCCGATTTGTTGGCTTTTCTTCGTCAAGCCGACTAGTGCAGCGTCTAACTTAAAAATTGGGGTTGGCGAGTCAATCTTGCTCGAA
>CAZJEK010000098.1:0-17531 GCA_964545005.1 uncultured Pirellulaceae bacterium
GTTTGGTGCTGTCTTCCAGCCGGTTGCTTTCGTCTGTAATTCGCTTCAGGTCCTGTTGTTGGCGGGCCTGGTTCGAGTTTTCCAGGCGATCGACGCCTTCGGCCGTGATCGAAATCGTGCCACCCTCTTCGCGAGCGATCCAGCCTTTCTCACGAAAATACCAGATGTGAAAATCCAGTACCTCGGGTGGAATGTTCATCATCTGCTCCACGGTAGCGATTCCGATTCCGGGATACTTCATGTCGCGTCGCCGTTTGGCATAAAACAACGATAGCAATCGATGCCGATCTGCGGCGTCATCGGTCACGCTACCAGCACCTTCTTCCAGAGCCACCTGTTCCTGCTTCTGACGATCCAGTTCGTTGTCAAACGCGGCGCGTTTTTCCGGATCCGAAAGCACTTCGTAGGCTTGGACTAATAATTTGAATCGTTGGGGATCAGCCACTTCGTTGCTGTCAGGATGATGACGTTTGGCCAGAAACCGAAACACTCGCTCGATCGTATCAAAGCTGGCTTTGGGGCTGATCTCCAGCGTCTCATAGTGATCCACAAAATCGAGCTTACACATGGCAGCGCCTCAGGAGTCGTTGCAAAAGAATTGGGAGGATTGGTATTAAAAATATAGGTCGCCGTTAATGCGACTAAAACAAATTGCCGCAGGATGGGCCGATCCACCAGATCGGAACGGAAGCGGACGCCCGGTTGCCAAATCAACCCAACCAAACCTGACCAGCGGAACAATCGGCGCAGTTTGCCTGGCGGTAACAACATGCACATCAGCGCGAACATTCATAGGCCATTCAGGCGTTTCCGAATTACCAGTACAGACGTGTCGCGCGGAGGTTGCGGAACAGACGTCCTCTTGCCATCAACTGGAGAATTCGGAACCATGTTGTCCCAGATACTCAAACCAGCAAGTCAACTGATGCTGCTGGCCTTGTGCCTGCCATCGCTTGCCGGTTGCCGATCTTACGGCCCTGCAGATCTGGTGCCTGCTACCGATGTGCTCAATCGCAGCTGTTGCCAGCCCGACCTGGAATCTCAAATTAACTTTCTGACGCTGCGTCGCACCCCACCGGAACAATATGTGCTGGACAAAGGCGATACGCTGGGGATCTACATCCAGGGAGTCACTGGAGACGCTGACGTTCCTCCGCCTGTTAATTTCCCCGATGCCAATGGCGGCAAACCCGCTTTAGGCTACCCCGTTCCGGTCCGTGACGATGGATTCATCTCTCTACCTTTGATCGCTCCGGTCCGGGTTGCCGGTTTAACAGTCGGCGATGCGGAAGCCAAGATCATCCGCGCTTACAGCCAGGATCGAAAGATCTTGCTTGAGGGTAACGAGAAAATCATTGTCACGCTAATGAAGCGCCGCACATACAACGTGCTGGTGATTAGAGAAGACGGCTCTACTGACAAAGTACCAACTTCGTTGAATCGGAATCAAGTATTTGTTGATGAAGAACGAGGCTCGGAATCGTTCTCGATCGAACTGCCGGCTTATGAAAACGATGTCCTGCACGCCCTGAGTGAAACCGGTGGGATGCCGGGCGAACGGGCTAAAAACGAAATCGTGGTCTTACGGGGCGGCCTGAGCAAGAACGCCGGTCAGATGCAAGCCATGGTTCAAGGCATTGGCGATGAAGGCTACACCGCAGACGCTGCGACCTTGGCGGAAGCCAACGTGGTTCGCATTCCCATTCGCGGCGAGGTCGGCACCTTCCCACGATTGACTGAGCAACAGATTACCCTGGAAGATGGCGACGTGGTTTACATTCCCGGACGCCAACGAGACGTGTTTTACACCGGCGGCCTTCTCAATGGTGGACGATTTCCGTTGCCTCGCGACTACGAAATCGACGTATTGGAAGCTATTTCGATGGCCGGCGGATCCGCGTCCGCCGCCGCTGGTTCGGGAGGCAATGGCCCCTTCCGCGGAATCGGCAGTATCATGCCTGCGACGCAAGTGACCGTCCTGCGAAAGTGCGGTTGTGAACAAGTCGCTATCGACGTCGATCTTCGCTACGCCCTGGCCCATCCGAGCGAGCGAGTGATCATCCAGCCAGGTGACTTGATCGTCCTTGAGTATCGCAAAAACGAGCTGTTTGTTAACTCACTGGCTTCGGTCTTCCAGTTTGGTGGAATCTTTAACCTGTTCCGCTAAGCTCGCTGCCTGGATCGTACCCCTGGATTCGTCGCATTAAGTTTTCATGAAGAAGCACGTCCGATCGGGCGCGCTTTTTTCATTTATCGCGACGAGCTTTCTTGAAGTCATCGACTCCAGGCCTAAAATGACGGCCGAAATTATTCTCCGGCCCAAGCCAGCGAAATTAGGCTGTAACGGCTACAACCAGGTTTAACGCTTCCTTTCAAATCTGCGGTTAGTGGTCTGTCACGGTTCAATGTTAGGGTTGGCTAATCGACGGCTTCGGAAATCGCAGTTTCAATCGTTGCGCCAACCCCTACAACCATTCGTGACAAACCACTAGTCTTGGCCGCTTTCCAACGATCTAATCTGAATATGCGTCATCGGATCCGCGAGCCTGTCGATTCCCAGCCAAATCGGTCCTGGCAACTGATGGCTGCGGCTTTGACCAGCATGGTGTTGTTTACCGGCTGCCCGGATTATTCAAAGCTGAGGGATGTCCCCGACTATTCAGTGATGACCGACACTGGCGAAGAACGGAACCCTGGTTCCGAGTTTGTTGATTCGCCCGGGGCAAATCCTCCAAACGAGTCACAGCCACGAGAAGGGACATCGTCCACGAGCACTGATCCGACGGTGCAGAGTAACGATTCGAGGTCAACGAACAACGGTTCGACGCCGGCATCCGGATCGTGGTGGTACCTGTTGGGCGGC
The DNA here is from genome assembly GCA_964545005.1 of uncultured Pirellulaceae bacterium. Lineage (GTDB taxonomy): Bacteria > Planctomycetota > Planctomycetia > Pirellulales > Pirellulaceae > Mariniblastus. The sequence goes on from CAZJEK010000098.1 coordinate 2,864, forward strand.
GCTTTGTTGGTGCTAGGCGCTGGTGCGGCCTATCGCCTGATGGGCGACCGGAGGGAACGAACCACAATAACCGGCAAACCGGCGGAAGGAGGCCCCCGAAACAAACCGGACTCAGGAAACACCAAGTTCGCTACCACGCCTCTTGCTCCGCCGTCCTCGCCGGTTGCAACAACGGGCTCAAAAATCGGTAACGCCACCGACAACGAGCCGATCGTTGACACTGCAGTGGAAGCCAGGAAAGCACCGAGTTTACCGCAACGAACCGGCGATTCGTTTGAATTGACTGCCGGGATCAAGCCCGTCAGGGCAACGTCGATTCCATTGTCGAACGATTCGACCGAAGTCTATGTAGCCGATCCCGATCCGTCAGCTGCTCCATCCTCCAAACACCAAGAGCCCATGAATCCAACCGCCAAGCACTCTGACTTGGAACAACGAAATCGTGACCTGCAATGTCAGCTCGATGACGCTCGCGAAGAGATGGCTCAGCTGAGAGCCAAGTTGAGTGACAAGTTGGACCTGATTGAAAAGCTGGAATCTGCGCAGCGATCGTCCGACTCCGCTGAGGATTTGGAACACAAGTCAGCGAGTGAATTGAGGAACATCATCAGCGAACTGCAATGCGACAACGCCAAGCTGAGTGTTCAGTTGGAAGAACAAATCGAAAAGAAACAAGCCGCTCGAGCCAAGCTGCGCAAGAAAATGGAACGTATCAAGGAGCTGGAGTCCGGGTCTTAGTCCAAAGGCAATCACAAGCCCTTCACCACATCAACATCGCTGGGCCCACCGCAGTGACGCAGAGGCAGTTCGTTTTCAGATAATGTTTGCAAGTGGACTCTGCGGCTCAGGGCTTCTCTCCTCATGACTTGCCCGAGCTGCGCTGCACCTCAGGAGACTGAAAAGTCCGCCTGTCAGCACGTTCTTTTCGCGTCTACTCTTAACCAAGTGAGATGCAAATCAAAACGGATAAAACATGACGCTGTCACCGGCGGCGTAGGGCTGATCCTGCACTTCAAACCGAGCTACTCCATCCGCATCACCCAGGGGCCGTAAATCTGACGAGCCTTTCCACGCCAGCGGAGCCACGACTCGTTCGCCAAGGTTATCAACTTCCCAACGAGCTGGCCAATAAGTCACCCGGTTGCCACGAACAAAATGCTCGTAACCAAGTTTAACCTTGACACCGCCATCGTCTTGAAAGTTGCCCCCCATCAAGCCGTTGAGTGCCGGCCGAACGAAAACGCGAAAACCAACCAGACTGCTGACTGGATTTCCAGGCAAGCCAAACACCAAGGCCCGCGATTGCTCGGATAAGCCCGGTTCTCTGACCCCAAACCAGATAGGCTTGCCCGGTTTGACCGCGACTTTATGAAAGACTTGAGTCACCCCCAATTGATCCAATACTTGCGGGACCAGGTCTTTGGTTCCGGCCGAGACACCTCCGGACAAAATCAGCACATCGGATTGTAATCCACGGGCGATGCCGGCCGCCAATTGTTCTGGATCATCGGAACCTACCGGCAGCACATCCACTTCCAGCCCCATCGCGCCGGCGACTGCGGCCAGCATCGGGCTGTTGCTATTGCGAATTTGTCCTGCCGCGGGCACCCGATCAACTGCTACCAGCTCATCACCGGTTGCCAACACAGCCACCGTTGGCCGACGCACAACGGTGGCACTCGAAACGCCAATCTCGGCCAGTAACCCGACGTCGGTGGCCCGAACCAGATGCCCGGCAGCAAAAATCGGGTCACCCTTCTCAAAATTGGTGCCGCGCCGCAACACATTTTGCTCTGGTTGAACCAGTGCGGCAGTCAAGCGGACCTTTCGCACATCGCCGACCTGGATTGCCTGAGCCTGCTCGACCATCACAACGGCATCGGCATGCTCAGGAATCGGCGCACCGGTCATGATTTCGGTTGCCTGGTTGGGCTGCAGTGCACGTGTTGGGACACCCCCTGCCGTAACGGTTTCGATCACCTCGAATTCCGAATCTGGCCCCTCGAAATCATCGCAGCGTATGGCAAATCCATCCATCATCGATTTGTCGTGGGGAGGGGAATCGATATCAGAAAGAATGGGCAACGCCAGGCAATGACCTGGGAGGTCCAGTAACGCTCGCTGGACGGTGTCCAAGGGGTTGACGTTCTGTTCGATTAAACTGAGAGCTGCTTCAATGGAAATCATCTATCACGTTGTTTTACAAGTGAGCCGATCGGTCGCTGAAGTCAAGATTAGCGCAGGCCGTCGCTATCGGGTCAAGACACGGAATCCATGGCAGAATCTTTAAGAAAAACCGCAGAGACGCAGAGGACGGGGAGCTTGCAGAGCTTTCTAGTGCAGCGTCTAGCTTAAAAATTGGGGTTGGCGAGTCAATCTTGCTCGAAAAACCAATCGCTAAATTGAAGTGCCAACCCCAAAATCAATACTTGACGCGGCACTAGGAAATTTTGGAACCTCAGCGAACTCAGCGCCTCTGCGCCTCTGCGCCTCTGCGCCTCTGCGGTTAGTCACCTCCGATACGCATTGCAACTTCGAGACGCGCCAAGTGAACTCAAGGCGCTTTCACCGAAAGGCCATTCATTGCACTTCCCGCTCCTTCCAAAACAAGATCGACGCTGACGACTCAGGCGGCTCGCTTGATGGGAATCAGGTGTTGCTGCTCCAATTCACCTGGAAGGGCTGCTTCAAAATTAACAAGTTCGCGAACGCGGTACGTCATATTCCCTCGATGACTGTAATAAATTCGGGAACAGACTTCGCCAATCAGACCTAAACTGAAAAACTGAACGCTCAGAATGACGGACAGGATCCCCAGCAGGATCAACGGGTTGCCCGTCAAATCATGTGACCCAAGCACCTTCATCATGAGTGCCGTCAGCAAGGAAACACCACCGATCAAGCCAACGATGCCGCCGACTTTGCCAAACAGTTTCATTGGACTGGCAAAATACTTCAGCATGAATTTGACAGTGATCAAATCAAGCACGACACGAAATGTTCGACCGATGCCATACTTGGTGGTTCCAAACTGTCGATGTCGATGATTGGTGACTACTTCCAGACTGCGAGCGCCGGCTTGATGAGCCAGGATCGGGATAAAGCGATGCATCTCGCCATACAACTCAATATCCCGAGCAACTTCAGTCCGCATCGCTTTGAGCGTGCAGCCTAGATCGTGGATCGGAAACTCGGTGACCCGGGATATCAACCAGTTGGCGATTCGCGAGGGAATTTTACGACTTAGCAGATGGTCTTTGCGATCCTTTCGCCAACCGTGAACCAGATCGTATCCGTCGTCCAGGCAATCGAGCATCATCGGAATGTCAGCCGGATCGTTCTGCAGGTCACCATCGATCGTGACCAGAAACTCACCATTGGCGTGATCGATCCCGGCCTGCATCGCCGCAGTTTGTCCAAAGTTGCGCCGCAACTCGACGACTTTCCAACGGTGATCCTGGTCGGCAACCCGCTTCAAACGATCCGTGGTACCATCCTGGCTTCCATCATCGACAGCAATCACCTCGTAGCTTCTGGGTTGCAACGCCATTGCATCGCTGATTTCGCGGTACAACAGCTCCACGTTGTCTCGCTCGTTGTACATCGGCACAACGATTGAGACTTGTGGATCGGATTCGGAAGACGTTTGTGAGCCGGGAATTGAGGACATGAATTTGACCTGGTGGAATTGATTGAACGCAACGGTGACTGACGGTAGTCAATGGCGGGTTAAACGAGCTTCGCCAACGCGTCAACCACATATCGCTGTTCCGCTTCGGTCAATTCCGGAAAGATTGGCAAGCTGAGCACCTGTTCAGCTGCCTGGTTGGTTTCGACCATCAATTCTGCAGGTGTTTTCAGATCCTGAAAACACTCCTGCAGGTGTAGTGGAACTGGATAGTAGACCTCCGTTCCGATTTTCAACTCAGCCAATGCGTTGCGAACGTGATCGCGCTTGCCGCCGGGAATGCAAACGGTGAACTGATTCCAGACGTGGCCACAATTCTCAGCAGCCATGGGGACGGTCAGGCGTTGATCCAGCCCACAGTTGCTGAACATCTCAAGATAGCGCTCGGCATTCCGCTGCCGCTTGGCACTGTATACCTCGATGTTCTTGATTTTGGCACACAGCACGGCAGCCTGGATCGCATCCAGTCGACTGTTAATACCCACGCAGCTGTGATAGTAGCGGGGACGCATTCCATGATTGGCCAAGAGTCGCAAACGATCGGCAAGTTCGGGATCGTTACTGGTCAGCATCCCACCATCGCCAAAGCCGCCCAGATTTTTGGTTGGGTAGAAGCTGAAACAACCAATGTCTCCAATTCCGCCACAGCCCTGGCCTGCATAGGTGGCCCCGATCGACTGAGCGCAATCTTCGACCACATGCAAATCGAATTCGTTGGCGATTTCCATGATCGCGGCCATGTTGGCGCATTGCCCGAACAGGTGAACCGGGATGATCGCCCGGGTTCGCTCGGTGATGGCCGCCGGCAACTTGGTGGGGTCCAAATTGAATGTCGTTGGCTCAATATCAACAAATACGGGAACAGCCCCCAGCCGGTCGACTGCACTGGCGGTAGCGAAAAACGTGAAGCTGGGGCAAATCACTTCGTCCCCGGGCTCAATCCCCAGCGCCATCAAGGCCAACAATAACGCGTCACTGCCTGAGGCACAGCCGATCGCAAATTCCGCACCACAAATTTCGGCGACCGACTCTTCGAGGAATTGAACAAATGGACCGCCGATAAAACGACCGCTGTCGATAATCTCCGAAATCGAGTTCATGATTTCGGCCTTCAATGGTTGATTGCCACGGCCGACATCCAACAAAGCGACTTCGCGGACTTCCGTTTCTGGACGATTGCCAACCGTGTCCAGCAGCGATTGGGGATGAGCCGTAGCTTGAGTATCGAGGTTCATGGGTTGCCTTCCGTGGCGTGTGAATTGAGTATTGACGGTTGGACGTTTCAAGGGTCCATGCCAGTGGTGTATTTCGTCAATTTAGAGAAATCTTCCAGTTGGGGTCAATGCCATGTGCCGGTTAACAAATGTCGCAGGTTCGGCGATAATAGCCGACTTGGCACGCTGATTGGCGCTGGAAATACCGAAGATGATCCTGATAATTGATAACTACGATTCATTTACCTACAACCTCGCTCAACGGATCGGTGAGCTGGATCCGCTGGTCAATTTGGAGGTGGTTCGCAACGATCAGATTACCGTCGACCAGATCGCCGCTGCTTCGCCCTCGCATTTGATCATCTCCCCTGGCCCCTGTACCCCCAATGAGGCCGGAATTTCAGTGGACTGCGTCAAACGATTCCACGGTCAAATCCCGCTGCTCGGCGTCTGCCTCGGACACCAATCGATTGGAGCGGCGACCGGCGGCAGGATCGTGCGGGCCAATCGATTAATGCACGGCAAAACCGACAGGATTCAGCACAACGGGAAGGGAATCTTTCAACATCTCCCCAACCCAATGATTGCGACCCGATACCATAGCCTGATCATTGAACCGTCAACCTTGTCAGATCAGTTCGACGTGACTGCCTGGGCTGTATCACCAACTGGCACCCGCGAAATCATGGCGATTCAACACCGCCAACACCCTACCTTCGGAGTTCAATTCCACCCCGAAAGCTTCCTGACCGAACAGGGAATCGATTTGATCCGTAACTTTTTGCAGTGGTAGCGCCGGGGGGCACCTACTTTTGCGGAATGTAGCTGGGTTCCATCCGGTCGACTGTAAACTCGTTCCAAATCGCCGGCAGATCATACACCCACTCAGGATAAGTCCCCGGGGCCTGGTAATTCCAGCCAACGTACAACCAACCTTGCTCACTGCGAAACTGAACCAGTTTCAGATTCTGAGCAACTTCGCTGTCTTTCAAAGCATCGACTCGCTCGATCGGCAATAGATTATCAGGCAGCTCCTGGCTGGATTCGCGGTCCGAAACTTCCTTGTTCAAACGGCGATCCAGGAATGAACGAAAGGCGACGATTCGCGGCGTCGTACGATCCGGGTCGGGGTAAGAAAAATCAACTGGTCCATTGCGGACCAGCATTAGTTTGTCACCTGACCGACGAACGCGAAATCGCAAAATGATATTCAGAGGCTCGTTGATCGTTTTATCGCCTTGAGAAAACCGGCGTCCCGAAACGAGTATGCTGAAGCCTTGATCTTCAAACTCAAATTGAATCGGCCGAACCTGCGAGAAAGTAATGCTGAACGGTTCAGCGACTTCTTCGTCGGCCGCTTCACCCGTCAAACTTGGCGGAGCCTCGCCAAACAGATCGGCGATCTCCTGAGCCAATTCGTCGTTGGTAAACGTGCGACCCGAAAAAGTCTTGTCCAGGAAATTGGACAACAACGAATCATGGACCCGAAGACTGATGTCTGGATTGACGCCGAATTCAGATGGGCGATCGGGTGCCGAAATGGTGGATATTGTTTCTTTCCGGGCAAAGGCCAAAATGCGATCGGGGGTCGACCGCAGATAGATCGAAGGAATCTTGTTGGAGTCCGTGGACGATTTAAGCAATGCCTCCCCCAGTCGATCTTGAGCATCCCCGATCGGGCCATCGGTCTGTTCGAGAAACTGTGCCTCTAATTGATCTTCCGCTTGTCGAGCCGCTTGGCCTTCAGTTCGCGCTCGAACGTCTTCGAATTTACTGGCGGCGATTCGATTGATCAGATCCAAACGCGACGTTGTGCCCAGAAAATCAGCTTGAAAACAAGCCGCCAGGTAAGGCTGATTGGCAAACAAACCGCCAACGTTAGCGTAAATGCTGCGGCGTGCTTCAATGGTTCCCAATGCCTGGGTAAAAACCTGAAGCTTGCCTTGCTGAATGTACGTATTCGTGGTGATATCACCAAACAGATGGATGCTGGCATGAACCTGATTGGGATCGTTCACCAGGTCGACGCTGACCGACGCATTGGTGACCGCAGTACCGCGCACCAAGCGCCCCCCGACGTTTTGACGAACCAATTGCGTATCATTGATATTCTGGTTGGCCACTTGCGACAGCAGATTACTGGAAACCATCACAATCGCGTTTGGATTGGAATACCGGGATCGAATGGCGGTAACCAGTGACGATGCTTGTCGCGCATTTTCCAGCCAGCGCAAATCGTCGCCCAATTTACCTGCCGCCACACGAGGATCAGCCGAGATCAACTCGCCGTAATTCTCACTCAGCTGCTCCAACCGATTGAGATACTTTTCCTGTAAATTGTCATCGGTCCCGTAAAAGTAAGTCCGCACAAATTCTTCGTAAGCAGCTGCTGCCGATACGAAATAGGGATCCCCCTGAGTTTTGCTGGCCTGGATCAGATTCTGCTCTAACCGCAGCAACTCGCGAAACGTTTGAGTTCGCTTTCTGCGACGTGGCAAATCGGCAGCTGCAACTTCCCGTTCTTTATCATCCAGCGCTTCGATTCGCTCAGTCAAGCTGTCGCGTTGACGTTCGAGGTCTTGACGACTTTCCTTCGATCTATCTTCATCGGGACCGTCTTGAGTTTGCTTACCTGGATCCTGGCCGTCATCAGGCTGGGGCCGAGTAGGCAGAGCATCAATCTTTTCAATAATAGCGCGGCGTTTCTGCTGCAGGTCACGTTTCATCGATTGAATCTTTCCCACCGAGACTTCGGGCGGTAGTTCCAATTCCACTCCTGCCAAGGTCTCCAGCATCGCATCCAGTTCCAGGTCGAAAAACAAGTTCGCCCGAGGCCGACTGGACATCGTGCGACGGTAGTACCGCCGCATCCGCTTCAGCTCCTCAACCGCTCGTTTACGGCCGGCTTCCATTTCCTCAATGGTAATTTGATGGTAGTTACCGCGCGCCTCGTTCAGTTGCTGAAGTATGTCGGTGTATTGAGAGCCACGAAGCTGTTCGATCTGCTGCCCGATGGCGTTGTGTACACGCCGAAACATCGGGTGGTTCAGTCCCTTGGCTCCACTGGCAAACCTCGATTCAACTTTGGCCAACATTTCCAAATCGGCCTGGGCGCCTTTGGCCGCTTGAGTGTCGAGCACATTCAACATCAAAAATCGCCGCCAACCTTCCGATTGGTCGTCTCCTGCCAGCCAGATATTCATCTGGCGAACGGCATTCTCCAGTTCCGAGCCCGGATCGGGAGCGGCGACAGCCGAACGGCACGCCAGCAGACTGACTGCCCACAACAGCAAACCGATTTTGGCGCGACGGCCAAAGATCACAGGCAACGATTGGAACTTAACAGGACGAGGGCGGATTTCCGAATTCATGGTGAGATTTCAAGGTCGGGAAAAATTGATCGATCCGATCCGGATGCGGTCCGTGCGGATTGGCGTGGTGCTGCGTTCGCTAGACAATCAAAACGGGTCGTTATCGAATTCGCCGGTTTGCCGGCGCAAAATCATCGCCGACTCGACAAACCGACTTGGACCAAACCGCGCGATTGATGGGAACGATGCACCAGGGAGCTTTGCTCAAAGTCTGCTGGATTTTGATTCAATCGAGCCCTATTTTCCACCCTTTCAAATCGATTCAGGCAACTTGTTTAGGGAAAATACCGTTTGCAACAGCCTTATGCCGGGACTGGTACGTCGCGACAGCGAGAGACCAGCATTTTTTGGGCCCAGCCGGTTGCGTTCAGAGGCGAAATCCGTTTTGACTGCAGCACACCGAGTTCGGCGGACAAGGTTTGCCGCTGGGCCCCTTTTCGCGTGGCAAATGGTGGTCTAGCATGTGGCTTTTGGCAGCCGTTGGCAGCAGCGATCGGTTACCAACAAGCGAATATTTCGGCTTTATTCGCATTGAGAAAGGCTTGGAGAACGAGACATGTCCGAAGAAATTCACGATCCGATCCACGATCGCGGCCGACAGTTGGAAAACCTGTTTTTCCAGCAGCGGGACGCCGAGCTGTTAGATCGAATCCGGTCCGAACGGGAGGACCAGGTTAAACGCCAACAATTGGCCCACGCATCGGGAATCCAGGACGAAGCCGCGCTTGACAACCTGGTCCATGTTAACGTCTCCGCTGATTCATTGACGGCCGTTTCCTTGATTCCGCTGGTCATGATGGCTTGGGCCGACCGTAGGATGGAATACGCTGAGAAAGTTGCCGTGCTCGAAGCAGCTGAAAAAATCGGTATTGAGAAAGAGACCGCTTCTTACGACCTGGTCGCAAAATGGTTGGAAGAAAAACCAGGACCTGAACTGCTTGAAGCCTGGAAGGATTATGTGGCAGCGGTTAAAGAACAGGCCGAAGAAGCGGCGATCAGCCAGATGAAAGCGACTGTTTTGACTCGGGCCGAAGAAATTGCCAAAGCCGCCGGTGGCCTGCTGGGTTTGGGCAGTAAGATCTCAATCTCTGAGCAAAAACTTTTGGATGAACTCGCTGCGGCGTTTTGATTCAGCCAATCAACTCGCTATCATCGAACGGTCTCGTTTCCCGCAGTGGGCCTTTCGTTGAACCAAGAACGTACATTCCTGCAATGGCAACCGGTATTTCCGATCGGTGAATTCTGGCAACTGGCGTTGCTTGCGCTGGTTTGCCTGGTTGTGGTCAGCCTCGCGGCCCGAATGGTCTGGAAAGACTCAATCCAGCTTTCAGCTCCCCTGCGCCGCCTGCTGGTTGGGTTGCGCTTGACCGCCTTGGGGTGCTTGATCGTTTATCTGGCTAATCCGGGTCTGCGATCAGAAACGCGGCTGGTGACACCTTCGCGATTGGCTATCCTGGTCGATACCAGCCTCAGCATGGGCCTGACGGATCCATCGCAATCCGGCCCTGACCGTCAACGGATTGACCAATGCATCGAGCTATTGCAGCACGATGCAACCATTCAAGCGTTGCGAAAACAGCACGACCTGGTCGTTTATGCGACCAGCGATTCTGGACAGCCTCAGGAACTAGCCACCTTGCCTCGCCCTCCGTTCATCGTACACGGGGACGAATTCGGCCATCCTGAGTCAATCACATGGTGGTGGGTGTTGCCGACCATTTCAATCGGTTTGCTGGTCACGGTGCTCTTCTCGGCGTACCGCTGGAGGAAGCTGAGATTCAATTCGGAAAACACAGATTCCAGCCAATGGTTGGTCGCTTCTGTGATTGCGATGGTCAGCCTGTTGGTCGCCGTCGGCCTGACTGATCTTTCTCGCCCCGACGACAGTTTGAGCCTCTCTTTCCTGCCCTCCGCTGACGAAGATAGCTCGGAAGAAACCCAGCCGAACAATTCAACTTCGGCGGACATGGTGTTGCCAACCCCAGGCTGGGAACAGGGACTTGTTCCGGTGGGCACCAGCTCGCCACTGGGAAGTTGTCTGCAATATTTGATTAACCGGGAACGAGGTGGATCGTTGGCCGGAATCATTTTGATGACCGACGGGCAAAGCAACTCGGGAATCTCTTTATTGGTGGCAGCTGCGTCAGCGGTGAACGCACAATTGCCCATTTATCCGCTGGGATTTGGTGACGTACAGATTCGCAGAAACCTGGAAGTCGCCGAAGTTCAGGCACCACCGCGGGTCTTTCCAGATGACCGGTTCAAGATCAAAGCCGTCCTGCAATCCACCGGAATGGACCCCACGGATGTGCGCGTTGAATTGGTTTCCAAGCAGTCTGGTAACGATTCCACCGAGATTGCTGAGGACGATCAACTGGTAACCGTTGAGCCAGGACAACCCGCGACTGTCGAATTTGAATTGCCAGCCAGTCAACCAGGCAAACAAACGTTCACCGTCAGGATCCCGACGATCGAAGGTGACCTTGATACCACCGACAACCAACGGTCGGTGACCATTGAAGTCGTCCAGCGACAAACAAGAGTATTACTGATTGCTGGCGGACCAATGAGAGAATTCCGGTTTCTTCGCAATCAGCTGTACCGTGACGACGATATTCAATTGGACGTCTGGTTGCAAACCGCGCGTGAGGGTGCGGATCAGGAAGCGGATCGCTTGCTGTTCGATTTCCCGGCCGATCGCGACGCGATGGATCAATATGATTGCCTGATCGCGTTTGATCCGGACTGGCGGATGCTGGATAGTTCCCAGACTCAATTACTGGAACGATGGGTTGCTGAGCAAGCCGGAGGTTTGATCGCCATTGCCGGTCCGGTCAACACTCCAGAATGGACTCGACGGCCACGCGGCGAGGAATCGATGGATCGAATCCGCCAGTTGTACCCGGTATCTTTTTTCAACCAGGGGAGTGCCCAATTAAAGTTGGGGCGATTTGGCGGAGTTCAACCGTTCCCGCTGGACTTCTCTCGCGAAGGACGGGCGGCTCGATTCCTCTGGCTGGGTGATTCTCCATCGCAAAGCGCCGAAACCTGGGATTCATTCGACGGCGTGTTCGGCTATTACGCAGTCAATGAATCCAAACCGGGGGCTGACGTGCTGGCGCGTTTTTCCGATCCTCAAACCGAAATCGCAGGCGAATTGCCCATCTACCTTGCCAGCCAGTTTTACGGATCGGGTCGAGTAGTATTCCAGGCCAGTGGCGAGATGTGGCGCGTTCGGTCACTGGACGTCGACTACTTTCGCGACTACTACAATCAAATGATTCGCTGGGTTTCGCAAGGCCGTTTACTGCGCGACTCGTCGCGAGGAGTGTTACTGACCGACCGCGACCGTTGCTGGTTGGGGGACCAGGTCGTGATCCAGGCGATTTTGCAAGACAACGCTGATCAACCGTTGGTCGCCGCCGAAGTCGAAGCCACGCTGAGGACCCCAGCTGGGATCTCGCAGACGATTGCCCTGAAACCTGCGGGAAACGCGATCCGTGCGGGCACGTTTACGTCCAGTTTTGTCGCCGGCGAAGAAGGTGAATATCAGATCAGTCTGCTGGTTCCCGAGTCGGTGCCGTTGGAGGAGTTAACGACCTCCGTCCGCGCGACCATTCCAGATCTTGAAAAAGCCCGCCCCCAACGAAACGACCCAGCGCTATCTTCGCTCGCCGAACGCACGGGAGGTCACTATTTTGCCGGAATCGAGGAATTTTCCGACCAAAATTCGGAGTCCGCGCCGAGCAAATTGATTCCGGTTCAGGACATCGAAACCTTCTTAACGGGGATCAGACACCCCGGCTTTCATCGTAAACTGATGATCTGGCTGCTCGTCTGGATTGTCGCCACCTTGTGCCTGGAATGGACCGTCCGCCGCCTGCACCGTCTTTCGTAATTCATGAATCAAACCGGCAACCTGAAATCGATTTCTCGTCCGCTCGCCAAGGTCATTGGACGACTGCGTCGCCGTATTCGAGGATTGGTTTTGCTGGAATCAATCGGTTTGCTGATCACGGTAGTCGCCATCGTAGCCTGGGTTGCGTTTCTAGTTGACTTCCTGCCGACCCGATTCGGATACGCGGAGCTGAGCCGAGTTGGGCGCTATTGTGCCATGGCCGTGGCGGTGACTGCTGGCAGTTGGGTCCTGTATCGCTGGCTTTTCAGTCGGCTTCAGGTGGCTCTCAAAGACGACAGCCTGGCATTGCTCATCGAGCGGCGATATCCCGATTTCCAGGACGGTTTGGTCACTGCGGTAAGCCTTCCTGGCGGAGATCAAGACCCATATTTTGGCGACCATGAACTGAGAAAGTCGACAATCGCTGACGTCGAGAAACAACTGCCTGCCGTTCGACTCTCGAAAGTTGTCTCAGCCCAGCCAGCGACTCGAGCCTTGGGCCTGGCCGGTATCGCGATCGGGTCATTGGTACTGGCCGCATTATTGGCTCCCGGTAATTTTCAGTTGGCAACCAGCCGACTGCTGCTGACGACGGACTCGTTGTGGCCGCGCCAATGCGAACTCGAACTGGTCGGCATCGCCGTCGTTTCTGACACGCAACAACCGTTTGTCGCTGATCTGCAACCGGACCTCAAGCCAATTGACAACGTCATTCACGTCACGCGAGGCAGCCAGTTAAGAGTTCGCATCCGTGCACGATTGAATGCCGACAATCCCGATAGTGTTTTGCCTGAAACATGCTGGTTTAACTACCGCTACCGTGAGGGCGATGGTGCTGCCGGTAGCCGGCGGTTCCGCAAATCCGGAGTCACCCAGGACGGAATTCAGGAGTACATTTTCGAGGGCGAACCGCTGGAGCGAACCATGGCCGGTCTGGTATTCGACATTTCTGGTGGCGATGATCGAATTGGTCCCTATCAATTGACGCTGGTCAATCAACCAGTCGTGGAACAGACAACGTTGACGGTCCAGTATCCAGAATACATCCGCTCGACCGGCGAACTAAGATTTGCTGATCGAGAAACTGTCTGGACGGGACAGGCCGACTACCCGCAGGGCACGATGATAACAGTGAACGCCACCGCGACCGAGCCTTTGCAAAACGTTTTCGTTCGAATCGACGAATCCGATTTTCAATCGGTTTCCGTCCGGGGGGACAGGTTTTCGTTTGCCCTACCGCGTCTCATCGAACCCACGACCGCTGAGTTCTACCTGCAGGATGCGTTCGGCTTGATCGCTGCCAACCCCCATGTCATCTCTATCACGCCGGTCAAGGATCAGGCCCCGGTGGTGCGAACCAGGCTCGATGGCATTGGAACCGCCGTCACTCCAGATGCCTTGATTCCGATTGCCGGAACGCTGGAAGATGATTTCGGTCTGCAATCGGCTTGGCTGGAAATCGAAATCCCCGGCCAGGAATCGGTCGTCGAACCGTTAAACACGAAAGCATCCGCATTCAATGTGCTAATCGATTTCCGCGAGCGGCGGGAAGAACTGGGAGCACGTTTTCGGCTTCCACCGGGTGATGGAAACCAACTGAGCATGATCGTTAAAGCCAGCGACCGGTTTGACCTCAGTGACGAGCCGAACGTTGGTTCCGGTGATCGCTATTCACTCGACATCGTCACGCCCGAAGAGCTGCTGAGAATGTTGGAGCAGTCGGAAGTTGACCAGCGGCGACGCTTGGAGCAGGTACTGCGAGAATTGAAGGAAGTCAGCAGTTTCCTGGGTCGCACCTCAGCCGAAGCGAAACCCGCTGGCATTGAAATGGCCGAACCTGGCGATCAGGAATCCGAATCTCTCCCGGAGACTCCGGACCAGCCGCCACGGATTGAGTTGCGAAAGCTGTTTGCTCAACGAGCCATCCTGCAAGTCGACAAATCCAGTCAGGAGATCGAGGGCTCGGCCGATGCGTTTGCCAATTTGAAACGACAATTGATCAATAATCGAGTCGCGGGAACGGGGCGGGAGGACCGTTACGAATTCCAAATCGTCCGCCCACTGCAGTCAATCGTGGCTGATCCATTAGCAGCGTCCCGGCAGCATTTGGTCGACGTGGAAACCCGTTTGCGGTTGATCGAACGCAAGTCGGCTGGAAATACTGAACTGCCGGGACAGCAGGAGACGGACGACTCCTTGGCCACCTTGACGGTGGAGCAACTTGAGCAGGAGTTGATTCCACTGGTTGATCAATCAGCCGCGGAAGTCAATCGGGCGATCGTTAGCTTGGACGAAATCGTCGGCCGCCTGGTCAAGTACGAAACCCAGAACGAGTTACTCGATATCGTCCGCCGTATGATTGAAACCCAGGAAGCGTTACTGGAAAAGACTCGTCAAGAACGTCAAAAACGTGCCTTCGACGGATTGCTGGATGATTTCTAGGAGTCAGAGTTTCGGCAAACAAGATAGGCTAAGCTTAACATAACAGTGGCGTCTT
>CAZJEK010000099.1:0-17508 GCA_964545005.1 uncultured Pirellulaceae bacterium
TCCTCCTTTTCAGCTTCCGTTAGTTCGGTTTCGTCATCCATCACGGCTTTGTCAGGATCAATAAGCGAAGGGTTGCCTTGCAATTGCATCTGAGCATCCACCAGAAACGTTGCCTTTGAGACTACGTTCTCACCTGCTGTGATTCCATCAAACACGGCAATCATTCCGTTTACTGATGGGCCGGTTTTAAGTTTGCGAAGCTGAAACTCGCCTGGCTTTGTTTCGACGTAGGCCAGCGAAGTCTTGCCAATGGAAAGCAGGCTATTGCGAGGGATTACGATCGTTTCTTGAGGCATGCCATCAGCGGTCGCCAGCGGGATCGTCAACGTGGCTTGTGCGAACTCCCCAGGCTTCAAATAGCCGCTCTCGTTGTTGATCGCAACGCGTACCCCAACCGTTCGAGTTTTTGGATCGACGGTTGGCTCGATGAATTCGACGTAGCCCTCGAATGCTTCACTACCGAGTGACTGTGTATTAGCCGAAACAGACTGTCCCAGTTGGATGGCCTTCGCGTCTTCAGGAAACAGTTCCAGAACCAGCCAAACTTTGCTCAGGTCTGCCAAACGATAGATGGGTGAACCCGCTTCGACGTACTGGCCAGGCGTTGCCATTTTTTCAATGACCGTTCCACTAATCGGTGCATATAACTCCAGCGTCTGTTTAGCAGCACGGTCCGTCTCAAGCTTTTTTATTTGTGGCTCGGTCATTCCCAACTCAAGAAGCCGTTGACGCGAGCTTTTCAAAAGCCGTTCATTCGATATTTGGACACGAGCGGTTGAGCCAGTCGATTTTTCATTAAAATCGAGCGACTTGAGGTACTCGACCTGTGCGGAGTAGAGGTCAGGCGAGTAAAGCAGACCTAGCAGATCGCCCTTTTTGACCTCAACTCCGGTGTAATCGGCCTTCAGCTCCTCGATTCGACCGTCAATGTAGGCAGACAGTGTTTTTTGTTGAGTTTCGTCGTACTTGATTTCGCCGACACTGTTAACTTCCCGTGTCAGCAATTGATTGGTCGCAACTGTTGTCTTGATCCCAGCTACTCGTCGCGAACGTGGGGAGATTTCAATGGTGCTTGAGGGGCCAGATGACGATCCCTTTGCAGCTGGTACCAACTCCATCGCACAAACCGGACACCGCCCGGGCTTGTTTGTCGGAGGGACGCACATCATCGGGCAGATATATGAGGTTTCTTCTTCAGATGATGTGCCGACAGCACTAGACTCGCTAGCTGCGGTCGCCGACTCGATCCATTTGTTTCGCTGTGCCAGACCAAGTAAGGTGATGCCTGCAGCAAAGGCGAACACAATCAACGCTGGGATCAAAAAAAGCTTTAGGATCTCAAGCGACATGCCAAGCACAGATCGCTGATTTTGATTGTGTGAGTCGGTCAGCATGGGAGTCACAACGTCGACCACTTGAACTGAATCCGACTCAACTGCCCCAGCTTCAAATGCCCAAGTAGGGTCTTCGAGCGGCATGTCCACCGCGGCATTCAATTCGGCGTTGACAGACTCGAATGTTGAATCGACGGCGAATGCCGGCGGATCGAAAGACTCGTTGCCTGAAGCAGCAGTTTCAGCCACGACTGGTTTCGACGCATGTGTTTTATGTGGATTGGTCTCGGCCATAGGTCAAACTCGCGCATAAATCTCGAAACGAATCTGAAAGATCCGGAAAAAGAATGGCGTGAATGCGGCGGCACAATTCGTCAACTAGAGCGATTCAACAACTGCTAAAGTTGGAAAGAACTATCGCAGCGACGGGGAAATGAGCGCGCATTTACGTTGTCGATTCTCGAATCAACACGTAAAACGCGAGAGAAGAATGCAGATTTCCTGCGAAGAGAGGGCCGCGAATTCAGCGGCACTGTTTTGGTAATCGAATCCCTGAATTTCGCGGTCAAACAAATAAACGAAGACCGGCGTGGCGCAGATCAATACAGGCGAGACTACTTCCGTGGTTTCATTGGTTGGAATCGCAGGTAACGGTAAGTGTTCTTCGTTCCCGTCGCTGCACCCGCAATCAGCACAGTCGCAAACGGACGTAGGCTTGCACGAACATCGTTGGGCTGTCGCGAGTCTCGAGGAACAGCAACTGCTCAGCAATTCCTCGTTTTCACCATTGCAACAGCTCGCTTCCGTATTCCTTTCGTTCACCGATTCGATCGTTGAACAATCGCATGCACGTCCTGACCCCAACAGCATTGGTTGCACACCAATCGCAAGCATCGCGAACATCATTGACGTTGCGAAGAACATGGATCGGATTTTTTGGGATTTGCTTTTCATGGCGGATGTTCCAACTCAAATGATTGTTGGAACGAACGAAACGGTCAAGAGCAACTAATCGCAGTTTCTACTATCAATCATAAACCAAGATACAATTATTGCCTCGGCTTTTTCTATGCGGAGGTCCATCGTTATCAGAATATTTGCAGGCCAATCTGGCCCGTACCGCAGTACGGAGTTGCATGTCTCCCAACCGCTAGTCTAATTTGATTTGCGATTTTTTTTCTGCGGAAATTCAATGGCGGCTGGATTCAATCGGGTGCATTGCCTGCATTTGAAATCTGGAATTTTGAATTGTGAGAGTTTGGGATAATGCGACCGCTAGCTCGCTGATTCGTTGGAATCTAACTTCCTTTCTAGAAAAAATCGCTCGCCAATAAACACAACCGCGAGCCCACCCAAGGAAACCCATATCACGAGTGGGTCATTGGTTATTTTCATCCACAGGAATGCGATCAGAATAGCTGCGTCTAGAGTGATCGCGGTAATCAAAATCCAGGTTTTTGCGTCCACCTCTTTTCTCAAGTGCTTTAGCAGGCCCCAATGAATCGCCATGTCCATGATGATGTAAAAGATTGCCCCTAGTGATGCGATGCGAGACAGATCGAACAACAGCGTCAGGGTAATGGCGAAGACGACCGTGTACACGAGCGTATGCTTCTGGATGGATCCTGGCATCCCGAAGTGGCTATGTGGTACCAACTTCATTTCCGTCAACATGGCCAACATGCGAGAAACGGCAAACGTGCTGGCAATCAATCCTGAGACGGTTGCAACGATCGCCAATCCGACCGTAAACCAAATGCCATATTGGCCAAACGCAGGCCGTGCCGCTTCCGCCAAAGCATAATCCCGCGCTTCCACGATTTCGGTGAGAGTTAACGAGTTTGCCACCGATATTGCTACCAACAGGTAAACGGCGGCACAAATCGAAAGTGAGATTATGATTGAACGCCCAATGTTTTTTTTCGGCTCCTTGATTTCTGCACCACTGTTGGTGATTGTCGTAAACCCCTTGTAGGCAAGCAGTGCCAATGCGGTCGCTGCAAGAAAATTGCTGGCCGTGGATTCTTCCGTTGGCCCCAGCCCTTCCAAAGCAAAGCCCGAAACCCACAGCCCAGCACCTGCAAATAAAATGATGCCGCCAATTTTGATGACGGCAGCTACCAAAGACATGGTTCCAATGAAACGATTCCCCATGATGTTGACAACGAAGGCGGTAATCAGCAGCCCAACGCCCAAAGCCGTCACCAAGATTGGGTTTTGCTCGCCACCACCAAACAGCTCCATCACGTAAGTGCCGAAAGTTCGCGCGACGAGGCTCTCATTGATGACCATGGAGAGGTACATTAAGAGGGCCATGCCAGCAGTAATGGTCCCCTTGCCATAGGCTTTCATCAAAAACATGGCGATTCCGCCAGCCGACGGATAAGCATGTGCCAGTTTGACGTACGAATACGCGCTGAAGCCCGCGACAACTGCAGCAGCAATAAACGCAAGTGGAAATATTCCACCGGTTTGTTCAGCGACTTGTCCTGTCAGTGCAAAAATACCTGCACCAATCATGACCCCGGTTCCCATGGCTACGGAGCCCATTAGTGAAAGGCTGTTTTCGTCGTATTCAGATTTGCGGGAATCGGTATTGTCCACCGTCTGCTCCTTTGGGATTGAGGCAATTCGCCCCCATTTTTCCCAGAATGCCTGCGAAAGTTTACGAACCGCCTGGCCATACAGGCAGCACATGCGTCATCTAACAAATGCAATCAGGAGCAAACGCTGTACCAATGGGACGTGCATCCGTAGCCAGGTGGCGAAAGGACGGGCGAGTTCGATTTCAGACAAAATTTGTTTCGATCCGCAGACTCGAAAGCGCGATCGTCACTGGAGATTTCCTTGGCGGAATAATTGAGTGGTTGCACTTAACCGTTCCCCATACTCATTTTGGGCGCTTTCCTGTAGTCCGATGGCGTCCCGAATCTTCTTACAATTTCGGCGAAGATCTCGCCCTTCTCGATCGTCTCGTCACTATACATCACGCGATCAAACAAATCGGCTGGCATGACTCGCATCGACGTCATCAAGCCCTTCATTGACATGGCCGCGGTCGCCCTCATACCCTTCATTTCCCTCGGCTGCCAAACTCGCATCATTGTTTCCATATCCATATTCATGCTGAGCATCTTTTGCGGATAGCCGGGAACCTTTTCGCTATTGGCAATTGGCGTTACCTCGGCTGTCGGGATCGAATCCAGATTTGCCAAATATTGATCAACACTGGAGTTGTCCCGAATTCGCGGGCCGAAGTGCTGTGTCATGTGATTCATCATGTGATGGATCATATGGCAATGGAATTGCCAATCGCCAGGATTGTTAGCGATAAACTCAAACTCGCTGGCCTGTGCGACGGCGACAAGTTCCGTGTTGCGAGGTCGCCAAGAGGTTTTTGGGGCGCGTGCGCCTTCGTGAGCAGTCACCCAAAACGTATGCCCATGCATATGTACCGGATGATGTTGCATCGGGCTAAAGTTAATCAACCGCACACGAACTCGTTCGCCGTGTTTGACGACGCAGGGGGTGGTAAACGGTCCGCTTCGACCGTTGATGGTATGCCAATTCCAATCCATCTTCCACGAATCGGAAATGGTTTGATTGGGTTTGATGAAAAAGTTTTGGAAAAGCAAGACAAAATCACGATCGACTGGTGGATCAAACGCTTTCTTGGGGTGAACAACGATTGGCCCAACCATCCCCATCGCTTCCTGCATGGCTACGTGTGAGTGGTAGAAAAACGTACCATGCTCGTGGACATCGAACTCATATTTGAACGACTGTCCTGGCTTAATCGGGTTTTGAGTCATCTCAGCAGCACCGTCGTATTGAACGGGCATTTCAAAACCGTGCATGTGAAAGTTGGTTGGCTCAGGCAAATCATTGGTAACGATCACGCGAATCCTGTCGCCTTGATTGATTTCCATCAGTGGCCCCGGCAAACTGCCGTTGTAACCGTAGATGTTCATCAGGTAACCGGGAAGAAACTCGCGGGCGACGGCCTGAGCTCGGATGTGAAACTCTTTAGCTCCATTCACCATGGTAAAGGGGAGCTTCTCTAAATCGGGAGCTGTGATTGAAACCGGTGGAGCGTCCGCCGATCGAAAACCAGGGACGAGTTTGCCGCAGTAAAAGTCGCTATCTGGGTCATTGCCGCGACTTGGCTTGAATCGCGAGAATCCATCGAACTCGTCTTGCACGCTGGTCGCTTGATGGTCTCCGTGCGCTGGTTGGTTCTGATTGTCTTGATCGACGTTTGGCGGTGAAGTTAATTTTGTCCCAGCATCATCTATTCCTGCTGCTTCAATCGTTCGACTTGCACCTGCTACTAGGCCGGTCGTTGCGGCAACGATACCAGCTTTGAGAAAGGTTCGTCGCTCTTTGTTTTCTTCGCTCATTTTATTCTCCGGTCGACTTGGGGCTCGGTCGGTTTGGTTTTCAGTCAAATTCGACATCAACGCGGTTTGGCAACAGCATCAATGTGACCAGCAGGTGTCGGGCCTTCTGCGGTCATCAACCCACCGTGCAATAGCATCCCGTCAATCAAAACTTCCGATTGGCGCCAATTCGAAAGCCAATCGAGGTATTCGCTTCGAGCTATGAAGTAATCACTCTGAGCTTGAAGAACTTCGTTCCAGTCCGTCCGATTGTCTTTGTAACTCTCCAGCAATATTCGGTATGTTTCCTTTAGTTCTGGCAAGATGCTTTGTCGGTACTGGTTGATGTGCTGTGTCGCTGTTTGATATGCTTCGAACTGCATCGCCAAATCACGTTTAAGACGAACCTGAATTCGCTCCAACTCCGCACATTGCCTGGCAAGATCAGCCCGGGCCTGTTGAATCGTGCCTTGGTTTCTATCAAAAACTGGTAGCTTCAAGCTGACACCTGCCACGGCCACGGTTTCATCGGCCTCAAAGTTGTAGCCAACACCGCCTTCCAAATTGACATTGGGAATTGGTTCAACAATTTCACGTTGCACGGTGATTTTATCTGATTGAAGTTTGCACCGAGCTGCGATCATCTCCGGGCTATTTGTGATCAGCTCCGATAATAGTGTTCCAAAATCGAGTTCGCGTGACTGCCCATCAAGTTGACCTTCAAATTGGCTCCCCTCCAATTCAACGCCAACCAACGCAGATAACGCTCGAACGGAATGGCGAAGTTTGTTCTGTTCAGCCATCAAGTTGAGCCTTGATTTTTGCAGAGCTACGTTGACTCGGCGAACGTCAGCGGCATTTGCTTGCCCCATGTTGAATGCTTCGCGTGCTGTGAGGTTGGTGTCTTCAGATGATTTAACCAGCTCCTGCTGAATCGCCACCTTTTGTTGCTGCGTCAAGACTTTATAGAAGTGAACTCGCACGTCATTGCAAACGCGGAATTGCTGTGCCAACGCTAATGCTTCGGCGGTTTTAACTCGGTGCAGAAATTTTGCCCGGCTAAGTTGCAGCTTTCTCCCGCGAACGATTTCCTGACTGAGAATACCTCCATGAAATTCCCCCACAGTCCCACCGACACCAATTTGTTCAGCTGCGTACCGAATAGTTGGATTCGGATAGAGTCCCGCTTGAATTGCCTTCCCAGTTTCGGCAGTAATGTGTGCTTGTGCTTGACGAAGTGTGGGATTGTTCTGGGTCGCAATCGAAAGCAGGCCGTCCAAGTCCAATACTTGACCGTCAGCAAACGATTCATCTCCGAAATTGCCTATTGGCTGGGCCGGCATCCCGGGAGGACGTTGATATGTGTGCCCAGGTTTGTCAGGGATTTGGCTGTCCATCCCGTGCATCGCCATGCCTGGTGACTGCATGCCGGAAATTTTCGCAGAGTCAGATGTTGATTGATCCATCTGATGGTCTTGAATGCGAGCTGTTATGACATTTTGGCCATGCGTAGCATTCGAAGTTGAGATTCGAAAGTTGTCTTGTGAAAAACACGGGCTTGCAATCAGGTGAAGCAATCCTGCCACTGCCAAACCGATCATCGAAATTGAACACTTCATAGTTCCATCCTTGGAAGTCATCGTTATTCAATTCATCGGCGCTCGTCCTGTAGGGCTAAACGGAGTTTTCCGATTTCGCAAAGTCTGTACTCTGGAACGGTTGTTAAGGTTTACCAGTTACGTCGAATTAATGAGGTTGTTCGAACGTGAGTCGTCGACACAATCACATCGCAAACTTCAATCCCGACCCGTTGTCCAGAATCAAGACAGCCGATTAGTTTTCTTCAGGTTTTGGTTCATCCGTCGTTTCGAGTGGTGGCTGGGAAGAACTGGATGGCTGTGTAGTGATCGGATTCAGTTGCCCCACGGCTCGTGCCAACGAAGCGAGCGACTGGCTGAACTGAGATTGAAGATTTGCTTCCGTAATCCGATATCGCAGCACATTTCGCCAGTTGGCGATCAACTGTACATAGTCAATTGAACCGGTCGCATATTCGTCGATAGCAATTTCGAGCGTACGCTCAGCCTTGGGGAGAATGTCTCCCTGCACAAGCGTCAACGTTTCACGGGTACTATCGATTTTGGTAACAAGATCAAAAACTTCTTCAGCGGCTTGATCTTGGGCACTGGCAAGTCGGCTTTGTGATACAAGCCGATTGGCATGCGCCTCGCAAATGCCCGCCCGAATTCGAGATTTGTAAACAGGCAAGTTGAAACCGACTCCTAGCAGCAACGCATCGTCGCCATTCGCCACGGGGCTGATTCCGTCCGAAGAGGTCGCGATCCAATTTAGCCCAACGGTAAAATCGGGCTTTGCCTCCAGTTTTGCCAAATGGACTTTCTTGCTGTCGCGACGGATAGTCGCGATTTGTACCTTCAAGTCAGGACGCGTTTGGATTGCCAGAACAATCAACGCTTCAATATTCAAATCCGCGTCGCTTGTTTCGAGTTGGTCGTTGATCTGCAGGTCGGATTGAGGACTTACGTGAAGCAAACGAGCCAGACGAGACTGATACGACTTCTCTTTCTGCAGTAGCTCAGTGAGCTGATTATCTAGGTTCGACTGCTCGGTTTGAATGTTTAAAACGTCTTGCTGCGTTACAGATTCTTTGACTTCGTATTGCCGCAAGACGACTTCGGAAATTTGCTCCAAGGTATCGCGGTCTTCGTTTGTAATTTCAATCGACTTGCGTATGAATAGCAGTTGAAAGCAAGCGGTTCGAATGTCTTCGGCAATTTCAAGCTGCGTTTGCGTTAGTGCTGCCTCAGCCGCCGCGATTTCTTCACAGACTATTGCGGCTTTCGCCGCACGGCGCTCTGCGTTCGTGAACTTCTGGCTGACCCCCAAAGAGAAAGCCTGTTCTCCGGCGGCGGTTTGAACGGGAGAAAGGTGGGTATTGGTATTTACTATTGGATCGGGAAGCGAAAGAACCTGTGGCACGCGGTGGCGAATCGCGTCGATCTTATGTTGAGCCTCCTGAATCCTGGGATTGCGAGCAAGCCCCAGTTGCACGTACTCTTCGATCGTTCCTGCCTCCGATGTTTGGACAGAGGTTTGTTCAAACGATTCGAGGCTAACAGAGCGAGTATTCGTATGCTGGAGGGATGTTGATACAGCCCTCGGCGACTGGCAACCCGCCAAAACGAGCAGGATGATGGCTATTGGAATAGTTCTGTTCCACATGGAATTGGTCGCCGTTTCAAAGTCGGATCCATTGATATACCTAATAGATATCGTCTGAATAACCGGCATAAGCTGAATTCCCGGGGAACATGTCGCGCTCTTACTTTAAACCGAACAAGTTAACTTTGTCCGTATCAAACTACGGTGTCACGATATTGGAAAGCTCAAAGCAGCGTCACAATGTGCTTGCTCGGGGCAGCCAGTCTACTTGGCTTGCATTTCATGGACGCTATGTCCCATCTTCACTTGAAAATTCTTTGGCGATTCGCGATCCAGTGTTATTCTAAAATCCCAAAGGCAGGCCCTTCCCGCTGTTTGCATTGATTTGCCCTTGCGCAATCAACCGAATTCCCAAGCCAGACATTCGATTTCGTGGGCAGAACAGTTGGCGACTACTGCGTACAGAAATCGAAATCGAGCCCAAAACCCTCGTGCGTCCCGGGAATCGGCTTCGCTGACCAAAGGTCTGTGGCCTCCAAGGGCTCGCCCTTGAAGTGGAACGTCCGAAAAGGGCGAGAAATCCTGCGAGGCTTCCCCATGTATGACCCTGCTCCAGTTTTCGCCTCCGGCTGACAACGAACGTGGCCCCAAGTATTTGGAAAGCTTGATCGAAGGCTGGGTTTCGCTGTGCGGCAAAGAGGGGATTCGTCTGGGCATCACCTCTGATCGCGGGCAATTGGTTTTCCTGATCGAGGCACCTGGAAAACGGCAACGTGTCATTGCGGCCCAGCTAGAGAATGCCTATCCAGGCGGCAAGGCCACCGTCAGGCCTTTGCATCGAAATTCGGGAAAAGGCCAACGACAGAGATCCTGGCTCCGACTATCACCTGATGTTTACCCGCTCAAAGTTCATCACGAATTTATCGAAGGACACTCGCGGGACGCGATTGATCCGATCGGAGGATTGCTCGAAATCATCAAGTCCGGGCGATCTGGCCGAGTATCGACAACGGTTTGGCTGGAGCTAAGGCCCCTCAAGAAAAGGCAAGCTCGTCGGGCAGAACGCAATGCGACTCTATTGGATGGCAAGTTTCCACTGCGGAAAATCAAGACTTCGTTCGAACGTAATTTTTCCGGCAACTGCTGGAATCAACGAATGGCGATGGCCCTGTTTCGACTGCTGATTCGCACACGAGGAGAATCATCGGTATCAGTTCAAGACAAGCTTTCCCAGCATTTGTTTGCCGCTTCCATTTGTATCGAAACTAAAGTCGACGACGGCAATACTGAGTTGCATCAACATCGAGTCGAAGACATCCAATCATCACTTTCGCTTTTAACGTGCTTCTCAGCTGTTTTCTTTGTGGAGAAGCACCCAAGAGTCAGCTTCCTGCTGACTTCGCCTGAGATCGCGACTTTGTGGCATATTCCGACGGTTGGTACCCACGTTCCGAGGCTGGATCGATCGACCTTCAAGGAACTGGAACCTCCGCCTAATTTACCTCGCCCCGGCGATAACCCCGACATTGTAACGCTGGGCCGCGTTTGCTTTCGCAACGAACGCTACAAGTTTGGCATGGACATCGAGGCCCGTCGGAGGCATTTTTGGATCCTTGGGAAAACCGGAATGGGGAAGACCACACTGCTGCAGGGAATTATCGCGCAAGACCTCGAGGCCGGCAGGGGATTCGCAATGTTGGAACCGCACGGCGACCTGGCCGAGAACACTTCGAGGCTCGTTCCCAAGCGACGCAAAAACGACCTCATCTATTTCGATCCCGCGGATCCGAACAATCGAGTTACGTTCAACCCGTTGCTCGTGCCTGAAGGCGGCGACAAGACGTTGGTCGCGGACGGAGTGCTTTCCTCTTTTCAAAAAGTGTTCGGTTTGGAGGAGGGGACAGCCCCCCGCCTTCTTCACATCTTCCGCAACGCCTTGCTTTCGCTGGTCGAGATGCCAAGTCCGACTTTGGTCGACGTTCAGCGGATCCTGGTCGAACCATTGTTTCGTAAATCGGTGATTGCCCGCGTCAGCAATCCAGTCGTTCGCAGCTTTTGGCTGGACGAGTTCAGCAAATGGAAGCCGCACGATAAAACCGCTTTCATAGCCTCCTTGCAAAACAAACTGGGCGCTTTCCTAGCCAATGAAAAACTACAGCGAGTTTTCGGCGACTCAAAAGCCAAGCTCGACTTTCGTCGAATCATGGATGAAGGCAAAGTCCTGATTGTGAATCTCAGCAAGGGTCGCTTGGGTGAAAACGCATCCAGCCTGCTCGGCACGCTTATCGTCACATCGCTACAACTCGCCGCAATGTCCCGCGCCAACATCCCTGAACAATCTCGCCGCGATTTCTCAATCATAATCGACGAGTTCCAAAACTCTGCAACTCCGTCCATTGCGACGTTTCTCAGCGAAGCCCGTAAGTATCGCACGCACCTTATCCTCGCCAATCAGTACACCCAGCAGATGCCCGAAGAGATCCTCGCCGCCTTACTTGGCAACGTCGGCAGCCAAGTCACTTTCCAGCTTGGCGTCAGCGACGCTGAGCTGCTCGAAACCCAATTCGTTGGTGCTGCATCAGCTGCTCAACTAGCCCAGACGCCAAAATTCCACGCTTATGCTCGAATGCTGGTCGACGGCATGCCTTCTCTTCCGTTCAGCTTCGAAACAATAATGGCCTAACAAAGCGAATTGCCTATTGAGCACTGACAAGCGGCAATACTCCTATTCCTCGCGAACTCGCTTGGGTTGCAAATGTCCTTTAGAATATGAATGCGCCAATGATTTATTTAGCCAAGTAACCATGAGTAGCCTCAAAACCATACACAGGAAGCCGTTCGAAGATCTGTTCGACATGCAAAGCGGTTACGTCGGAACCTTTACCAATGCGTCTTTCTCGTCGTTTTTCGTGAAGAGCGTTGGGAAAGACATCTACGATGTCAAATACTCAATGCAAGACGCCATTGGTGAGGTCGACCTTCTGAAGTCACAGGAGATCAACCTGGACTATATTTTGGAGTTGATTTTTGAGCACAACAAAAAGGCCAAGAACAAAGCCAACTTGATTGACGAAGTACGGCGGTTGATTCGATCAAGCTTGGGCAATCGGGCCAAAGAAAGCCTTGTCGTCGACTTCATCAATCAGGCAGATCTGGATAGCCTGCCCGACAAAGCCAGTGTGATTGAAGCCTTTTTCGCTTTTGCACGTGCCGAGCAACAACGGGAGGCACGTGAGCTGATCGCCGACGAAGATCTGAACGAAGAAGCAGCAAAGCGATATATCGCCATTTCACTTCGTCGCGAGTTCGCCAGCGAAAACGGCACTGAACTCAATTCCATTCTTCCGAATATGAGTCCACTCAATCCCAAGCATCTGACAAAAAAGAAAAGCGTATTTGAGAAGATCTCTGCTTTTGTGGAGAAGTTCAAAGGCGTTGGTGGGGAAGTCTGAGTCTGCTGGTAGAAACACGAGCAGGTAGTCCAGATCGATGTCCCTCCACAAAAGATGCTTAATCTACAAAAGTCTGCAAGCAAAGCATATCATGTATGTTTTGCTTTAGGCCTCGTGATTTTCATTGAGGTTATTTGGCTCCTATTTGCGCGAGGTGGAATTATTTCAGATCGGTCCCCCTATAGAGATGCACTTCGGCTGCTGTACATTTTTTGCGCCGGTGCTGAAACACAGCCGCCTGACGTTGACGGTTGCAAGCTCGTCTTTAAAGGCAACACAAAGCTGTATGCGTACGATTTTTGGATGCGAAATCCAGATTACCTCGCCGATGAACTGTTGGATCTGTTTGACCAATCTGGCGACGAAAAGTACTTGGAATCCGCCCGCAAAATTTTTGACGACAACGAGCCCTCAATTCGCAGGTTTCCAATGATCAGGTACCGGTTTGGTGCATACGAACCGGTTGATGATGCGCTTTCGATCTTGCGAAGTTGTGGCTTGATCAGAATCGACGGACGCAAAAAAGTCGACAAGGTTTTGGAAACTAATTTCCACCTTTTGCCGGTTGCGGAAAAAACCGCTCAAGAAATCGTCAAAGAGTATCCAGTTCTCAATTGGTATCCGACAAGGGCGCGGCTGGTCGCTGAAATTGCAGCTGGTCGAGGAGGATCGGCATTGAAAGACCGGCAATACGAAAAGATTGAGTACGCAGAAACGAAATTAGGCGGTTCAATTCCTGAAGTGACTGATCGCGTGAAGGAAAGGCTCGAGTCATATCGCACAAAGAAGGCAGCAGGGTAATTGGCAATGAGCAAATCAAAGGAAAAGAAGGACTGGCTTGCCTCAATCGTTGAAAGATCGGGGTGTGATAAAGCACAGGTAGAACGTGTTCTGGCAAAAGGCCGCGTTCAAGCATCGCCAGTCGCGACCGCCCCCAAACGTTTATTGTTGAAGCAACTTCGATTCGGTGGGGAGAAAATTGGAGTTGCTAATGATGGCCCATTTGAGTTTGAGTGGCCGGAGCTAAACCGAGGTTTGTGGGCGTTGCTCTCGGACAAAAATCTAAAAGGAAAAACATCCGTTTTCGAAATCATTCGATGGCTACTAAAGGGGCAAGCGAGTTCAAATTTCCAAGACGATGTGAAAGGCTGGATTCAAAAAGCATCGTTGAGATTTCAGATTGACGGGCTCGACTACCTTGTGCAGTTTGAAATTGAAGATCAGCTGAGCGGTAAACTGAGTCGAATCACAACCGATGAAAAGCACCGCAAAATCAGCTCGTTTGAAAGCGAAGATGAATTCGCAGACACGATGTCTGATTTTTTCATGCGACAGTTCTCGATAGATGCGATTCCGATTTACCGCGACAAGACCGAAGGCGGAGGATCAATATCGCTTCATGATTGGCAAGCGGTAGCGGGAGTTATGTTCATCGGCACGAATTACGGCACTCTGCTAGGGGAACTACCGGTTCAAACAGGTTTGCCACCGAAGTTACTCCAGATCTTCCTAGGCTTGCCATGGATTTCAACACATACAGCAATCAATGCGTATCTCCGCGAGTGCAAACGAGAGATCGAATCTGAGGAATCATTCCAAGAAAAACAGCGCGAGTCCAAATCTGATCGAATTGACGAACTATAGCAATCACTTGAGCCAAAAAGAAAGCGTCTCAAGAAATTGTTCAAATCTGAGAACGTGGCCGAAAAATTGAAGGCGGCGTCTGAAGAGCTTAGGAAAAATAAAAACGTTGAGATCTCCCTAGTTTCGCAAATTGCAAATGCCAAGAAGTCGTTTAGTCAGTGCGACTCGGCATACCTCGAAGACCAAAGAGAGTTGCAATCGCACGTTGATTCGACTGCTGCGAACGCAGTTTTTCGGGCTCTAAACCCGACCTGCTGCCCAAGATGTGACAAGAAGATCTCCGACGCGAAAAAAGCCGCTGAAGCAAAGACACACGACTGTTCTGTTTGCGGTAAAAAAGTCTCATCCGATGAAGACGCCGCTGACATAGAAATGGAATTGAAATCCCGCCTCAATGCCTCTAAGAAATCCCGACGCGAAAGCAAGAAAGCACTAAAACGACTTGAGGAAGAACTCGAAGCAGTAGAGCAATCTACAGCAGAGCTTGAGGCTTCAATCCGGAAATTGTCCAAAAAAATGGGCCAGTCTGGGGAGCAGGTTCAGCTTGAGAAAGAGGTTGCCGTTTTGGAAGCGAGGCTGGAAGAACTGAACATTGAGGATTCAGAACCGTCGAAGCAGGAACTAGCTGTAAAGATTTTGGAAGCAGCTGAAAAGGAGACAAAATCTCGGTTCAAGGAAACGCAAGATGAATTGCTTGCCTCCGTTTCAGCCAGGATCGTTGAGTTTGCAAACAAATTTGGCATGACGCTTTTGACCAAGGCTTCTCTCAAAGGAAACCTCAATTTATTTCTAACGAAAGGTGGTGAGCAAACAAGCTACAGCAAGGTAACTCCCGGCGAACAATTGCGGCTGAAGGTAGCGACCGTGCTCGCTTTGATTTCAGTCAGCGAGGAACATGGATTGGGAAGATTCCCTGGAGTTTTGCTGGTTGATTCCCCCGGAAACAACGAATTGGTTCCAAAGGACTTGGAGCAGCTGATAGCAGGCTTGGACGATCTTGCAAGTGAATTTGAGCACTTGCAAGTATTTGTTGCGTCAATTGCTTCCCAAGCCGTCCTCAAACACCTTGAAAAAGAAAACTTGATTCGCGCGAAGAAGAATGAGTCGATCTGGTGAGTGAGCTCAACGATTTCGAAACAACGATGGTCAATATTCTCGAGTCGGGAGGGGAGCCAAGGGTTAGTGACTTTGGTTCACTTGAGAAATTGCTGACTGCGGCAGAAACAATCGGGCGTACGCCTTTATTGCCAGAGTTCGTTAGGGCAACACTTCATCATTCTCATCATCAAAACGTCGACTCGACAAAATGCTGGAAATTTGTCGAAGAGAGTTTGCCAACCTGCTCAAACGGGGGTGCCATAACAGAAATCATTGACTTGATTGATCAAGCTCCTAGGAGATGTGCCACAAATCTTTTCAGAATCTTGCTGCAAATATATTCCGATTCCGAAATCTCGTCGCACGCCCGAGCTAGTGCGTTAGACGGTGCAGTTCGATTTGTAATTCGTGATCCGCAATTGCGTTTTGAATTGATTTCAAACCTATTAAAGATCACAGAGAGAGATGACTTCAATCTGATAAGAAGTACGGCCAAAATAATTGGAGTCGTTAATGCCCATTGGCCGGAAAAAGAATTGTTCGACAAACTAGTCGAACTAGCGATAAACCATGATGCGCTGGATCAAGTCGCGTTTGAAATTGGTTCATGCAAGATCCAGTGCGCAATGAACGCCCTAGATGCTGAAACCGTCGAGAAAGAGTTTCATGATTCCAAATTTTGGTTTGAGCAATCCCTAATTGCCGATTCAGACCGGCACGATTCAGCTATCTACTTGGAATGCGTGAAATGCCTTTTGGACTTCTACAATGGCAAGGCTATTGACACAAAAAACATTCTTGCGAATCTGAAGAAACACGTGACTTTTCTCAAGGCTTGGAATCGAACCGAGGCAGGCCCGCCTTGGTTGCTCGATGACATGGTAAAACTGTTTTATTGGGAACTTCTGGCAGGGAAGATCGGGCGTTTGAGCGAAGAGTTATTGCAGCCGGCGTGGTATGAAATTGCGGTGGTTGTTGAGAACTATCTTGTCGCCGTGTGGACAGCAAGCCAAGCCATTTTGATGAAGAATTCCGAATCGGGAATTGAGTCGATTGTTCGACCGAGGATTGAAGGTACTGTTGCAGCTACGAACGGCCAATTGTTTGCAATCAAAGAATGGCTTCGCAGAAATCGCGAACACGAAAAACTAGACACTGTTCGTGAATTGGCTGAAAGAGTTGATGAAATTGCAGAAGCAAACGCTGACACTCAACTTGATGAGGGCACGGATCATGGACAAATAGTGCTAGAAACGATAAAGGGATCGTCGTTGTTTCAGAAAGAGGCAGCTTTACAAACAATAATTGATGCTCATCTGGTTTCGATCGAAAATCTTACCCAACAACAATTTGTCATCATTGAAGAATGTATTGGCTTTGTTGGTCGTCATCCCGACTACAAGAATGACGTTTATCGAAGGCTCTTTAATTCTATCCTGCTATGGACTGTGAGATTTTTACACAGCCGTTTGGAAATGACCAAGAAGGATGAGCCAGCCATTTCCTATTTGTTTAAACAAGATGGCGGCAAAAAGCCAACTGAAGATAAACTACAGGCTGATTACAAGAACGTCATGGTTTCAACGACCGGGGGAACTGAGATCGAAGTGATGAACGTTGCCGGCGGGCGGGCTGACGTTCTATTCTGCCTTAGCACAGAACGAATAGTAACGGAGGTAAAACGAGAAGGACGGGATAGCTCGTTTGAGAATTTGATTGCCGAATATTCGTCGCAAGCGGCTGACTATCAAAATGTCAGTGGTAGGCTTGGATTCGTCCTCGTACTTGACCAAACTACTCCAGATACCGGAACGCCTCACATTTCGGCATTGGTGAAACCAATTCAAGTGACAAGAAATGGGGAGTCAACGCCAAGGATGCTGGTTTTTGTAAAGGTTCCTGGCGAACGATTAAGACCAAGCGACTTGACCAAGGTAGCAAAAAAGAAGGGAGCCAGGGATCGGCAGAATGACCGCAAGAACAACAAGTAGCTAAAGTACCATCGACTGGCCTTCGGACTCAGTGATTCCTGAGCTTAAAAACCCAGCTTCGCGAAACTGGGTTGGATTCCTTTCCGTGGGTTTTCATTTTTGCTTCTGCTCCTGGATCTTGCGATACAGTTCCTGAGCGGTGAATGCCAGGGTGAGTAGATCGCTGTCGCGGAAGCCTTTGGCGGACTTCCACTCCTTGGATTCTTCGTCGTAATAGCGACGCTGAACCGTGATTCCGTAGCTGGTGAAGGTCTCACCATCTTTGGATTGCTCGTTTTCCCACACAGCTGCCTGGATTTGGCCGCCGCCGGGAACTGGTAGGTTCAAGCTGATTGTGGGCTTAGATTCTGAACTCATGGATTTCTCCTTGAAAATCGGTGTCCCTGGGCCATGAAGGCCAAGGGGTGAAAATGTGGATAGCAATGGA
>CAZJEK010000100.1:0-11330 GCA_964545005.1 uncultured Pirellulaceae bacterium
TATTGTAGATTGTGTATTTTATGTTGAAGAAGATAACAACGCCGGCTCAAATCGCAAGCAGGTCATCGAAGCAGCCGGCTCACTCGGCTGAATTGAAACACGCCGCTGACTCAACGGCTGCGAGTTTGAGATGGGTTCGGGTTGAAGTTGACGTTTAATTTTAAGTTGAAGCTAAGGACTCTAATCGACCAACTCAACCTTCTCGGGTTTGGCTGATTCAGAATCCATGACTGCGGGCAGTTGGAACACCTCGCCATCAGCATTGGAAAAATACAATCTCGATTCCGACGGCTGCCGACCATGTCCATCCGCCCAGAGCGCGACAAAGTCTGGATGTGGGCCCTGCCCTGCCTTGGATCCGTGAGTCCGAACCGGGCGCACGTAGGTGTGGTTACGGGGACTGTGTTTTGTCATCTGAAGCTTTTGCTGCCAAGTTTCGCCGGCATCAGTAGTCTCCCACATGGCGATTTCTCCGCCAGGATTAAAGGGTTGCGGGCCGGTTGCGGTTGGCGCGATCAACCGCCAATGATCGTCATCGACCAACTGCAATTCGCCAAAATCGTAATTGTTATCGGATTCGGTCACCGGAAAAAACTTCCAGCCGTTTTCTCGCCAGGTCGCGATGGTCCAAACCCTGGGCCCATTGGCGGGGCCCGACTCATATCCCAGACTGGTGATATATAGCAAGACTGGATTCCCTGCCGAATCAAACCGCAGGTCTTTCAAGTAGACGTTTTTCTGTTCGGTCTGATAATCGCGAATCAAGGCTGGATTTTTGGCATCGGTCAACGGCAACTCCAAGGGCTTTCCATCGACCGTTTGCCAGGTCTGTCCTTGATCGAGCGACTGCAGGTAATACAGATTCGTGCGATAGTTCAGTCCCTTGTTGTTGGGATGCATATTGAACATGGTCGCGATCTTGTCCGACCGCGCCTCACTGATCTGGTAATGCCCCTGTTCGATCGCCGCGATCCGCTGCCAATGACTCCATTCAATTCCATCCTGACTGTTCATAAAACAGATTGTTCTGGCAGCCGGATACGAATAGCGGGTGAAGAAAGCCTGGAACCCCGCTTGAGGCACATGCCAAACCTGCATGTAGGAAAAATTGTTGATCGGTTTTCGCTCCTCGCCATCGGCTGCCAGACGGCGGTTGGCATCGATCCGTTCAAATTCCGAGACATCAAACGGCTTGCGGCTGCGATGAATGTACGAGGGCCGAGCACGGCCGTGAGAGGTCGAAAATATCCAGATATGCCCGTCATCGTCGATGCTGATGACGGGATTGTCGTGAGCGTCACTGGTATTTTTGTTCAGCAGGATCGTTGGCCGAGGAGCCGATTGAGTCTCATGATCGAAACAGGAGACCATGTGTAACAACTCGCGGTCGCTCCGTTTCGATGCCCCGCCGTAACAGAAAAACGTCTTGTTAACCTGAGGACAATAGATCGCAAACGGCCGATGCTTGGCGCAATAGGTCCCCAACCCGCCGCTGTATTTGTAAACGTACTCATCGTTGGATGGCTGGTTCATGTACCAGATACCACGATAGCCGTCAGCGGTTTGGTTCAACGTCGGTGATTTTGACGGACGGTTGCCATGAGTCTCCTGGGAAGCTGCTGGGCGGGCCATCACGAACCAAATCAAGATCAAGCTCAGACGAAACGAGCGACAGCAGGTCTCATTAACCATGGTTTCAGACTTCGATTATCGGACGTTGAACATTTTGGTTTAGATTTTAGTCCATGGGCTGACAACATTTCAGCGATTGCAGAGAGGCTAAACTTTTTTGTCGAGCCGGTTGGGCGCTGCCCCGGACGAAAGGAAGTTTTGGCGCAAGCATTGAAAAGTCGGTGGTTAGCGCCAAAACCGCTGGAAACGATCCGCGGGAAGTAGCTTGGGCCATTGGCCCGAGTCCGCAAGGTTTCCACCCAATATTGGGTATTCGACTGCGAATACGGCCGAATCGGCCATGCGACATAACCTTTCGCGGTGTTTGCAACCTACGGACGAATTCGGGTTGCAACTGCTGGTCGGGTTATTGCGAATGTGGCTATTAAACCTTGTTCGAACGATTCATTCGTATCAGTCATGCCGACCGTCGAAGAAACAACTGCGGCCGCGATGCCGTGCCGACCTGTTCCCGGATGGCGGAGGGCGGTGACCGATTTGAGAACAAGGATGTTCCCCATGCCGACAAAATCAATGATCCGGATCTGCTCATTGATCGCGCTGATCGCTACGGTTTCTCTCACAGGACTTGTCTCTTCGTTGGATGCGGCCCCGCAACAGGATTACCGACTGTTCGGCGGCGGACGATTCTTGCGTCGACTGAGGAACGAGATTACTGGCGACAAGGACAAGCAAAAAGAGCCGACATCAGCTGATAAAAAACAAACGGCCAAGTCTCCGACGCCCGCCCCCAAACCCAACGTTCAAAAGCCCTCGCTACCCAAGTTCCCCAATCCATTTAACCGGACTCCTCTGCCCGCACAAGCTGGAAATCGGAACGCAGCCCCCACACCTGCGGACGCACCGAAACGAAGCACGCCTGCGACGAACGCATCGCGTCTTACCCGTTCAGTTGCCAACCAACGTGACATCAGTCAGGCCGCCGGTCGCCCTGCCCGGTCTGCAGCAGAACCGACGCTCGGATTTGGGATGCTGGTTGAAGACCGAAAAGATCATTTGGTCGTGACACAGCTGGATCCAGCCGGCAACGCCCGGGAAGCTGGCATTCGCGTTGGTGATCAGATCATCAGCGGCGGCGGGGTAGAATTTGGATCGGTTGAGGAGTTCAACGAAATCGTCGACATCCTCAAGCCGGGTGACCAGTTGGAGTTTGAAATCAAACGCGGCCGCGACGACGACAAGCTGATCATTGCTTTCGGTGAAGCCCCGGAACCCGATGAAGCCATCGAGGATCAACCAGCCCCGGCCAAGCCGTCGCTCAACAGCCAGGTGAACACCAAGGACAACTACAGCTTCCTGCCCGAGCCAGAAACCAACCGTCGTTCTTCCGGGTTGCACTCGGTGTTGGATTCGCCTTTGCGAGCTCAGCCTCGCCCCAACAACGACTTTCAACCCACTCAAAAGCAGTCCGTCGGGCAAACACAACTGCAGTCAACGATTCAGCAACAGCAACAAGAGATTGAGCGATTGAAACGGGAATTGCAGCGGATCAAACAACAAAGCGGCACCGCGATCGGATCGGGAATGCGGAACGGCCCCAGCCTGTCCGGCCCCGGCTAGTATGTGGGCGGACTTTGCCCTGAAAAAATAGTTTCGTGCAGGATCGTTGGGACTTTCGAGTCAATTCAGGATCAACTCGCAAGAGTTACTGAAGCCAATGGAGTGCACTTCAAACGCGGCTGACAGACAACAACGTCGGCCGCGTTTTTTCTATCTCAGCCTGTGAATTGACGTTGAACCAACGTGCAGCCCACGGAATATAATTGATGCATGACCAGTGAGTTGATTCAACCTGATCCATCCAATGTCGATCCAGCGATCGTCGATCGCGTTGCCGACGTCTTGCGCGCCGAGTCGGCTGCCTTGAAGTCGGCCGCTGACGGCGTCGCCGAACAAGCGAATTCGATTCGCACGTCGATTGACTTGCTACTTCGCTGCCCCGGTCGATTGATTGTGATCGGGATGGGAAAAATGGGCTACATCGGTCGTAAAGCAACCGCAACTTTTTGCAGCACTGGAACGCCAGCAGTATTCCTGCATCCCAGCGAAGCGATGCATGGCGACCTGGGAATCCTGACCGACCAGGACGTGGTCTTGTTTCTATCCCATAGCGGTGAAACTCGCGAGGTGATTGAACTGCTGCCGTTTACCGCTCGGCTGGGCGTGGCCACGATCGCGATCACGGGCAACCCGAATAGCTCATTGGCCAAACAATGCGTATCAGTGATCGACACGGCGGTCCAACAGGAAGCCGACGCAATTGCCCCTGCCCCGACGAACAGTTCAACCGTGACGCTGGCCTGGTGCGACGCGATTGCAGTTGCGTTGATGCACGCGCGGGGATTCACCGAACGCGAGTTTGCGATCTTTCACCCCGGGGGTCACCTGGGCAGCAAGCTGTTGCTGCAAGTCGCCGACTTGATGCATTCCGGGGATCGGATCCCTCGCGTCGGTCAGGATATTGACTTGCAAGCGGCAATCACGGTCATCTCGCAGAAACGATTGGGGGCGGTGTTTGTCGTCGATCCCTCTGGCGTCCTGCAAGGCGTGATTACCGACGGTGATTTGCGGCGTTTGCTGGAAATCGCTGCCTCCGACAAGCAGGGGAACGTTTTACAACGACCGGTGTCCAACTTCATGACGTCCCAACCGAAGCACGTTGAAGCTTCGGCCCTGGCGGCCGAAGCCTTGCGGCAAATGGAAATCTACGGCATCACCGTGTTACCCGTGCTTGGTCCGGACCAGCGGATTGTCGGCGTGATCCATTTGCATGATCTTGTGCGAGCCGGACTCGCCTGACCCTTCCCTCAGCCAAACCACGGTTGCCGTGAACCAGCCTGCCGGAAACACGAATCCTCCCCCCCTGCCCCTGGCCCGCCGCGCGCCTGAAGTAACTGGGGATATCGCCGACGTTGACGCCGACGGCGATGTGGTGGACAGCCCGCCAACGGACTACGCACCGCCTGAGGCTTCCGATCAGGTTACGCATTACAGTTCCCGTTCCGAGATTCGTCACCCGGTCCAGCTGTTCCAAAACATTTTTCGCGACGCCTGGCGCGGGCGGGAATTGGCGTGGCGACTGTTTGTCCGCAACCTTCGCGGAATGTATCGGCAAACGCTGCTGGGACTGTTCTGGGTTTTTTTGCCGCCAATTTTGAATACTGCGTTCTGGGTATTTCTCCGCAACAGCACGGACGTCTTGAAGACGGATGAGTTGCAGATCAATTTCACCGTCTATGTCCTGGTCGGGATGATTTTCTGGCAGTCCTTCATCGAGGCGTTCCAGATGCCGCTGAACATGCTGAACAAGAACCGGAACATGATCAGCAAACTGAACTTCCCCCGAGAGTCATTATTGCTGGTCGGCATCGGCGAGGTGTTGTTTGACCTGGCCATTCGTTTGTTGCTGTTGATCCCGGCATTTGTCTACTTTCAAGTCACGGTCCCGATCACGATTCTGTTGATGCCGCTGGCCTTGCTGGCGTTGGTGCTGCTGGCGTTGGGGCTGGGGTTGTTGATTCTGCCGATTGGATCGCTGTACCAGGATGTCAGTCGATTCATTTCCGTCGCACTGCCATTCTGGATGATCTTGACGCCGATCGTGTATCCGGTGATCGAAGGTTCGCCATTGAATTGGATCAATCCCGCGGCGCCGTTGTTGGTGGTGGCCAGGGATTGGACGCTGATGGGGGGCACCGAGTTTGTGCAAAGTGGATTGATCTATGGCTTGGCTGCGGTACCGGTGTTTCTGCTGGGTCTGCTGGTGTACCGAATCTCGATTCCGCTGTTGATCGAAAGAATGACCGCCTGATGAGCAGCCGAGAAAACAATGACCTGATCCTGGACGTGTCCAACGTCTGGAAGATTTACTGTCGGCAGCTGAAGCGCGCGATGTGGTATGGCGTCAAAGACCTGGGCCGGGAAATCATTGGTGCCGGCAAGGATCGTTCGGCCGGTGACTTGCGGCCGGGAGAGTTTTTTGCCGTCCGTGACGCCTGCTTCCAGGTTCGGGCGGGAGAATGCGTCGCGATGATCGGCCCCAACGGTGCCGGCAAAAGCACAATGCTGAAAATGATCAACGGCCTGATCCGACCGGATTCCGGTGAGATCAATATTCGCGGCCGGATTGGCGCATTGATCGAATTAGGTACCGGATTCAATCCGGTTTTGTCTGGCCGGGAGAACATTTACATCAACGCCGCGGTGCTGGGCCTGGGGCGCCGCGATGTGGATCGGATCTTCGATCAAATTGTCGAATTTGCCGAATTGGGACACGTGATCGATGATCCGATCAAAACCTACAGCTCGGGCATGCGCGTGCGGCTGGGATTCTCGGTCGCGGCCAACCTGCGTCCCCAGTTGTTGCTGATGGATGAAGTCCTGGCGGTCGGGGACGTTGGCTTTCGAATGAAGTGCTTCAAGCATTTGAACGAACTCGCCAACAGTGGGGTGTCGATCATACTGGTTACGCACGCGGTAGGGATGTTGCAGCGGGTGGCCAATCGCGCGATTGTTTTCGGTCAGGGAAAAATTGTGCATGACGGGGACTTGGAAACCGGATGTAGTATCTATGAACAGATGCTTGGTGCGAGTGATCGAGCGATCGCCAAGCAGAAAGAGGAACGCGGTGCGGTGGCCAACGTCGAAGAGGTGGAGGTCGTCAACGAACAGGGTAACGCTCAAAACGAATTTGAAACCGGAGAGTGTGTTTCGTTGCGAATCCAGTTGAGCACCACGCAGACGATCCGCCAAGCGCGGCTTGTCGTCGCATTGTGTTCGCCGGTGCATGGAGTCCTGACATCCGTGTCGACCCCGCACCGGGGTGTTGAGTTTGACCTGGAACCACCGGGACGGGTAATCACCTTGCGATTCCCCAGGTTACCGTTATTGATTGGGGCTTACCATTTCAACATTTCCCTGTTGGGCCCAGAGACGACCGATTTTTATCACCGTTCATCGATTCGAGGCGTATTTCGTATCGTAGGGCCACCTACCGATGCCAACGGATTCGGATTAAACGGGATTACTGACATTCCCCATGACTGGCAGGTCAATGGATAACCAACTGCAACTTCACTTTATCGTCAGCGCACCACGCAGTGGTTCGACCTGGTTAACTTCGGCGATTAATCACCACCCTGCGTTGTTCGGTACCGAACAACGTCTGTTTGGTGACTTTTGCGAAGTCTGGACCAACAACGACGGCACTCAGGCTCCGCGGATCACGTTTGACAAATACGCCAAGTCGTTTGCAATGCATTACTTTTATCAGTACATGAATCGCGACTACGGTTCGTTCGTGGAAGACTTCAAGAAGTCCTTCGTCAATTTCCTGCTGCATTTCGCCCAAGGCCGGACGGGCAAAAACATCGTTGTCGACAAGATCACCCCGTATCCGGGAACAGCGGAACTGGTGGTCAGCGAAATTCGCCGCCTGTTTCCGCAAGCCAAGATCATTCACCTTGTCCGCGATGGCCGCGACGTGTTAACCAGCGGGACGTTTGACTGGTTGCTGAAAGATGCCGAAGGTACCGATCGGCATGAGTTCTATTTCAATCCGATTCCGGGAATGAAATTGGACCGTTTCTTTGACGCCGCCGTGATCAAAAAATGGGCTCGGAACTGGTGCGAAACGATTGACGTGTTCGCCGATCAACCTGCAGACCACCTGATCACCTACGAAGCCATGAAAGAAGACATGGCGACGGCATTGTCCGGAGTCTTCGAGGTACTCGGGGTCGACCACTACGAAGAACTGTGCGTCAAGTGCGAAGAAGCGACAACGTTTGAGGCCATGACGGGCCGTCCACCGGGCGAGGAGGATCCGACGGCGAAGGCCAGAAAAGGTGTCGTTGGCGATTGGCGAAACTTCTTCACATTGGCCGATGGCGAGCTGTTTGACGCCTTGGCCGGCGAGCAGATGGCTGCGGTAGGTTATGAACCGGACAGCAACTGGGTCAAACACCTGCCCTTGAAGCTGGACATGGTGCGAGAGCCTGGAATCGACAATCGGATCTAAGTGTCAAACGGTAACGTTGAAAATGGAAACTTATCTGAATCCGCATGCCGGCCGAGTTTGAGGCAATCACAACCAGGTATTTACCGGACCGAGGAAAATCCGTGCCAGCGAAGGTTTATGTTCTTTGTCGATTCGCAGCTCGCAGCGGTTTGTACCAGCCCTGGTTGGATCAGATCGACAGTGTGCCGGTACAGGTTGTGGACCAGCCCATCCACCGTTGGCAACCGCCTGAGGATGCCGGCCTGATCGTCACCCACCTGCACTACCACTGGGAGGCGTTGCATGCGTTGCGAAACATTTACCAAGCCGGCAAGATCCCGATTTTGATTCTTGCGGATGGGATTTTGGAGTACCGCAACACCTTCCTGCACCCAGGTTTGCCAGCTGGTTCCATTTTCCATCCGCTGTTCGGTCACAAGCTGGCTTGCCTGGGACGTGCACCAGCGAGGTTGATTGAGTCCTGGGGCAATGCCGGCCGCTGTGAAGTGATCGGGCTGCCGCGATTGGATCAGGTCCAGCGTTTGGCAAGACGATCCTCGCACGAAAAATTCCGGATTCTTGTCGCCAGCGCGACGACCCCGGCGTTTGACGACGACCAACAAAGAATCGTCGCTGGATCGCTGATCGCGTTGCGAAATTGGTCGGCGGGACGAACACTCAGCGACGGTCGCGAACTGGAACTTGTCTGGCGGGTATCGCCGCAACTTGCCACCGAACTGGGGGTTGCCCAGGAAGACGAATCTGAGCGCCCTGAGCTGGATTCCGTCATGGCGGAAACCGACGCGGTGATTACAACGCCTTCGACCCTGTTCTTGGAAAGTGCCTTGCGTGGTCGCCCGACAGCGTTACTGGATTTCTTTCACCACCCCAGTTTTGTTCCCGCCGCCTGGACGCTGCGGTGCCGGGAACAATTTGGCCAGGTGATTTCAGAATTGGCGGAACCTCCCGCGGCCAAGCTGGAACACCAGGAATTTATCCTGCACGATCAACTGGAATGTCGGACTCCGGCGACGCCCCGCATGGAACAGCTGATTAAAGCGATGCTCGAAGCCGGAACCCAGGCAGCCCAGACTAACGCCCCACTTCAACTGCCCCATCGAATCGTACCATTCATGCCCGAGGTCACTGACACGGCGTCCCACAGCGACAATCTTGCCCAGCTTTACCCCGACAACGATGCCTTTGAAATCAAAGATCGGCAACGGCTGCAAATCGAATTGACGGCCGCTATCGAGCGTTTACAACAATTACCGGACGAACTGGATCAACGGGACGAATACATCGACCAGCTGCACCAAAAAAATGATCAGCTAAAAGTCAGGGTTCGCGAGCTTCACGCTCGGGTCCAATCACTACGGCAACGGTTGGGAATTGATCAACAACCCGGCTCGCCAGGCGAGAAATCCGACGATTGATGAGACAATACAATCCACACGAACCATTGATCTATACGCACATTCCCAAATGTGCCGGTAGCAGCGTACTGCGCTTGTTGCGATCGTGGTTCGAGGATGACTATCACAAACTGAACCAGAACGAACGCTTGGATATTGTCCTGCCAAAAGTGCCGACGCAGGACCGCGTCGGCCGCTGGCTACCGAACGTAAAATGCATCCATGGTCATTTCAATCATGGGCGCGGATATGGTTTGCCCTATTTTTATCCCGAAGTGAATCAGTATTTTACGATTTTGCGAGACCCGTTTGACTTGGCGGTGTCGATGTATTTTTTCGCCAAAGGGCGCAGCAAGCAGGGCGAATTCTGGTTTCGTGGCGAAAACGTTGACTTCAACCAGCAGTTCCCGAATGTGGAAAGCTACGTTCGCTCTTACCCCTACTGGCTGTTTGACCATCTCCCCCAGGACGTCACGTTGGACAATTTTGAGTCGAAGATTCGGTCGCGGTTCATTTATCTGGGAGTCTTCGAAGACCTGCAGACATCCATTGACAATCTGGCCAAACTGCTGGGCAAGGATTCAACCACATTGCCCCATGTGAATGTTTCGACTTACGATGAGAACATCCCGACTCATTTGCGAGACCGGTTCTACGGTGACTATCCGTTGTTAAAAGAAATTTATGACTTGGCGCTGCAAACCTATCGGCTGGACGGGTATGAGTTTCCGGCCGACGGAAGCCCAGCGATTGCGCCGCAAGAGTCTCAAGCCCTGGACGTGAGGAACTGACGTGAAGTTTGGATTTTATTCCTGCATGAGTGGGATGCCGTGGGGCGGGAGCGAAGTCCTTTGGCAACGCGCCGCGCGAATCCTGCAGCAGGAGGGGCATCAGGTCACGGTCAATTATAAATGGTGGCCGTACAAAGCTTTTCAGCTGGAGCAAATCGAAGAACACGGAGGAACCGTCTGGTTGCGTGAAAAACCACCGAAGCCATTTTTGCGACGGCAGACGGATACCTTGAAAGCGTTTTTCTCGCGCAACGGTAAAGCTGAGGATTGGTTGGAGGCCGAACGGCCAGATGCGGTTCTGGTTACGCTGGGCTACCACCCCGATCAAATCCTGATCGCCGATGTTTGTCAAGCAATGGGAATTCCCTACGGGATCAATATTCAGTGCGCCAGCAGTTTCTTTTTTATTCCCGGTGATCGCATCGATGCCTATCGCAACTGGTATCGGAATGCGGAACGCGTATTTTTCGTTTCCGAAGAAAATCAGTTGAAACTGCAGAACAACATCGCAATGAAATTCGACAACGCCGAAATCATTGCCAATCCGTTCAACGTTGATTTCGATTCGGATCCCGCCTGGCCGGACACGAAAGAATTTCGAGTTGCCTTGGTCGGCAGGATCCATTTTCAATCCAAAGGCCACGACCTGGTTGTCGACGTGATGAAGCAGCCGAAGTGGCGAAACCGGAACTTGAAGATTTCGTTTTACGGGCACGACCAGGGAAACAAGAAGCAACTGGAAGAACTGATCAAACTGCATGGATTGGAAAAACAGTTGGTGATCGAAGGCTATCGAAACAAGGTGCAGGAAATCTGGGAGGAAAACCATGCCCTGTTGTTGCCGTCGCGATATGAAGGGGCTCCCCTGGTCGTGATTGAAGCCATGCTCTGTAACCGGCTGCCGATCACGACCGCCATTGGCCGCAACATGGAATTGATTGATGACAATGAATCCGGGTTCATTGCCCAGGGTGCGACGATCGCACTGCTCGACGATGCTCTGGAACGGGCTTGGCAACAACGCGAACAGTGGCAGGAGATCGGCAAACTCGCCGGCCATCACATTCGGCAACGCTACCCTCGTGACCCTGTCGGTGAATTCGTCGATCGGATCAAAGGGCTGGTCAAGACGCCGGTGGTCTAGATAACGGCCGAGTGGGGGCGCAATGGAGTACTTAATGCTGGGTGAAAGCCTTGCGGACTCGGGCCAATGGCCCAAGCTACCCCTCACGATCGTGTCCAGCGGTTTTGGCGCCAGCCACCGACCATCCGTATCTTAAGCGTCAACTGGTTTCGTCCGGGGCTAACGCCTAAATCGGCTGGCAAAGAATGTCAGCCTCTCCGCAAACGTTTTGTAGCATGGCCGATTCGGCCGTGTTCGCAATGGAGTACTTAATGCTGGGTGAAAGCCTTGCGGACTCGGGCCAATGGCCC
>CAZJEK010000100.1:11430-17472 GCA_964545005.1 uncultured Pirellulaceae bacterium
TATCTTAAGCGTCAACTGGTTTCGTCCGGGGCTAACGCCTAAATCGGCTGGCAAAAAATGCCAGCCTCTCCGTGTCCTCTGTGTCTCTGTGGTTTTTTCTTCGTCGATACATTCAATTAAACCTACGAAACTGGTGAAGCGGCGAACCAAACCGGTTTCAGGCCGTATCGAAATAAACGCCGGATCAGTTAAACTGTCGGCCTCGATTCGGTTCGCTCACAATTGGAAGCAACGGTATGCTTCAACTGGAAAACATCAAGAAAAGTTTCGTGCAACCTGACGGTAACCGCGTCCCGATCCTCGACATTCCCCACTTTGAGATTGCCGCGGGGGAGCAGGTGGTTCTGATCGGACCGTCCGGATGTGGCAAGACCACGATGCTGCATACGATCGCCGGAATCACCAAGCCGGACTCTGGCAAGGTGCTGCTGGACAACGTCGAATTGACTCGTTTCTCGGAATCGGCTCGCGACCGGATTCGCGCCGACAAGCTGGGTTATGTATTCCAGACGTTTAACCTGTTGCCCGGTTTTTCGGCCCTGGAAAACGTCCTGTTGGGGATGGCGTTTGCCAAGAAAAAAACTTCCTCCAGCCGCGCTCGTCAATTGTTGGAAAAAATTGGGCTGGGCCATCGCTTGCACAACAAGCCTGGCCAGCTTTCGGTTGGCGA
Organism: uncultured Pirellulaceae bacterium; assembly: GCA_964545005.1. GTDB lineage: Bacteria > Planctomycetota > Planctomycetia > Pirellulales > Pirellulaceae > Mariniblastus. Next base: position 12,101 of record CAZJEK010000100.1, read on the forward strand.
ACAACAGCGAGTCGCGATCGCGCGAGCTCTGGCGAACAAGCCCAAACTGTTGCTCGCCGATGAGCCGACTGCGAATGTCGATCCTCGCAACCAGGATCAAATCGTCGATCTGATTGCTTCCAGTTGCCGGGAGGAAAACATCGCTTTGCTGATGGTCACCCACTCGATGGCGGTTGCTGACAAATTCGAACGGGTGGTTGAACTGGCCAATGTGAACCGTGTCGTGGCCGATGCCCGGGCCGCGGCGGTTTCCGAATAACGTATTAGATTTACCTGCTGTCAATATCGGTTGTCATGAACGTAGTCAAAATCGCCTGGCGAAGCATTCAACACCGCGGCCTCGGTTCATTGCTGACCATCATTTCGATGGCTCTGGGCGTGATGCTGGTCGTGGCCGTGCTTTCGATTCATGGCGTGGTCTCGCAGTCATTCAAGAGCAACAACAGTTTTGGCTACAACGTCATAGTCGGTGCCCGCGGGGGCGGATTGCAGCTGACCATGAACACCGTTTACTACCTCAGCCAGCCTGTCGAAAACATTCCCTACGAGTACTACTTGGCGTTCGAAGACCAGGAGACTCGGGCGCGAGAACTGGAAAACTCCATCGCTCATATTGCCTACCAGCAGGAACAGCTTGGACTGCGTTTGGCCGGTGGATCGGAGTTTGGAAATCCGGCTGGCTGGTTGACTGAACAACTGGCCGACGAAACCTTCAACGCTCAACGCGAGACTGCCATGGAGCTGGGGGAATCCGGACTGTTCCGGCGATACGTGGATTGTGCCGTTCCGCTGTGCCTGGGAGATTCCTATGTCGACCCTGAAACTCAATTGGCGTTTCGCTGTGTCGGCACCAAGCCTAACTTTTTCACCGACCTCGTGCTGGATATCGACACCGAAGAAAAGTTTGGGTTTGCCGAAGGCCGGTGCTTTGTCGAAAGCAGCCCCGAACATGGCTTCTTTGAATGCGTGATTGGCGCCGCGGTTGCTCGTCGCACCAGTTTGAAAATTGGCGACACCATTCAAGCAACCCATGGCGACCCGGATAGCAGCAGCGCTCATATTCACGAGCAGAACTACACGATTGTCGGGATTCTCGATTCGACGGGAACGCCGAACGACCGCGTGGTATTCTTGAATATGGAAGGTTTTTACCTGATGGAAGACCACGCCAAACCGGTGGAAAATGACGCCATCCTGAAGACCCGCAATGACCGGGACGAGCCATCGACGGCTGAGCCAACCAATTCGGATGTCGAGTCGTCTGATCCGGCCGACTTCGCCGATCCATTTGGCGAAGACGAAACGTTTGAGGAAGTGATGGAAGCGTCACCGGTGTTTGAATCCAACGGCTCGGGGTCGGGTTCGAATTCAAAAGAAAAAACGGCGCCTGAAATTCCTCTGGCTGTGGAAGACTACAACCCAAACTTGAACCGGGTTCCGTTGCCGATTGAACAACGCGAAGTCACTGCAGTTCTGGTTCGGACCAGCAGTCGTGATCCAGCCGGAGTGCTGGCAACGCTGTTGCCGTCGGTGATCAACGAAGGCCAGTTGGAATCGACGCTGGGGTGGACCCCGTATCGTCCCGAGCAAAGTCAAAAGGCAGCCCAGGCCGTCAATCCCGTTGATCAGGTGTCCCGGCTGTTTACGTTTTTCGTCGATCCGATTCGCTGGATCCTGTTGGCGTTGACGTCGATGATCTGCATCGTTTCGGCGCTGAGTATCATCGTGGGGATCTATAACTCGATGAGCCAACGGCAGCACGAAATTGCCGTCATGCGGGCACTCGGTGCCAACCGAGGCAAGGTGATGATGATCATGCTCTGCGAGTCGATTCTGCTGGCGGTGGCCGGTGGTTTACTGGGCTGGATCGGCGGTCATGCATTGAATGCAGCCCTGGGGCCGATCGTGGAAGATCGCACTGGCGTGGATCTGAATTTTTTCAGTTTCGCACCCGCGACGGAACTGGCCTATTGGCCGGGAGCCGGGATGCTGCCAGACTTCATGAAGCAGTGGAGTGTCTCGCCCGAATTACTGTTGATTCCGGCGTTGATTTTGCTGGCGATCATCGTCGGACTGTACCCGGCAATCTCGGCATATAAAACGGATGTCTCGCGGGCGCTGGGGAAATAGTCACCAGCTTGCCCAAGATTCTTGCCTGGGGAACGAAAACAGCGTAATGTTGCTTGTTTTGGCGAACGCGAAGAGTAGCTTGGGCCACTGGCCCGAGAATGAATATTTTTGACCGGATCAAGCTATCCACTGCGCTCACGGCCGAATCGGCCATGCTCCATCGTTTTTGCGGTGCAGCGACCGACAGGGGACGATGTTTTTCAAGGATTTATTCATGGCAAAAGGTGATCACCTGGTCATTTCATATGGCCCCTATCAACACCATGCGATCGACATGGGTGACGGCCATGTCATTCAATACGGTGGCGGAAATCTGACGGGCAATCGAATTGAAGTGGTTCCGATCGAACACGATCCGGCCCGCCGCGTCGTCTGGGTGTTGGATCAACCGGCGAAATTTTCTGCCGATGAAATAATCGATCGCGCATTAAGCCGACGCGGTGAAAACAATTACTGCCTGTTCTCAAACAATTGCGAACACTTCGTGATGTGGTGCCGGACTGGGAAAGCCGAAAGTCATCAGGTTCGCCGCGCGTTTCACCGCACTGCCGCAGTCGCCGCCAAACTGATGGCTCGGCATGGCGGCCGCCAGGCCGCGCGTCGTGTGACACAGTTTGCCAGCCGACGATTGCCAAAAACAGCGACGCCATGGTTGATGTTGGCCGATGTTGCGCAACTGGGAACCGAGGTCGCGGCCTCCAATCGTGGGTTAAACTCGCGACATTCTCAGCAGGTCGGTCGAGCCGTGGGATTGGGCACATCGGTTGGGATTGGCGCGTTGGCCGGCGGGCCCCCGGGGGCGCTGTTAGGAGTTGGCATGTGGGCCTTTGGCGAAGCCGCCGGAAGCGTATTCACGCGGGACCGAAAAGCTGTCGACGACATCGATCCGTCGGTTTGATTCGGTGGACGAACAGACGAACGTCCGAACGCAAGCCGGAATCGATTTTCCCTGGCAAACTGGCCGATCAACTCAACTTGAATTCTTTTCAATTCCAGAAACCGGCGATCCAGATCACCACCAGGATAATGCCCATGAATCCGACGACCCAGCGCGCGGATCGGGCGGACTGGATCAGGATCTCTTTCAGGTACTCATGCCGGGTTGCGCCGTAGACCAGGGAGATGGCAATGACCAAAGGAACGGCATACAGGAATTTGGGAGCTGCGGCGATCAATCCAGTGAAAGCGATAATGGGCATGGGATTGAACTATCGGATTTGAGAAATGAAATTTGAGATTGAGGTTGAGCATAAGAAGTTAAAATCCACCACCTCAATCAAACTCATCACCACGTTTTCGTCGACGACGACTTTCGATCCGTTCCCGTTGGGCGGGAGTCAAAATGGCTGGCCCGCAAAAGGCATCATAAATCGCCAGCAAATTCAATAGACCAGCGATCATCGTATAAATCGTACCCAGCTCGAAAAAGTGTTTGTATTCGTAATGCCACCGACCCAGCACATCGGGATCATTGACATAAATTGGCCCCGCCGGAGGTGCCATGAACCCATCTTTCAAGGTTGCCCCCTGGTAGTTATCCAGTTGATCTTCGGGAATCCTTTTGAAACGCATTGATTCCGGTTTATATTTTTCCGGATAGCGCTCGCAGAGCACAAAAAACGGATCGCCACCGTCTTGCGTTTTGTAGGCTTGAACTAGCGCTGGAAGTGCGACGGCCCCGGCCCCAATCTGACCGGCATATTGCCAGCGAAAATCATTCGGCCGATTGGACGCGTAAACAACTCGGCCCTGCCCCATCCCCAGCCCGATAAAATAGATGCTGAGCACACAGATCATGAACAGAAAACCTTTGGCGAACCGCCGCTGGTAAAAATGTCCGGCACCAGGCAATAGCCAGGCCAACAATGCCGCCCAATAAGGATCTCGCAAATCGACGACGATCGAATCGCCCTCTTCTTGTGGGTAGACAATTTCTGGCATAATCAGTGGCTGACAAAGTTTGCTTGGCGAACCAAATCGACTTCTTTCAATTCCAGTCGAACTTGCGGACCTTATTTTAACCAACGCACTGCCCCGCACCAGACCAACCTCCATATCGAATCATGGCGTATCGCTTTTTCCTGACTCCGTTGCCAAAAACTGGCGACGTCGCGGTATTGACTGGTGACCAGGCCCATCACGCGGTCAATGTGATGCGATTTCAGGCAGGAGATCAACTGGTATTGTTTGATGGCGAGGGCAGCGAAGCCAACTGTACCATTCTGTTGGCCTCGAAAAAACAGCTGGAAGCCAGAGTTGAATCCAGCGACCATTTCCCTCGCCCACAGGGGCGGACACTCGCGATTGCCGTGGCGTTACCCAAAGGAGACCGCCAGAAGTTTCTGGTCGAGAAACTGGTCGAACTGGGAGTGGACTTTCTGATTCCGCTACAAACGAATCGAGGCGTCGCCGAACCGAATGCAAAAGCCAGGGGTCGCCTGGAGCGACAGATCATTGAAGCCACCAAACAATGCGAACGACGCTGGCTGATGCAACTGGAGCCGGCAATGTCGATTGATCAACTAGCGAACTGGACAGCAGATGGCTCATTGAACCAGGTGCAACGAGTCTATGGTGATCCGTACGAAGGCGATTCGATCAGCAAAATTGTCAGAGAAGATTGGACCGAGTTCGTTGTTTTAATCGGCCCTGAGGGTGGATTCACCGACGACGAGTTGGTTGCAGCCAAACGGCTTGGTTTTCAACCGATGCGAATTGGGAACAGCATCCTGCGAGTCGAAACGGCCGCCATGGCAGCCGCTGCGATTTTGGGCCCGGGTTCGTCCAGATAACCTGATTGCCGTCAGGACCTTTTACTGATGGGAATGCAATAGGGAACTGCCACATCGTCGTTTCGCTTCATCACCAGGGCTTCGATATTGAACACGCGAGCCAGGTTTTCGGCGGTCATCATTTCCTCGGGCGTACCGCTGGCCGCAATGCGTCCGTCAACCAGAGCTACCATGTGGCTGGCATACCTTGCCGCCTGGTTGATATCGTGCAAAACCAATACGATCGTGCGTTGTCGTTGCTGCTGAAGTTTTTCCAGCGTATCGAGAATTTCAAGTTGATGGGCCAGGTCCAGGAACGTCGTCGGCTCATCAAGCAACAGCAACGGCGTGTCTTGCGCCAGGGCCATTGCAATCCAGGCCAGCTGCCGCTGACCGCCCGACAGCTCAGCCAGGCAGGAGCCCCTTAGATGCGTAATCCCGGCGTCCTCCATGGCGGAATCAACATGAGCT
>CAZJEK010000101.1:0-17410 GCA_964545005.1 uncultured Pirellulaceae bacterium
GATAGAAGAAATTGCTTGGGGCAGAGACCTCACCAACTTGGATAGCTGCTGACGTCCACCGAACTCACATGCAGTATCTTACCAAGGCAGCTTTGACGAAATTCAAACGTCAGCAGAAACCTACAATCTTAAAATCCCCCGCCTGATCTCTGCGACTCTGCGACTCTGCGGCTCTGCGTGAGACTTCTTTTGACTCCAAGGTCAAAGACTCAGGTTGCTCCGCGTAAGAATCTCACGTCGCTTTGGTCGGAACCTTTAAGGCGCCCAGCGTTCACGGTGCCAATGTCCGTCTTGCATCCGGTAAATGATCCGGTCATGCAAACGATCTGGCCGGCCCTGCCAGAATTCAATCAAATCGATGGTCAGTAAATAGCCGCCCCAGTTCTCGGGCAGCGGAATCGTTTGCCCTTCATACTGTTCCTGGAAAGATTTGGAACGATCATCTAGAAATTCACGACTAGCAACAGGCTGAGATTGCGGGGACGTCGCGGCACTGATCTGGGAGCCGCGGGGGCGGGAATGAAAATAGTGCTCCGAGACGTCCGGCGTTGTTTTTGAGACCGCTCCTTCCAGACGCACCTGCCTGCCGAGGTACGGCCAATGCATGGCCACCGCAGCGCGAGGGTTATCGGCCAGCTGTTGGCCTTTGCGAGAATCGTAGTTGGTGAAAAACTGAATCCCCTGATCCGTGATCCCCTTGATCAGGATGTAACGATTTGTCACATGCCCCGCGGCACTGCTGGTGGCCAATGAAACCGCATTGGGTTCAAACCATTCGGCCGGTTGGTTGTCGACGGCATTCTGGTACCACTGCCGAAACAGCTCCATCGGTAATTCGGGAAGCGTTGTCGGGTCAATTCCCTGATCTTCGTATTCTTTGCGGACCTTGTGAAAATCGTGGCTGGTATTCATGGGCAATCGAGCGGATCTCGGCTGGAGATTTGGTCGGGGCGGGTTGGTGCAAAATTAAGGCTGGTCTATCATACCGTCAGTGCCCCTTTGGAATAAATACGAGCAGTGACGATGGCCATGACAACGAACAACGAAATGCGAACCGAACATGACTCGATGGGAGAGATCCAGGTCCCTGCCCAAGCCTATTATGGTGCCCAGACTCAACGCGCCGTTGAGAATTTCCCCATCTCCGGCTGGCCAATCCCTCCAGCCATGATTCACGCAATGGGGCGAGTCAAATTGGGCTGCGGGGTCGCCAATCGAGATCTCGGCAAGCTGACCGGATCCGGTAAAAACCCGCTGACCGACGATCAAGTCGAAGCCATGCTCGAAGCCTGCCGGGACGTGATTGAAGGAAAGCTGGACGGCGAATTCCCGATCGACGTGTTCCAAACGGGTTCGGGTACGTCCAGCAATATGAACGTCAACGAGGTCATTTCCAATCGCGCGATCGAATTGGCAGGTGGCGACCGGTTTGCCGCCGAGAAACCGATCCACCCCAACGATCATGTGAACATGGGGCAGAGCACCAATGACACCTTTCCTACGGCGATTCACGTGGCCGTGGCCAGCGAAATCACTTACAGCCTGATCCCGGCACTCAAACGCCTGGCCGATACGCTGAATGAGAAAGCCAAAAAATGGGATCGTGTCATCAAGATTGGGCGCACTCACTTGATGGATGCCACACCGCTGCGATTGGGCCAGGAAATCGGCGGCATGGCCCGACAATTGGAGCTTTCCATCGAACGTGCCAAACAGGCGGTGCAAGCCGTTTGTGAACTTCCAGTCGGTGGAACGGCCGTTGGTTCGGGAATCAATACCCACCCCGAATTTGGGGCTCGTGTCGCCAGAGAGTTGGCTGAACAAACTGGAATCGACTTCGTCGAAGCGGTCAACCACTTTGAAGCCAACGCTCAACGGGATGGACTGGTTGCCTGCCATGGCAACTTGAAGACCATCGCCACGACGCTGTTTAACGTGTCCAACAATATTCGCTGGCTGGGGTCCGGCCCGCGCTGCGGATTTTACGAAGTCGCGCTGCCCACCCGACAACCAGGTAGCTCGATCATGCCGGGCAAGGTCAATCCGGTGATGTGTGAAAGCATGATGCAGTTAACGGCTCGCGTGATCGGTAACGACCAGGCGATCACCGTCAGCGGCGCCGCTGGTGGCCAATTCCAATTGAACATCATGATGCCAGTCATGTGTCACACGACGCTGGAGAGTATCGCGTTGCTGGCCAATGGCACCAATGCATTTGTCGACTTTTGCGCCGCCGAAATGGAAGCCAACATCGACGTTTGTGAATCCTTCGTCGAGCAAAGCCTGTCGATGTGCACCAGTTTGAACCCCTACATTGGTTATGAAAAGGCGGCCAAACTGGCCAAGGAAGCCTTCAAGACGGGCAAAACCATTCGCGAATTGTGCCTGGAACAGGAAATTCTGCCGGAGGAAACCCTCAAGGAAGCACTGGATCCGATGCGGATGACCGAACCGCAGGAATGATGTTGGTGAATCATCGCGTTTCGGTTCTAATTCCGGCATCGACAAGTTTGATCCAGGGAGGGATAAGCACATGCGTTTTCGCCAGCGAATTCGAACGATGGGATTTGCCGTCACCCCAGTCAGCCTGGCTGTGGGCTTGATTGGTTTAGCGGTGCTGTCTCCGGCAACGATTTGGGGCCAGGTCGACGCGCCCAAATCAAACACCGACGGCCTCATCAATCCCGTGCTCCAACCGATCGTTGGAGACCAGGAACGCGAGACGCTCACGCCTCAGCAGCAAGCCCAAAGAACACGCGCCATCTACGACGCAACCAAAACGGCGACAACCCTGTCGGAGTTCCAGGCTCTGGACAAGCAGTGCGACGATGCACTGAAGTACAAGTTATCGAAAGAAAACGAGGAGTACGTTAAATCGTTAAAGGGCTGGACGCTAAACCGCTGTGGCGAAAAACGTTGCGAGCTGGCTCGACAATTCCGCAATGTCGGCAGCTTGACTCGCTATTCTGAAGCGATGGCTGCAGCCTTGGATGATTTTGAAGCAGCCATCGTTTACGCGCCCCAGCGTCATCGCAGCTGGAACTCGTGGGGGATCGCATTGATGCTGGATCGACAATGGTCCGCTGCAGCAGAAAAACTGGGGCAGGCGATTGAACGCAAACCGGACTACACCGCAGCCTGGTTCAACTTGGCCGAGGTGTTTGCCAAACAGGGGCAGCATTCTCGGGCGATCGAAGCTTACGAGTTTGTGTTGCGAATGAATTCCGATGACCTGGAAGCCATCAATGGCCGAGGCCTGGCGTACCTGTCAGCTGGCAAGACAGACCTCGCATTGCAGGATTTCGAAACCGTGTTGAAACGACAGCCGCAGTCGGCAGCTGGACTGATCAATCGTGGCGATGCCCATTTTGCATCGGCAAACTGGGAGTCAGCGCTATCAGATTACCAGGCGGCAGCCGAACTCAAACCAGCTGGCGCTGGACATCAACGTGTCGCCTGGCTGCTGGCAACCTGTCCTGACGAACAGGTTCGTGATGGCCAGCGAGCATTGAAACTGATCGAAGCCAACCTGAAGGCTGGCAATCGAACGGCCCTGGCGATGGAAACGTTGGCTGCGGCTCGCGCCTGCCTGGGTGATTTCAAAGCGGCCGAAGCAACCCAGCGTGAGGCAATCGGATTGGTAGGGGCAGAACAACCAATCGCCGAAGACCACCCCAGCAAAGTCCGCCTGACGTTGTACGAATCAGAACAGCCATTCGTCGAAAAGTAGTCTGTGGCGACGCGTGGCCATTGCCAATGACCTTTGTCATGGACTACGAACGCGCTACCCCGAAGCTCACCAACCGCTGGTTCCAGGTTCGCCTTTGTAAGGCCCCACAATTTCGTCGGTCACCCAGCCGCCGTAAAAGCCACCGCTTTGCGGACGAACTCGTTCGTCGCCGAGGTAGCATTCAGATTTTCTCGGATAAAAGCTCAAGAACGATTTCAATTCGGCAAATCTTGGCGAAGGACTTTCATAGCTCCACCCGATTTGAGAAACGCTTTCCTGAGGAGCCAACAAAGACCAATAGGTGGCCTGCCCCTTCCATTCGCAAAACGATCGCCCCGAGGATTGCTTGAGGTAGGCAAAATCTACGTCCGTTGGCGGCAAGTAAATCGTGGGAGGACTAGCCGTTTCCAACACGCGAACGGCGGCCTTTGAATCAGCGATGACCCGCTCGCCGACCTGGACCACGACACGACGATTTTCCGGAACGCACATAGGTGGGCGAGGGTAGTCCCAAACCGATTCCTGGCCGGGGCCGGGTTCAATCGCGAATTCGGGGCGTTGATTGCCGTTGTACTGCCACACGTTGTCAGCCGCCTACAATTCGAACTCAGACCGGCTAGCCGGCTCGACGGGATACCTCATAGCGCACCGTTGGTAACAAGTCACTATCGATTATCCTTGTCATCCGAACCGTCGTCGGAGTCATCCGAACCATCTTCGGAGTCATCCTTGTCAGCCTGTTTTTCGGACGGCTCCTTATCGGCTTCGTCTTTCGATTCGTCGGTTTGAGATTCCGATTTTTCCTGCTCCGCCGCGGCCTGTTTTTGCGCTTCCGCCTTAGCTCGTTCTTCGGCAGGATCTTTCTTTTCCCGCCAGGGTTTTTCGTTGCGGTAGCTTTCCAATTCCTTGTTAAGACTGTTGAACTGGCGGTCAGTAGCCGACTTGTCGGCTGCGTCTTCAGCGACTTGTCGGTTGACTTCCAGAGCTTTTTCCAGCCACTCGATCGCGGTCTCAAAATCACCCGTTTCAGCGTACCCTGAAGCCAGGGTGCTGAGGATATGAGCTTCCTTGAATTCAGTCACTTCAGCAGCTTCCTTAGCCAGCTCGATCGCCCGTTCGCCATTGCGCAAGTCATCCTCGGGGGTGGTTGCCAACACCCAGGCCAGGTTATTCAACACACCATCATCGGGTTGGGAAACTTCGCGGTTCAGCTCTTTTTCCAGCTCACGAACTTGTTTGCCGAATTCGTAGGCCGCTTCGTAGTCCTTGATCGCTTCGGCGTGCTTGCCGGCGGAAAGATAAGCGTCGCCGCGGCCCCGCAACAGTTCGGCCCGATCACGATATACTTCGACTTTGATTTCGGACGGTTGACTTTCCAGCACGTCCTCGCGGAGTTCGCCCAACAGGCTGTCATAAATTTTGATGGCTTCATCAGGTTGATAGTTGGCATCGTACAATGCGGCGATCTGCCGTTGCAGCGCTCGATTGCGAGGATTCTGTTCTGCCAGGATTTTGAAATCCCCAATCGCCTTTTCAAAATTCGCCTGCCGGATATGGATGATCCCTCTCAGCTGCAGACCTTCGGGGGAAAGCACTTGTAACCGCAGAATCTCTTCGGCATCCTTCATTGCCAGATCGTATTTGGCTTGATCGACATAGGCCGACCCTCGCATTCGAATAGCACGGATGTTTTTCGGTTCCAATTCGATCGCTTTACTGGCCGCTTCGATCGCTTTCTCAGGTTCTTCAGCGATCACATAGATCTGGGCCTTCACGGTATAGCCGACAGTCAATTCCGGCTTGGCCTCGATCGCTTCATCGACCAACTGCAACGCTTCTTGCTGAAGCTTCTCGTCGAACTTCTCGCCCATCGCAATCAAGTTGTTGGCGACCAACAAGCGTGCTTGATAATTTTCCGGTTGTTCGGCCAACCAGGCTTTGTAATCTTCCAGGGCTTTGTCTGGATTGCCCTGCTGGGCGAAATAGGCGGCTCGGACCTGCCGCGCCGCCAAATTTTTGGGATTAATCTTGATCGCCTGATTCAGGTCTGCCAGCCTGGCATTTTCGTCTTTCGCCAGTGAAGCGCGGACAAACAGTGCTTCCGAGAGCTGTTCACGATCGTCGACAGCCAACTCGATGGCTTTCTCGATAGCAGCCTCGGCGTCATCTCGATCGCCGCCGGGCAGGGCCTGCAGCTTGGCCAACAGCAGGTGAGCGTCGATCAGCGACTCGTCGAATTCAAGCGCCCGTTTCAACCGGGGAATCGCCTGGCTGCGATAATATTGCCAGCGGCGGTCCCGCCCTCCGGAACTGAAAATGCGTTTGCCCAGCTGATCAGCAAATTCCAGCAGCGAAGACGAGGCCAATGTTTTGGCTTGCTGTTCGTCTTCTTTGTCCAGTCCCTTTTTGAGCGCTTTCTGGCACAGGTCGGCGATCTTTTCCAAATCCTTGGTTGTTTTGGCTTCCAGTTTCAGATCGAACGCTTGATCAAGTAAAGCCGGCCCATCGGGGCCCTGGTCCTCCTGTTTCTCAGTTTCGGATTTCTCTTCCTCGGATTGCTTTTCCTCTGATTTTTCTTCCTGTTTCTCTTCCGGCTCCTGCTGCTTTTCTTCCTGAGGCGATTCGGACGGAGGATTTTCAGTCGATTCTTCCTGGACAGCGACCGCAATGCCGGCCCCGATGGCAGTCGAACCAGTGGTAACCGACCAGCAGAGGGCGAGGAAAATGGTAGTCAGGATCCAACCTTTCGATTGCATCGGGAAGCTCCTTGAAGTGAACGGAAAGACTCGGGCAAGTTGTCGCCTCAGCATTGTAAGATTCTGCAGCGTGCGAAAACAAGCTACCGCCGGTTAACGGTGATGGGACAAAATGGTCAGGCGTCTTGACCAGAACGTCGGCAAACGTGAAAAAACAGGGTCGTCAACGAAGTCGTAGGTAGGGCTGCCGGATTTACAGATCTTACCGATGGTCACGGGCCAAATTGCCAAAGCTGGGCTAAGGTGCGGATTAGGACTTTTAAAAAACGGTTAAAGCAATTTTAATACCCGTTTTCCAGGCGGAAACTGTTTTGTTCCTTAGATTACCTCTAACCTTGAGGGTTTTCCATGCCTCGTTTTAGTGTGCAGAAATCTCGACTAACGTTGATGTTCCTGGTTTTTGCGGCATTTATGACCATTTCCTGGGCTTGCTCGGAAGCCACTTGGGCCAGTCCCCAGGCTGAATCGGGGCAGGTTACCGATACGACCAGTGAACCAGCGACAAGTGCGAGCATGTTCTGGATTCTGGCCTATGCATTTCCAGTATTTGGAATTCTGGCCCTGGCGTTTACCTACTGGCGAGCCAGCTGGGTTTCCAGCCAGGAGGTTGGTACCGAACGGATGGCGCGGATTGCCAGCAATATTTCTGACGGGGCGATGTCGTTTCTGAACGCCGAATACCGCATCCTGGCGGTGTTCGTCGTGATTGTTGCCGGACTGTTGTTTTACGGTGGCCAGGTCGGCGAAGGCAGCCACCCGTTGATTGCATTGTCGTTTGTGCTGGGCGCCTTCTGCTCAGCTTTGGCTGGCTTTATCGGCATGAAGGTCGCCACCAAGGCTAACGTGCGAACTACCAACGCAGCCCGAACCGGCCTGGGGCAAGCCCTGGAAGTCGCGTTCGCTGGCGGCAGCGTGATGGGCATGGGCGTTGTCGGCTTGGGCGTTCTTGGCTTGAGCCTCCTGTTTGTGATTTATTGCAATTTGTTTGGAGCCGAAGAAGCCTCGATTAACAAAGTCATCACCGTGCTGACCGGTTTCTCCTTTGGAGCATCTTCGATCGCATTGTTTGCACGCGTGGGCGGCGGGATCTACACCAAAGCCGCCGATGTGGGCGCCGACCTGGTCGGTAAAGTGGAAGCTGGAATTCCGGAAGATCACCCGCTCAACCCGGCCACGATTGCCGATAACGTCGGCGACAACGTTGGTGACGTCGCCGGAATGGGAGCCGACTTGTTCGAATCTTATGTCGGTTCAATCATTGGAACGATGGTGCTGGGAGCGGCGTTCTTTAGCGTTACCGAATTCCAGGAAAGCGGTTTTGGCGGACTGAACGCCGTCGTATTGCCATTGGCACTGGCATCGGCCGGGATTTTGACTTCCATTCTGGGAACTTTTTTCGTCAAGGTACGTGAAGGTGGAAACCCTCACCACGCTTTGAATATTGGTGAATTCGGATCCGCCGCGTTGTTGCTGGTCCTGATGTACTTCATCATCACGTTCATCATGCCTGCCACATGGGAAGGCTCGAATGGTTTTGAATACTCCTCGATGGGCGTATTTGTGGCGATCTGCCTGGGGCTCGGTGCAGGCCTGGCGATCGGAAAGATTACCGAGTTTTACACTGGAACGGGAACACCACCGGTCAAATCGATTGTCCGACAGTCGGTCACCGGCTCGGCAACCAATATCATTGCCGGTCTGGGCGTCGGTATGATGTCGACCGCGATCCCGATCATTATCATCGCCGTTGCCATCGTTGGAGCCTATTCCTTCGCTGGACTGTACGGGATCGCCATTGCAGCGGTCGGGATGCTGTCCAATACGGGAATTCAGTTGGCGGTCGACGCTTACGGCCCGATTTCAGACAACGCCGGCGGGATTGCTGAAATGGCCGAACTGGAGCCTGAGGTGCGGCAACGAACCGACAAGCTGGACGCGGTTGGAAACACCACCGCCGCGATCGGTAAAGGGTTTGCGATCGGATCGGCAGCCTTGACTGCCTTGGCTTTGTTCGCCGCCTTCACGACTTCGTACAACGCCAGCCATGAAGTCGGAATCGAATTCATCGATATCATGAACCCGTACGTGATGGCTTCCTTGTTCATCGGTGGCATGCTGCCGTTCTTGTTCTCGGCGATGTCGATGAATGCAGTGGGGCGCGCAGCGATGGCCATGATTCAGGAAGTTCGCCGTCAATTTCACGACATCCCCGAATTGTCCAAAGCTCTGGAAGCGATGAATCGCAACGGCGACAAAGACTTCGCCGACTGGTCCGAAGCGGATCGCAACGCGTTTGAAGCCGCCGATGGAAAAGCCGAATACGGTAAGTGCGTGGCGATTTCGACCCGGGCTTCGATTCGCGAAATGATCATTCCTGGATTGGTCGCGGTTTTGGTCCCGGTTGCATTTGGGTTTTTGCCGCAATTCATTCTTCCCGAAGGCGCACCAGCGAATACAAACGGCATGATGCTCGGCGGCTTGCTGGCCGGTGTCACCGTTAGTGGCGTCTTGATGGCACTGTTCCAATCCAACGCGGGGGGTGCTTGGGATAACGCCAAGAAAATGATCGAAGAAGGATTCGAGCATGACGGCGAAACGCTGGTCAAAGGCAGCGAAGCTCACAAGGCTGCCGTGGTCGGCGACACCGTTGGCGATCCTTTCAAAGACACCTCCGGCCCATCGCTGAACATTTTGCTGAAATTGATGAGCGTGGTGGCCCTGGTGATCGCAAGCATGATCCCCTAGGTTTTGTAGCATGGCCGATTCGGCCGTGATCGCCGATTGCAAACCTGTTCCGGTCATTCAGGTTTTGCGGGCTAATCGACGGGCCGGTCAAGCCGGATAGTCAGGTGGGACCAGATGTCATGGCCTGGCTGACGTGTCGAAGCAGCTGGGCCGATAATTCAAGGGGTTTACCACTGGGGCGGAGCGGGGCGTTTGGGATCGATTCGGACCCACTCGTCAAGCAAATCGCTGCTTTGGCCAGCAAAAATCGCTTTTTTGATGGATCATTGTCATTTCGCGACTATCCTTGGGATACGCTAATGGGCTTGATTCAGGCCCCGATTTGGGAATAAATAATCCTGATAGTCGATAGTCGGCAAGGGCAAGAGCGCCGACTACCACATAAAGGAGTTCTTTAATGAGAACAACATTGAGTAATTGGTTCAAATTTTCGCTGGCTCTGATGATGTCAGCCTCGATTTCCTCGGCCGCTTGGGCTCAGTCGGAAGACGCCAAGCCGGAATCGGACGATTCACCGGCAGTTGCCGAAGTGAAATCAGATGACGACGCGGAACAAAAACCCGAAAAGGTCGACTTGGTAACCCAACGTCGACTGAACACGATCGCCAAAACTCAGGCTCCGGTTGAAGGCTTCAGCCCGGTCGACATGTTTGAAGCGATGGAAGCCAAGGAAATTGAGGTGTTGATCAAAGCCAAAGGTTCGGACACCTCGAATCTGATCGTGACCAACAACAGCGACAAGCCGTTGGCGATCAAGATGCCAGCTGCATTTTCGGCAGTCCCTGTGTATCGCCAAGGCGGTATTGGTGCTGGCGGAATCGGCGGTGGTGGCCTGGGTGGCGGCGGCTTCGGCGGCGGCGGACTCGGTGGCGGCCTGGGAGGCGGCGGATTTGGCGGCGGTGGTAACCAGGGTATCGGCGGCGGCATCGGCGGCGGTCTGGGCGGCGGCGGCTTCGGCGGCGGCGGTCTGGGCGGTGGTGGCCTGGGCGGCGGTGGCTTGGGTGGTGGTGGAGTGTTCAATATTCCTCCCGGACGTACCGGCAAAGTCAAAGTCAACACGGTCTGCCTGGAAGAAGGACGCCCCGATCCTCAATTGCGAATTGATTACGTGATCCAACCGCTGGATAAACTGAACAGCGATCCCAAGATTTTCGAAATGTGCCGTATGTTGGCCAATGACGAAATCACACAACCGGTTGCTCAGGCAGCAGCCTGGAATGTCGCTAACGGTTTGACCTGGCAACAACTGCTGGTCAAGAATCGTGTTGAACTATCCAACGGATACTTTGAACGATACTTCCATCCAATGCAGGTCCGCTATGCTCAGCAAGTCGTTGTCGCCTCGGCCCAACGTGCTGAAGCTCGCAAGAAACTTCAAGAACAAGCCGAACAGCAGGAAAATACTTTCCCATCACCTTATGGTGATTCCGAATAGGCTTCCTTGATCAGAAAACGATTTCAGGCCGGCGAATTTCGCCGGCCTTTTTTATCGGCTTCTCGCAGGCGAGAAGAAAGCAGGCCCTGGGTTAAATCGGCCAATGAATCGTCGGTATCGAGTGAGAATACCTGCCTCCAGGGGTTTTGGCGCTAGCCACCGACTTTCCGGAGTTTACGCGTCAACTAGTTTTCATCCGGGGCCAACGCCCAATCGGCTGGACAAAAAGATGTCAGCCTCTCCGCGAAAGCCAAGTACCTGCCCCAGCCCTGCAGGCTGGGCTGGGCAAACGCTGGGTCCTTCGGCCCAGAAAAAGCCAACTATTTTGGCAACTTCTTGCGCGTCAACAGGAACACCACCGCTACCTGGCCGATGGCGAGTACCAGAAAAAAGATGCCAATCCCCATCCATTGAGCTGATTCGACCACCGCCAAGTCGACTCGCCATGGTCGACTGACGCACAACGCTCCGACGACAATCGAGGCCAGAATCGAAATCGCCAATTTGCCCAACAGGATGGTACGCCACATGATCGAGTTGTCAGATGATCTTCGATGCGTTAACAGGTGAGACAATCATGGTAACCCAAACGGATCACGCCGTCGGCGAAGGGTCCGATTCTTTCGTGACCGGCTTGCGTCCCACAAACTGGTAGTACGGGGTTCGCAATAACGGAACATACGGCATCCGATTACGCTCTTCAACCAATCGGACTTGTTCGAAATGATGCCGTAAGAAAGGGATATGGTCGGGAGAGGGAAACACATTGTCGGTGGCAAACCAGGGTTGCCACAACGTTCGTGCCAACCAGCGATGGCGTTTCATCCCTTCGGGAGGATACTTGCGACCGACGTAAAAATCGACCACACCGATCGTGCCTCCCGGCTTGAGAATCCGCAGTGCATTTTCGATCGCGGCAAACCAGTCGGGGATCATGGTCAGCGAATAGGAAAACGTGACCACATCGGCATAACCTTCCGGCGGACAGAAGGTCGTCGCATCGGCGGCCACCGCTTGCGCGTTACTCCAACCTCGTTCGGCAAATCTTTCGCGAGCAACTTTCAGCAATGAATCGGACAGGTCGACCAGGTAAACCTGTTTCAGTCGATCGATGTCGTTGGCCAGGTATTCGATGTTGGACCCGGTCCCGCCACCCATGTCGACCCAGATTCCACCAGCGGGTTTGTCAATGGAATCCCACAATGGCTGCCGACCTTTCAACAGTCGCCGACGGAAATCATCGTAGGCTTCGGCCTGGCCGCCGTAAAAGCTTTCCATTCGTTGAGCATGACTATCGCCTCGCACAGGCTTCAACAGCATGTGGTAGAGGATCTTCATGTCGGAGAAAAACGCCATGGCAAATCAGGTCCAGTAAGTCAGCTCAGCATTGAGAAACGAAAATCAAACGCGCGAAATCTAGGCGCTCAAATCGGCGATGCAGAAACTGCCGTAGGTGTGAACGCGATCTTTCTGATGCAATTCTTCGGCCAGATCCTGGTGATAACTCAGCAACGGCGCGAGTTGCTGAAGTTCACCATTTCGGGTGATTTGAACCTGGTCGATGAAGTCCGTCCTCAACCCACCACTGCGCCAGATAATTCGGGTTGCCGGCCCCGCCTTGTCGATGATTGCTTGCCACTCCGATTCAAGCAACGAGAAAAAATGATCACTCAACCAGTCCATGTGATCCAGCAGAATGAAGCGAGTGATCTGACCGTCATGCTTTTCCAGGAACCCCTGCACCGAATCGGTATGGGTGGAAACCTTGTCGACCAACCCACCTTTGAGTTTGGCAAAATTGTCCTCTTTCAGGTATTCGGGACAACAGTCGCGGGTGTAAGCGCCCTTGATGTACACTCGCCAAAAATAGTTGTCTTTCATCGGCAGGCGAACGAACACGCTTTCCATGCAGTCCTGGATAAACTTGACCAGCCCACCTTCGTATTGCGTTTCAATCTGGCGGCGCTGTGCTTTGGGGACGCCCAGCAATGACATGGTCGTATCGCGGTTCATGGCGAACTTCATCAACCCCGACCAGAACTTTTCTTTCAGGTGCTTATCGTAAATTTCCTGCTGTTGTTCAATCGAGTCCGCATTCAGCAGATCATCCAGGTGGCCCTCAACCTTGATCACACGCTTGGTATAAATCCCGATCATGCGAGCAAACGCGCCCGACGTGCCCCGGAAATAAAACGTCCGTCGACTGTTGTCGAACCATTTGATGCGTTTGTCCCAGAACTGCTGGCTCCAGGCCGGCAAGTCGGCTCTCAGTTTTTGCTGGTAAATTGATTTGACGCCAGGCAACCTGCCTTCGCCGAACAGTTTAAAAAAGTCAGCGAATTCCAGGTTCTTGATGCCGCTGCGCTTCAAATCCAGCAGCGCGTTTTGGCGCGGATTCATGTCCACGGCGTTTACGTGGCGCGGCCCGGCCAATGCATAATCCAGGGCGTTGCAACCGGCCGACGTGATTACCAACACATCATCTTCGGGGCCAAACTCCAACGCTACTCGATCCAGTCGTGGATCTTCCCAGCAAGTGTTGTAGACCAGGTTGTTTCCGTGAACGGTGGTGAATACTTTTTGGCTGACCCAATCAAAAAACGCCATTTTGGATTGTTGGTTGCAGGGAGCGGACGGAACGAATGTTGAACGACAAATTGTAACCATGAACGACGATTTCCGACACTGACCCACCGGTTACAGGCCTGTTGATTTGTCGAAAGGGAAACCCGAAGCGTGAGCGAGGGCTGCACTGCCCCCCAGGGGGCTTTCCCGCAATTACGTTTCGGGTTTCCATGAAATCAAATAGGCCTTGTCAGTCGGGAATTCGCCAGCTGCTTAATACCTGAAATGGCGAATCTGCTCACCGCGTGTCCCGATGTCGGTCATTGCTTCGATTCCGATTTCCAGGTGTCGATCAACCCATTCGCTGGTTACCTGACGGTCGGATTGTTCCGTTTTTACCCCATCCGGGGTGGTCGGGACATCGGAAACCAGCAGCAACGCCCCCCGCGAAATCTGGTTATTGTGGCCCACGATAAACAGTGTGGCCGTTTCCATGTCGATCCCGATGCACGTCAGCAGCTTCAATTTGGCACGAAACGACTCATCATGTTCCCAAAGTCGACGGTTGGTCGTGTAGATCACTCCGGTACGGTATTCGTAATCGCGTTTGACCAAACATTCAGAAACGAACTTGTGCAGTTTAAATGATGGCAGTGCCGGGACCTCCGGCGGCAAATAGTCGTGGCTGGTCCCTTCGCCACGAATGGCCGCGATTGGCAAAATGAAGTTTCCAATTTCGGTGGAGTCTTTCAAGCCGCCGCACTTTCCCAGAAACAGCACCCCCTCGGGTTGCCGAGCGGTCAACAGGTCCATGATGGTTGCGGCGTTAGCAGAACCGATGCCAAAATTCACAATCGTCAGGCCCGCATCATTGGTTGCTGCCTGCATCGGGCGTCCCTCGCCGTGGACATTGCAATTGAACCGTTCTGCAAACTGTTCGACGTAGTTCGAAAAATTGGTCAACAAGATATAGTCGCCGAATTGGTCAATTGGCATCCCGGTATAACGCGGCAACCAGTCTTTGGCGATCGTCAATTTGTCGATCGAAGCAGTGGGTAAACCATCGGGTGTAGGGTCTATTTCGGTCATGCTGTAATTTTAACAATCGATTGATCAAAACCATCCACCAGCGAAACCATCCGCCGCTAAACGTCGGCACCAACGCCAACCTTGAGCGGCCTCAAGGGAGCCCAACTTCCCCTTGCCTGCTGGGACGTTCAAGACTTCAAGTCGTTCAGAATCTCCCCGCAGTTAATAGCGGTATCTTTACCATTATCTGAATCGCTGCTATTCTATCGCGTCCGCATTGGAACCAAAAAAATAGCCCGCGCGATTGCCGGAAGTTCGGCACGGGTTTGAACGATCGCCAGGCAATGAACTCACCCTGCTGGTGCATGTTCTCAATTTTTAACGACTGCGGAACGAGTACGGAGTGACCCATTGCTTCGGCAATTTTTGATTCAACCAGATTAAGCAAACACTTTCAGGTATCAACCATGGCAACGAAATACGTTTACTTCTACGGGGGTGGCAAGGAAATGACTGACGGTGATCGCTCGATGCGTTCACTGTTGGGTGGTAAGGGTGCAAACCTGGCCGAGATGGCTAGTGCGGGAGTTCCCGTCCCCCCAGGATTCACCGTTTCGACAGAAGCTTGCCACTATTACGAAGACCATGGCGACTACCCGGCTGAAATGATGAAGCAGGTCCGCGCCGAGTTGACCAAGTTGGAAAAACTGGAAGGCAAGAAACTGGGTGCGGCCAAGAATCCGCTGCTGGTTTCGGTCCGCTCCGGTGCCGCTCAGTCGATGCCGGGAATGATGGACACCGTCCTGAACCTGGGCATGAATGATGAATCCGTGCATGGCTACATCGACATGTACGACAATCCCCGCGCTGGCTGGGACTGCTACCGTCGTTTCATTGACATGTTCGGTGACGTCGTGATGGGCCCGACAACAGGTTTGAATCATCATCACTTCGAAGAAGCCCTCACCAAGATCAAGAAAAAATATAAGGCCAAGGTCGACACCGACCTGACCGCTGAGCAACTCGAAGAGCTGGTTGGCGAGTACAAGAAGATCTACAAAAAGCACGTCGGTGAAGAATTCCCACAAGATCCGATGAAGCAGTTGGAGTATGCGATCAACGCCGTCTTCGATTCGTGGCAAACCCCGCGTGCGGTCACCTACCGAATCTTGAACAAAATCACTGGCCTGATCGGTACTGCCGTCAATGTGCAAACCATGGTCTTCGGAAACATGGGCGACGACTGTGCGACTGGCGTTGCGTTCACCCGCGATGGATCTACCGGTGAAGCCAAGCCAATGGGCGAGTACCTGATCAACGCCCAGGGTGAAGACGTTGTGGCTGGTATCCGGACCCCGAAAAACCTGGAAGAACTGACCTCGGAATCAGATCAGGGGTTGGTGAAAGCCGGCGAAGAACTGTTCAAAGTCATGGCGATGCTGGAAAAGCATTACAAGTATCCCCAGGACGTCGAGTTCACGATTCAACAGGGCAAGCTGTACATGCTGCAGACTCGTAACGCCAAACGAGTCGGTATTGCCGGAGTCCGCTGGGCGGTCGAAATGGCAACCGGGCAGGACGTCGTGACCGGTGAAAAACAGCGCAAGCTGTTGACTCCCAAAACGGCATTGCAAACCGTCACCGGTAGCGACCTGGAGCAACTGTTGTTCCCGATTTTCGACGCCAAAGTCGAAGCCACCAAGACACCGATCGTGACGGGTCTACCAGCCGGTCCGGGCGCCGCGGTTGGCGAAATCGTGCTCGATTCGCACAAAGCCGAACAGATCAAGAAAAAGGACAGCAGCCGCAAGCTGATCCTCGTCCGTCACGAAACGTCTCCCGAAGACGTGGGGGGCATGGGCGCCGCTGAAGGCATCTTGACCAGCACCGGCGGAATGACCTCTCACGCAGCCGTGGTTGCCCGCGGTTGGGGTAAGTGCTGCATCTGTGGTGCTGGCGATCTCCGCATCGACTACAAGAAAGGGACGGTCTCAGTCGGAGACAAGACCTGGAAAGAAGGCGACATCATTTCGCTGAACGGTTCGACCGGCCGAGTCTACGAAGGCGAGATTCCATCCGAGTCTTCTCCAGTCGTTGCCGGTCTGGTGGAAGGCAAAAAGTCGGCTCAGAAACACTGGATCTACAAGATGTACCAGACTGTTTCGGAGTGGTCGGACAAGTATCGCAAGATCAACGTGCGAACCAACGCCGATTCACCGGCGGACTCCAAAGCCGCCATCGCCTTTGGTGCTGAAGGCATTGGTTTGTGCCGCACCGAGCACATGTTCTTCGAAGGCGATCGGATTACCGATGTGCGCCGGTTCATCCTGGCCGAAAACGACGCCGATCGAAAAGCAGCCATCAAGAAACTGTTGCCACACCAGCGAAAAGACTTTGAAGGCATCTTCAAAGCCATGGACGGCAAGCCCGTCACCGTTCGCTTGCTTGACCCACCGCTGCACGAATTCCTGCCTCACACCGAAGAGGACATGAAAAAGATGGCCAAGGAAATCGGTGTTCCACTGGCCAAAATCCAGGAACGCGTTTCCGCCTTGCATGAATTTAACCCCATGCTTGGTCACCGTGGATGCCGCTTGAGCATCACCTATCCGATCCTTTGCGAAATGCAAACACGCGCGATCATGGAAGCGGCTTGCAAGGTCGCCGCCAAAGGTGGCAAGGTGCAACCGGAAATCATGATTCCGCTGATCGGTACCAAAGCCGAATTGGATTACCTGGAAAAAATCGTCCGTCGTGTCGCGGCCGCCGTGATTGAAAAGAAAGGTGTCGACGTCAAGTACCTGGTTGGTACGATGATCGAAATCCCACGGGCGGCGTTGACCGCGGACCAAGTCGCCGAAACCGCTGAATTCTTCAGCTTCGGCACCAACGACTTGACCCAGATGACGTTTGGTTACAGCCGTGACGATGTCGGAACGTTCCTGCCAGAATACCTGGAAAAGAAAATGCTCGACGTCGACCCGTTCGCTCAAATCGACGAATCGGGTGTTGGTCAGCTGGTCCAAATGGCTGTCGAAAAAGGCCGTCAGACCCGCAAAAACCTGAAGTGCGGTATCTGCGGTGAACACGGCGGCGAGCCAAACTCGGTCAAGTTCTGTGTCCGCACTGGACTGGACTACGTCAGCTGCT
>CAZJEK010000102.1:0-14548 GCA_964545005.1 uncultured Pirellulaceae bacterium
ACTCTGCGTCTCTGCGGTTTTTCTTCTAATCCTGCAACCAACTGAATTCCAAATTCAGACTACCTGCCCCAGGATTTCCGTCGCCACGCCGTCGCTGACCATCACCCCACGCGGGGTTAGCTTGATCCGATCGTCCAGCAACTCCAACAACCTCAGCTCAACCAACCGCTGCCCAGCTTCACCCAGAATCTGCTGCAGCTCAAAGCCCGTCTGCTGTTCCAGCTCCGCAAAGACCACACCTTCTATTCGCCGCAACCCAATCACCAACCGTTCCCGAGCCGCTTCCAGTCCGGTCAACGTTTCCCGATCGTCGACCGGGTCACCACCGGTCTCCAGCAATCGCATGTACTGGATCGTACCGCGATGGTTGGTCTCCCGGACCCCGCCGACAAATCGAGACGCGCCGGGACCAAACGCCAGATAGTCGGCCCCGGACCAATAGACTTGATTGTGGCGACTGCGATGCCCGGGGAGCGCAAAACTGGACAACTCGTACTGCTTCCAGCCAGCGGCCCCTAATCGGTTGATGGCCAATTGATACATATCGGCACGTAAGTCCTCATCGGCAGTCGTCAACGCTCCCCGCTTCAATCGATTCCAGAACTGCGTCCCTTTCTCGTATGTCAACTCATACGTCGACAGGTGATCGGGGCGAAGCGAGATTGCCTGCTCCAGTTCAGCACTCCACTGTGGCAACGTTTCCTCAGGCGCAGCAAATATCAAATCAATCGAGATGCTGCGCATCAAGGGCCGAGCCAGTGCAACCGCCTCGAAAATTTCAGCCGCAGTGTGATCCCGTTCCAGTCGCTTCAATTTTTGACACTCAAATGACTGGACTCCGAGGCTAATGCGATTGACTCCGATCGCAACCAATGCCTGCAGTCTCGATTGGCTCAAGTCATTCGGGTTGCATTCAGCCGTCACTTCCGCTCCGTCGGAAAGCGTGAAACATTCGGCCACCATCTGCCCCAACCGCTCCAGCCGAAACTCATCCAGGTGGCTGGGCGTCCCACCACCAAAGTACAACGTGTCCAATGTCACAGGACTCGATCGCCGTTCCCGAAAGCGAGCCAGCTCAATCGACAGTGCGTCCAGAAACCGGTCGATCAGATAGTCTCGGCCTGCCACCAGGGCAAAATTGCAATAGCCGCAACGATGTCGACAAAATGGAATATGGATGTAGGCAGACCGCGGCGATTGCTTCGTCGTATCCACGTCACACCCACAGCTTCAGCCGGCCGTCCAGCATTTCAGGTAGCTGCTGTTTGACAATTCGAAGCGCATGCTTGCCGTTATAGCGAGTACTGAAGTGACCGGCGATCACCAGCTCGTTTTGAAACTTGTCCTGACGGGCCACGAAATCATCCAGATGCATATGGCCATGCTTGTGGATCAACTCCTTACGGTGCTCAGGATCAACAAACGTCAGTTCGGTGATTAATACCTTGACGCTGTAAAAGACTGGGTTGTTGTCCAAGCCGGCAGGCGACGTGTCGCCCGTATAACCCACCAGCGGCACTCTCAGCTCGCGAGTGATCTCGACTCCTTGTTCGCGAAGATCCCGGATCTGATCGCCAGTCAATTCCAGGTACTCGGGCTTCAGCTTTTTCCTGCGTTCCGAAACAACGTATCCGACGCTGGGTACCGTATGCTTGGTGGCATAGACATTGACGACCAATTCACGGCTCAGTTCGATTTCATCACCGGCCTGCACGCCGATCAACTCGCAAGGCATCCGGCCGCGGTCCAACCGCACGAACGAATCCAGCATGTTGCGCACCGCGCCGACCGCAAAGTCGGGAAGGTAAACGGTAGGCGGCGACATGTTCATCAGCCGGCGGCGCGATACATACAACGGCAACGCAGCAATATGATCCAGGTGGCAGTGCGACAGCATCCAGGTTGGCGTTCCCATGAAATCCCAGGGATGGGCCCCCAGATCAAACCCCAACTTGAGCTCAGGAATACGCCAATACGATTGAACCGCCGCGCGAGAGTACCCTTCAATGGTCAGACCATTGTGGTTGTGTGTTTTGACTGGTGCATTGTCAAGCATGAAGATCGCGGCCAGAAAATTGACCGGGAATTGAGTGAATGGCTCCGTCCCGCAGGCGCCCAACGACAATTTCCTGCTGGGCCCGGCGAGCCATCACAGGATAGCAGGAATTTGGGCGTCGCGGACAATCGCCGGAATCTCGAACGACGATCCGGCAGGAAAGGTCGCAACAACAGGTTCTAGCAGTTGCCAACGTCTGGAAACCCGACGCGTAAGCGAGGGAAAAACACGTATCGGTATAGCCCTCGCTCACGCGTTTAGAAGTTGCACTTTTTTGGAAACCCGAAGCGTAAGCGAGGGAAAAATACGCACCGGCGTAGCCCTCGCTCACGCGTCGGGTTTCCGTTTCCAAGGAAAATCGCGATCGTGCAACTTCTAAACCCGGCAACCTGACGCAGGTTCGGCCAAAACCACGCCGATCACTGTTCGTCGAGAATTTCCACCGGACCAAACGTCTTGCCTTCCAGCATTGCCAAGCTGGCGCCACCCCCGGTACTGACATGGGTCACCGAGTCTTCGAATCCCAGTTGCGCGATCGCGGCAGCACTGTCGCCGCCCCCAATGATGCTGACTGAATCACTGTCGGCAATTGCCTGAGCAACCGCTTTGGTACCTTCATCAAACGGCGGCATTTCAAATACCCCCATCGGCCCGTTCCAGACGATGGTTTTGGCATCGCGAACTATGTCAGCGAATTTCCTTGCGGTCTCAGGGCCAATATCCAGCCCTTCAAAACCCTCCGGAATCTGACCGGCAGGAACAACTTGTTTTTCGCAATCGCTACTGAAATCGTCGCCGCAATGACAATCAACTGGAAGCACCAGTTTGTCACCGGCCCGCTCCATCAACTGTTTGGCAAGATCAACTTTGTCCGGTTCAACCAGGCTCTTGCCAACTTGGCCACCCTTGGCCAGCGCGAAGGTATAAGCCATCGCTCCGCCGATCAAAATGGAATCACAAACACCGATCAGGTTTTCAATTACCTTGATCTTATCGGAGACTTTCGCGCCGCCAAGAATCGCTACAAACGGACGATCTGGGTTGGCGATCACGTCGGACAGATACTTGATCTCTTTTTCGACCAACGATCCAACGACTTTGGGTTTGTCGCCCATTGCCAGGGGCACACCGTACATCGATGCGTGCTCGCGGTGGCAAGTCCCAAACGCGTTATTGCAGTAGACATCCGCAAAACCTGCCAAAGCGGCCGAAAAATCGGCGTCGCCACTTTTCTCACCGGGATCAAACCGCAAATTCTGCAGCACTACGACCTGACCATCCTGCAACGCATCGACTTTGGCCCGTGCATCGTCACCAACAATATCGGCGGCAAAGGCAACGTCCTGGCCGAGCAGTTCGCCCAATCGTTTCGCAGCCGGTTCGAGACTAAGTTCTGGCTTCGGTTCACCCTTGGGGCGCCCCAGGTGACTGACCAAGATCAACCGCCCGCCCCGCTTGAGTACCGATTCGATACTGGGCAACGCCATCTGGATCCGACGATCGTCGGTAATCTGCAAGTTGCCATCCAGAGGCACATTGAAATCCACGCGCATGAGAACTCGCTTGCCGGCAACGTCAATGTTGTCAATCGTCTGTTTGGCCATGGCCCGTTTCTTTGATCGCTAAAGTCGAAGTAAATCCCAGTTCAAAAATTCTGAAATCTCAAATTTGAGGTCCCAATCTTAGGCGTCCGAATTTTCTTTCGGCTTGACTCGCTTCTGAATGTCCGTCTCAATCTTCCCGAATACTTCTTCGTGGCGTTGCACGGAAACATGCAGGGCATGCAACAGACGCTTGGCGGTATAAAAATTCAGGACAATCCGTTGAGCGATTTCTACAGGTTTCTCGGTCGACCCCATGGGCTGCGAATTCATCCCAAAATCAATAATCAACTCCTCCGGTGAACCGGTAACGCGGCAAAAATTGGCGTACGAACTGATCAGTTTGGTTTCATCGACCGTAATAGGTTTCGGACGGTTTTCTTGTTCTGCCATGAGAGTCCTTTTCGATTGCAAAGGGATGCCGGTAAGTTGGTGAAAATAGCTGACGCTTAATCAGTCCAGCCGTTGAGCGCCGGCCCAGGACGCTGTTGCCCGGCGGTTGGGGTGCTCACCCCAGACACTTGTCATTTCCTGGGGAATCCCTGCCGTCAGTGGATAATGCCAAAAACGCCTGATGCGGTTAAAGCTGATCAAATTACCCGACCAGCGTCAAGGTGGCCAACCGCTACCGGCCAAATCCAACGGTCTCTTTCAGTCGCCGAATCTTCTCAAACGGACCGATCACCAGCAACGTATCGTCTGGCTCAATCGAATGATCGGGAGCAGGGTTGAAGACCAGGTCGCCACCCTTCTGCTTGATCCCTATCACGAGCAAGTCAAACTTGTCGCGAATCCCGGAATCCCCAATCGTTTTACCAACCAGCGAACTGCCTTCCTGAACACAGAATTCGTCGACCTCCATTTCCAACTCGGAGGCTTCGGCAAACAGATCGAACAAGTCGGCCGTGGTTGGTCGGGAAATCATCCGCTCCATCGTTTGCGCACCAACCCGGTGCGGCATGACAATCTTGTTTGCTCCAGCCTGCCGCAGCTTTTTGCAACTGCTGGCGTGTTCCGCAATGGCGATGATCATGATTGAAGGACAGAGATTACGAGCCGTCAGCGCGATGAAGACATTTTGAGCATCCGTTGGCAGCGTGGTCACAATCGCTCGCGCCTGAGTAATGTTTGCTTCCTCGAGGACCGACTCGGAAGTCGCGTCGCCCAACACCGCCAGCTGTTTCAATTGCTGGATCTCTTCTGTCCGTTCGGGATCATTATCAACAACGACAAAACTGATGCCGCGGCTGTGGAGCAACGATACCAGATCCTCGCCAACCCG
The DNA here is from genome assembly GCA_964545005.1 of uncultured Pirellulaceae bacterium. Classification (GTDB taxonomy): domain Bacteria; phylum Planctomycetota; class Planctomycetia; order Pirellulales; family Pirellulaceae; genus Mariniblastus. Next base: position 4,940 of record CAZJEK010000102.1, read on the forward strand.
ACCGTACCCACAAACGACAACGTGTCCCTTGAGCTTGGAAATCTCCTTTATCATGCGTCTGGTCCCCAGGATCCGATCAACTTCGCCCTCCAGCAAATACTGCACCAGGCCACCAAAGGTATAAGCCGAAGCGGACACCCCCAACACGATCACACCGATCGTCAACAGCTGGGTCTCCATCGGCATCTGGCTTTTCTCGCCATAGCCGACCGTCGAGACCGTAATCACCACCATCCAGATCGAGTCCAACCAGGAATAACCGCCAATCGTGTGGTAACCGACGACGGCTAAAATGAACACAATGGCCAGCGAGACAGCACCTTGTTTGACTCGCTGGACCGGTGCTCGAACCTGTGATTGAAACTGCGGAAAGTGCAAAACGGGGCGAATGCTTGCGGATTGAACTCAAGCGGCGTACGATAGCCGGTTTTCCAAAATTCGAACATGACTGGTCGAGCTTGACAAGCTCCCTGACCAGCAATCTTCAAGGGCAAGCCGGTGAAGCAGGCCATCGAAAAAGCCAACACTCTGATCGAAGCATTGGGGTGGATTCGACAGTTCCGTGACAAGACCACGGTGATCAAGCTGGGCGGCAGCATGCTGGATAACACCGATGCGATCCACCACATCCTGATGGACATTCTGTTCATGGAAACCGTCGGCATGCGTCCCGTGGTCGTCCACGGAGCCGGCAGCCGGATTTCGGCGGCGATGCAGGAAGCCGGAATTGAACCCCGTTTCGTCGCCGGGCGTCGCTTCACCGATCCGGCAACTTTGGAAATCGTCGAACGAATCCTGGCCCAGGAGACAAACCATCAACTCGCCGAGACCTTCGAAAGAATCGGCGGCCGGGCGATGACGCTGAACTTCGAATCGACCCCGGTCCTCACCGGCCAAAAACTGGAACTCAAAAATGACGCCGGCGAGGTCGAAGATCTGGGGCTGGTGGGAGAAGTCACCCGCGTCGATCGATTGGTCATCGATAACCTCTGCTATGCCGGCCAGGTTCCTTTCATCCCTTCGATGGCTGAAACCGAAGACGGCCAGAAACTGAATGTTAACGCCGACACCGCCGCCACCAAAATCGCCCAGGAACTGGGAGCCGACAAATTGGTAATCCTGTCCGACGTCCCAGGCGTACTCCGTGACCCCGATGACCCGAATTCCATTATTTCCAGCTTGACGCGATCGGAAGCGAACAAGTTGATCAAAGACGGTGTCATCAGCGGTGGAATGATCCCCAAAATCGAAGCCTGCCTGGAAACCATCGATCGCGGTGTCCGCAAAGTCCACATCGTCGATGGCAGCTTACGACATTCGCTGCTGCTGGAAATTTATACCAGTTCCGGAATCGGCACCGTGATCTGCTCCGATGACAATCCGCCGTTATCGGTTTAACCCACGTTCCTCATTCATTTCCCTGACTTGGAGAAATCACGATGCGGCATGTCCTTTCGCTGAATGAGCTGTCGACCGAGGAAGTTCGACGCGTTCTTGAACTCGCCCAGCAACTGAAACAGGATTTGCAACAAGGTCACCGACCCGATCGCATCCCGAACCATGTCGTCGGTTTGCTGTTTGAAAAACCCTCCCTGCGAACCAGAGTCAGTTTTGAAACGCTGACAGCCCAACTGGGGGGCAATAGCCTATTTCTCTCCCAGGACGTAGGCTGGGGCAAACGAGAACCGCTGTGCGATTTCATGCCGATCCTGACCAGCTACCTGGACCTGCTGGTGATCCGCGCCAAAAGCCACCAACAAGTTATCGAAGCCAGCCAATTCAGTCGTTGCCCGATCATCAATGGACTGACCGACGTTTGCCATCCCTGCCAAGCCCTGGCCGATGTGCTGACAATGATGGAAGTCCAACCAACCCTGGACAACACCAAACTGGCGTACCTCGGTGACGGCAATAACGTGGCCTACAGCCTGGCGGTAATCTGTGCCAAGCTGGGGATTGAGTTTACCGTCGGTGCACCAGAAAAATATCAGTTCTCGCCCGAATTCATCGCCACGCAAAACGAGGTCGCTGGTCGCGAACTGATCCGCCAAACAAACGATCCAATCGCCGCTGCTGGCGATGCCGATTTCATCTACACCGACGTCTGGACCAGCATGGGGCAGGAAGCCGAATCGAAACAGCGGTTGGCTGACCTCGCCCCCTACCAGGTCAACTTGGAAATCATGGCGGCCGCAAAACCAGACGCCAAATTCCTGCATTGCCTGCCGGCTCGTCGGGGAGAAGAAGTCACCAGCGACGTGATCGACAGCCCAGCCAGCCTGATCGTCCAGCAAGCCAACAACCGACTTCACGCCCAAAAGGGTCTGGTCGTCTGGTTGCTGGAAGAAGCCAACGCCACTTGAATTTCAACCGCCCCAAACAGCAAACTCCACCAACCATGACTCGCCCAGCCAACGAAATTCGACCCGTCAAAATCAAACGCCGGTTCACCAACAAGACCCCCGGCAGCGTCCTGTACCAGTCGGGAGAAACCGTCGTGCTATGCACCGCCAGCGTTTCCGATGACGTACCCCCCTGGATGCGTGACGAGGAAAAGGGTTGGATCACCGCGGAATACAACATGTTGCCCGGAAGTACCAGTCCGCGCAAACGCCGAGACCGTAGCAAGGTCGACGGTCGGACGACCGAAATCCAACGATTGATCGGCCGCAGCCTGCGGGCGGTCGCCAACTTGAATGCACTAGGACCTCGCCAGATCACGGTCGACTGCGATGTCTTGCAAGCTGATGGTGGTACTCGAACCGCCAGCATCACCGGGGGCATGATCGCGCTGGTCGATGCAATCAACTCCATCAAAAAAGAACTCCCTGACCCCCAAGTCTATCCGCTGGTCGATTCGGTGGCCGCGATCAGCGTGGGCATCGTCGATGGCAAACCAGTCTCCGATCTTGACTACCCAATGGACTTCGCCGCCTCGGTCGACATGAATGTGGTCATGACGGGCAAAGGACAATTCGTGGAAGTCCAGGGCACCGGCGAAGAAGCAACCTTCAGTGAAGCCGAACTGAGCAAATTGCTGAAACTTGCCAAACAGGGGATCGCTGAATTGACGGCCCTGCAAGCCAAAGCCGTCGGCAAACAGTGGCCCCAGTTCTAACTTTAGAAGTTGCACTCTTTTGGAAACCCGACGCGTAAGCGAGGTAAAACACGCATCGGTGTAGCCCTCGCTCACGCGTCGGGTTTCCAGTTCCAAGCAAAAACTGCCATAGTGCAGTTTGTAACGTTCTAGCATTAGCGCCTTTATCCGTGCCGACGTACCTTACTTCAACCAGCAGAAATTCATGAACGATACCCAACCAGATCCAGTCCAACGCTATGCCGATCTCAAGCAACAAATTGCTCAACTGGAAGCCGAGCTGGAAGCGATCAAGGATGAAGTCTTTCAAGCCGTCGAACAGGACGGTGGAGCGATCTCGACCGATACGTTTTCGCTGAAAACTTCCAAACGCCCTAAATACAAGTTCTCCGAAACCTATGAACAGAAAAACGGTGAACTCAAGGAACTCCGCAAGCAGGAAATCGACGACGGCATCGCCACCATCGACGGCTATTCCGAATACGTCACGTTTCGGTTTAAGAAGTAGCCTGGGCGAGTGTTACCATTCGATTGCTAACGTTGCATTGAATTAACAACCGCATCGGCGCAGATAACACGGCGTATTCGCAAGATGAACCTCCGTGGACTCTGCGGCTCTGCGGTTTTTTCTTTATTATCCTGTGGCCGCTATATTTCAATCCCGTCAATCCAGCAGCGTAAACTACAGCTCCAACGACTCGCCCTTCCTCTGCTTGCGATATTCCCGGTAACATAGCACGCCAGCGACGGCGAAGGTAACGCCCAGTCCAGCACAAACCAGGGTTACCGAGGGCACGCGAACCGATTCGACGGTGACCCCCATCAATTCGGCCAACCTTTCGGCCGTCTCGACCGTCGAAACATACCGCTCATAGGCGATCAGCAACGACATCATCGAGCATGCAAACAGGATCAAACTGGCCGAACGAAGACTCTTCATGACGTTTCCCGACTTTCATAGTCCAATGACAATTGGCTTTCGTTGGCCAACTTGGACTCTAATTGTGCCAACCGTTGCCGGGCAATCTCATGGTACTCAGGGTTGCAGTCGATCCCGATAAAACGTCGCCCCAACGCAGTCGCCGCCAGGGCCGTCGTGCCGGCACCGGAAAACGGATCCAGCACGATCCCGCCAGTCGGACAAGTCGCCTTCAAACAGGTCTCCACCAACGCGCGGGGAAACACGGCAAAATGAGCCTCCCGGCACTTGGACAATGAAATCGACCAGACCGTGCGTTTGTTCCGGCCCTCTGGATGAAACGCCTGATCCCAGCGTCCATCGTGGAGGTTCGAATCGCCACTGTTTTTACCTTGCTCGGGCGTGCCCCCACGTTTGCCAAAATGCTGACGACCGCCTTTCATTTTGGACTTGTCCGTAAACGTTACGTGCGGCTCACGAATCGCATCGCAGTCATAATAATAGCTGCTCCGCGAATGGCTGAATAAAAAAATATACTCGTGATCCGTCGTCGGTCGGTTCTTGGCCGCCGATGGCATCGCGTTCGGTTTGTGCCAAATACAATCGCTGCGGAGAATCCACCCCTGGTCTTTCAAAGCCAGGCAAACTCGCCACGGCATCCCCAGCAGCTCGCCTTTGTGATACTTGTCGCCGATGACAACCCATGCCGAACCGGTTGGTTTGACGACACGATGGAGTTCACCAAACAAGGCTGCGATTCGAGCAACATACTGATCCGGCGTCGACTCCTGCCCGATCTGCAATTCCGAATCGTAATCGCGCTGGCGATAATAGGGCGGTGACGTCACCACCGTATCGACTGAGCCGGTTGGCAACGTGGTTGCCACCTCGCCAGCATCGCCAACCAGAAACTGATTGACTGGTATTTCCAATTCAGACAACCCAGCCCCCACGATCTACATCTTGTCCAGTACTTCGATGCCCAACAGCCCTAAACCGGTCTTCAACGTTCGGGCCGTCAAATCGCACAACTGCAAACGACTGTTCTGCAACGATTCTGAACCAGCATCCTTGACGGAACACTGATCGAAAAACTGAGCAAACAGCTGGCCCAACTCGAACAAATAATTGCACAGCAGGTTCGGTTTGTAGTCGACCAGCACCGCGTCGATCGCTTCAGAAAATTGCAGCAGCTTAACCCCCAACTGGCGTTCGATCGGGTTTTCAAATTCGAACGGTTGTGGCGCATCGCGCAATTGCTGGATGTCGGCTCCCGTCTTTCGGACGATGCCTTGAACCCGAGCGTAACCGTATTGCAGATAGGTTGCCGTGTTACCCTGCTTGTTCAACATCTTGTCATAGTCGAACACGTAGTCGCTGGTTCGGTTGTGCGACAAGTCAGCGTACTTGATCCCGCCGATGCCAACCACGCGAGCAATTTCACTGACCGTTTCCTCGTCGGCATCCTGGCTGTTTTCCCTGGCAATCTCTGCAGCCCGTATCTCGGCCTGATCCAAAAGGCTCTCCAACCCTTCGGCGTTGCCTTCACGGGTCTTGTATGGCTTACCATCCTTGCCCAGCACCGTGCCAAAACTGACATGCTTGAGTTCGGCGTCCTGGTAACCCCACTGCCGCGCAACGGCAAACAGTTTTTCAAAATGCTCTGACTGACGATGGTCGACGACATACAAGCTGGCATCGGCCTGGAAATTCTCCATGCGGTACTTGATCGTCGCCAGGTCCGTCGTGGCATACAAAAACGCACCATCTTTTTTCTGCACGATCATCGGAGTGGAAAAATCGTCCAGGAACACACAGGCTGCTCCATCGCTGTGCCGGATGAACCCTTTGGCCTCCAGGTCGTGCACAACGTCAGCCAACATCGGGTGATAAAAACTTTCGCCCAGTTCATGGTTGAATTCAATATTCAACCGCTGATAGATCCGTTGCATATCGTCCCGGCAATAAGGCAAGAATTCATGCCACAGATTTGAATTCGTTTCATCGCCAGCATGCAGCGCCGCTGTTTCCAGCAGCACTGCGTTACCAATGTCGGGATGCGCGTCAGCCAGCGCCTTCAACTCCGGGGCGGTGTCTACTGTGGCCAATTTGCTCCTGAGCTTGTCCAGAGTTTCGGTCAACTTTTTGACTTGCTCGTTCGCGGCCGCAGCCTGCTTACGGGCTTTCTTATCGGCCTTTTTATCGCCGGTCGGCTGAACCTGATTCAATTCTTCGGCTTGCTGGCGAGCCGCGGTCAATTGCTGTTCCATCTCGGGGACCTGTTTGATTCCCGCGTGGTAGTCAATCAACAGCCGGACCAGTTTGTACAATCGGGTCAATTCGCTGACTCGCGCTGCCTGATACGCAGCATCGTCCAGAAAATGCTTGTACCCGTAGATGATCATGCCAAACTGAGTTCCCCAATCACCCAGATGGTTATCGGTGATCACATTGTGGCCGGCAAACTGCAGAACACTGGCAATCGCATCACCGATCACGGTCGACCGAATGTGCCCAACGTGCATCGGCTTGGCAACATTCGGCGACGAATAGTCAACGACGAAGGTCCGCGGTTGCGATACGGTCTGGACCCCCAGCCGATCATCGGACAGGGCCGCGACCAATTGTCGGCTAACCCACTGATCGTCCAGCGTAACATTGATAAAACCAGGTCCGGCAACTTCCGTTTGCCGCACAAAATCGTCCAGTGAAACAGCGTCCACCAGTTGCTGGGCAATTTCACGCGGCGGTTGGCCCAGTTGTTTACCCAACGGCATCGCACAATTGGCTTGATAGTCACCAAATTTCGGATTACCGGCCGGTCGGATCATCCCCAACGCATCGGTCGGATCATCCACCAATTGGTCAAGCGGCGTGTAAAATCGTTGTTTCAGCTGCGACAGAATGTTCATGAAAGCAAATGGACTGATTCAGATGGTTGCGAACTAATTCGAGGCGTACTTCGTCGCGGAGCAAAGAATTTCACCGATATTCAATTATTCTGCAATCGGACTGGCCCCGGAAATGTGCGATAATCACGGGTTCCTGACAGATTGCTGGCCACCAATGGGGTTCGCGCTCCATTTGATCCGGACTCAAAAATGACTCAACCAACCATGGTCTCCAAAATTCAATCGTACAACTTCATCGCCCGGTCGTGGCTGGGAATTTCAGCCTTCCTGTTGGCTGCGGGCCTGCCAATCGCCGCATTCGGTTTTGATCATCCCGTCAAGTTCAACAACCTGACCGCCGAACACCCGGTTTCTGTCGTGGAAGCAGACATCTATGTCAATCGCTTTCGCACCACCATGAGGCTGAAGTGCTTCGCCGAAGACCTCGAATTGCTGCAAGCTGTCGAGCCGTTGGATTCCGGAGTTTACGACCTCGAGGAATTGAACGAAGCCACCGACGACCATGCCGATTACCTGGCCGAAAAAATTACCGTTCGCGACAAGGACGGTAATCTGCTCAAACCGCGATTAACGGAGACGCGGTATATCCAGATTCCCGAAGGCGAACAAATCAAAGCTGGTAGCTTGATGGAATACACCATCGGGTTCGTACTCGAATTTGTTCACGAAGAACCTCAGGAGTTCATTACGATTCAACAAAACATGGTGGCCGAAGGCGCGCTGCTGCCCTCTGAATTCAAAGTGCTGCTAAAGCAGGCCGGCTCCGACGTCCCCTACACCAGAATGATGAAGCCCGAGCAACCGGAAACCTTTCGGTTTGACTGGGACAACCCGGCACTGCGGAAAGACGACTCCGATGAAGACTGGGAAGAATGGGCCAAAGAACAACGCGAGAAGAATCTGGGGATCCAGAGCTACAGCTCAATCTACTCATTCATCTATATCACCGACTTTGAAGTTCGACATGAAATCCTGGTTCCCCTGGCCACGCTGACGACGATGATTGATATCGAACGAGAAGATGTCAACTTTCTGGAAATCGAAGAACAGGATGAAGCCGCCGAACGCATCAAGGAATTCTTTTCCATTGGTAACCCGGTTGAAATCGACGGCATCGAAGTCCAACCTGTTTTTGATCGAGTCGATTTTTATGGGCTGGACTTGACCGACTTTGCGATTCGAGCCGAAAAGCGAAAAGTCTCGATGGCCAGCGGCCGGGTCGGATTGATCATGTCGTACAGCACCAAAGGCAGTCCTACCGATGTGAAAGTCACCTGGGACAAGTTCAATGACGTGGTCCGCAACGTGGACGGGGTCGTGATCGATGGCGATGACGTCAAGCAAACCCGTTTTTCGATGTTCCTGCCCAACAATACCTATCATTGGGAAGCGCCCGACAGCCGTTCACTGGCCCCGATCACGCAAGTTGGTTCGACGCTGGATCTGGACCGCTATCGACAGCCAACGCTGGCCCTGCCAGTCGCGTCCTACGTCTTGCTGGGCGCCACGTTGCTGCTGGGATTGATTGGCCTGATTGGCAGCAGCGGCAAGCTGACCGGAATCGGCGGCAGCCTGCTGGGCGGGGGACTATTGGTTGCGGCCCTGATTTGCACCCCGTATTGGACCCTGACCATCGACGATTCCAACCGGTCACCAGAAACCTTTGAACTCTCCGACGAAGAAGCACGAAGCATCTTTACCCGGCTGCATAAAAACCTGTTCCGAGCGTTTGACTATCACGGAGAAGAACAGGTCTACGATGCACTGGCCAAAAGCGTCGAGGGTGACTTGCTGGAGAAGTTGTATCTTGATATTCGTCAGAGCCTGAAAGTCGAATCGCAAGGTGGCGCGATCGCCAAAATTGAAGAAGTCAAATTCCTGGACGGTAAACAGATCCCTGTCGATGAGCTTGCGCCCAACAAGGACCAACCCAACCAGAACACCCCCGACCAATCGATCGTGACCGTGGTGGAAGGCCAGCCAATCCAGTTTGGCTATCGCTGCCAATGGGAACTGGATGGAACCATCGAACACTGGGGCCACATTCACCGTCGCGAAACCAAATACGAAGCCGAATTCGAAATCAGCCTGGTCGACGACGCCTGGAAAATTACGGACCTGGACGTGATCAATGAAGATCAGGGCGTGGTCAAAGTCAGCACCCGCAAGTTTTAAATCCTCAGCCCTTGAGCCTATGACGTTGCCCGAAGAAAGTTTTTCGCGCGTAAATGGAAACCCGACGCGTGAGCGAGGGCTACACTGATGCGTGTTTTCCCCTCGCTTACCCGTCGGGTTTCCAAAAGTGGTATTTGGAACGCGAAACCACTTGGGCAACTTCTAGACGTCAAGTTTCGCCCCTGCCGCGGCGTCGATATACATCTGCGCGTCGCAGGAATCCACAACATGGCTGGTAGGAAATTTTTCCCGGCCCGCGTTTCCTGCCAAAATTGTCGCCAATACATCGGCCTTGTTGCGGCCGGCGATTAAAAAGCAAACCCGATCTGCCGCCTCAATCACTGGGCCTGTCAGCGTGACTCTGTGCTGTCCGGATTCCGGATGCAGCGCCACGGCGCACCAGGTTTCTTCGGTCAACAGGTCCATCCGATCGGGAAAGATCGAAGCGGTGTGCCCGTCGTCGCCCATGCCCAACAGCATGACGTCAAAAACGGGTACTCCAGCCT
>CAZJEK010000102.1:14558-17343 GCA_964545005.1 uncultured Pirellulaceae bacterium
TTCTTGACGTGCTGCTTGATCTCGGCTTCGTACTGTCGGCGCGCCTGTTCGGGATCAATTTCGCCCAACACGCGATGAACATTTTCTTCAGTTACACCAGCGGGGTCGAGAAACAGCTGTCTGGCAACTCCGTAATTGCTGTCGCTATCTTCGGGAGGCACACAACGTTCATCGCCCCAGAAGAAACTGATCCGATTCCAGTCGCGATCGCTGTAAGACTCAGCCAGAATCTCGAACATCCGCCTGGGTGTACTGCCCCCTGACAAGCTGACGGTAAAGGGCCGCTCGGGATTGGCTTCGCAGTGCTGGTCATACCACTGGATCAGCTGTTTAACAAATCCTTGAGCTAACGCTTCGGGATCTTCGAATCGGTGAATCGTTGCAGGCAATGGTGACTCCTCGTGGCGGGGTGAAAATGGATCGTTCAGAATAACAGATCTCGCCAGTCGGACTGGAGCCCAGCGAAACAATTCCAACCGCCCCTAACTTCAACTTCAACTTCAACTGGGACTAGGTCTGAGCCTGCCGCAGAATTCAAGTCACCCAATTCACCACAGAGACACAGAGCACACAGAGATTCTCAAGCAGTTCCTCCTTGCACACTTCGCCTCTGCGGTTATTTTCTGCCACACGCTCCCCAGTCGAGTGTTACTATTCTTGCGGTCGACGTTTGGCTGATTTGCGATCCGGCCGATATCCCTGACCAGGCGCGTGACGGCTCTGCTTTCGATTCCCTTTGCCTTTAGCTGGCTTGCCGGAACCAGACTGCCCTTTGATCCGGTGCACGTACTCGCCGCGAAACTGCTTTCCGGCCTGCTTCCGGCGTTGGTCGATTGCTTCCTTGGGGGGCTTGGCCGGTATCAGGCAATCGCAACCATTGCCGATCAAATCCTTGCGACCTGCATCGATCAACGCTTTGCGAACCTCGAAATAGTTTTCCGGTTTGAAAAACTGCATCAACGCCCGTTGGGTTTTTCGATCGCGCAGCTTGCGCGCAATATAAACTGGCTTCTTCGTGAACGGATCCATTTCGGTGTAGTACATGCAGGTCGCAACATCCAACGGCGCGGGGATGAAGTCCTGTACCTGATCCGGCTTGTAACCATTTCGTTTGAGAAACACCGCCAGGTCGATCATCGCATTGACGTCACTCCCAGGATGGCTGGCGATGAAATAGGGCACCAGGTACTGTTTCTTATTGGCTTTCTTCGATGCCTCGCGAAACTTGTTGGAAAACTCTTCGAAGTCGTCAATGCTGGGCTTCCGCATCTTGTTCAGCACATCGTCGTTGGCGTGCTCAGGAGCCACTTTCAGCAAACCGCCTACGTGGTGTTCGGTCAATTCTGCCATGTATTCCGGACTGCGTTGAGCGAGGTCCATCCGAATGCCGCTGGCCACCAACACCTTACGAACCCCTTTCACGTTCCTGGATTCCCGCATTAATTTGATCAGCGGACCGTGATCGGTGCCCAACAGTTTGCAGATCTTGGGGTGCACGCAGGATTGTCGTCGACAAACCGCCTCGACCTCCGGCTTGGTGCATTTCATTTCGTACATGTTGGCGGTGGGACCACCGATGTCGCTGACGACGCCATTGAAGTCGGGATCCTCCGCCATGGTTTCGATCTCGCCAACAATCGATTCCCGAGACCGCGACTGGATCACCCGCCCCTGGTGCGCAGTGATCGAACAGAACGTACAACCGCCGAAACATCCCCGCATGATGGTGACCGAATCCTTGATCGTCGAAAATGCCGGGATCGGCTCCTTGTAGGACGGGTGCGGCTGACGCGTGTAGGGCAACCCATACACTTCGTCCATTGCCTGTTGGGAAATCGGAAACTGAGGCGGATTGACGACCACCGTCTGATTGCCGTGAACCTGTGTTAACCGCCGCGCGTTGTAAGGATTGGTCTCGTGATGGATAATCCGTGTGGCATCAGCGAAGGCAACTTTATCGGTTTTGACCTGTTCGAACGAAGGCAACTCCAGCGCGTCGTCAGGAACGGGGTCTTTGGCACCGCAGACGTAGGCGACACCGCGCATGTCGCGGAGGTCTTTGACATCTTCGCCGTCGGATAACCGCTGAGCGATTTCGATGATCGGGTTTTCACCCATGCCGTAAACCACCAGATCGGCTTTGCTATCGAGCAAAATCGATTTACGAACGTTGTCGCCCCAATAGTCATAATGAGCTAACCGGCGCAGCGAAGCTTCCACGCCACCGGCAATCACGGGCACGCCTTTGTAGGCTTCCCGCGCCCGGTGACAATACGCCAGGGTCGCGCGATCAGGCCGAGTCCCAATCCGTCCGCCGGGCGAGTAAGCATCACTATTTCGGACCTTACGGTTAGCCGTGTAGTGATTGATCATGCTGTCCATATTGCCGGCACTGATGCCGAAAAACAATCGCGGCCGGCCAAACCGTTTCCAGTCCTCGCACGACTGCCAATCCGGCTGAGATACGATGCCGACCCGAAAACCAGCCGCTTCCAGGGTCCGTCCCAAAATGGCCATCGCGAAACTGGGATGGTCGATGTAGGCATCACCGGTTACGAACACGACGTCCAGCTCGTCCCAGCCTCGATCCAACGCCTCCTGCATCGTCATCGGCAAAGGTGTTTTGCCAGCTGGAGTTGGCTCAACGGTTCCCCGCAGGGTTTCCAGGCGGACACAGGCTTTCCTGGCTTCATCAGGATCGACGATGGGTAACTTCATTCCGGTCTCCACTTGATCCGCTCAAAGTCTCAGACGCAACGGTGCTGATCGAAGGAACGGACGGGTG
>CAZJEK010000103.1:0-5038 GCA_964545005.1 uncultured Pirellulaceae bacterium
AAATCCTCGGCAAAAACGACTTTCAGTACAATATTGAATGTCCACGCTCCCTAGTGCCGCGTCAAGTATTGATTTTGGGGTGGGCACTTCAATTTAGCGATTGGTTTTTCGAGCAAGATTGACTCGCCAACCCCAATTTTTAAGTTAGACGCTGCACTAGCCACCGACCGGCCGAAACTTTCGCTTCAACCGGCTACTGTCCGGGGCACGCCCATATCGGCTGGACAAAAAATGACAGCCTCTCCGAGAACGTTTTTCGATCACCCGTTACGAAATCTCAGGGATCGACCAGCAGGAAGCATCTCGACAATCTTGTTGATCCTGAACATCCTGTCAAACTTCTACGTGAATCTTACGTCGCTGTCCATTGCGAGAAAGGGTCCGAAAAAAAGGGACAGGATAGACAAGATTAACATGATCAACAAAATGCGATTTGCAGAAAACGAGCCAATTGACAATTCAACCTTCGCGTTAACCGGCTGCACGAAAAATGTCGGCCCCTCCGCGGAAGTTGGCACGACACGCTCCCAACGGAGAGCACTTACCTCCGGCCACCCACTGGTTCAAATCGCGCAAGCAACGGCGACCGCTGCTACCTTCATGACCGCCCTGGCGTAAAAATCAAATCCCCCAATACCACAAAAACAGATTGGTCGGTGGACGATCAGCCGGTGGGTCGCTCTGATTGCTGGAGATACCGTCAACGACAACAAACGTGTCAATGCTCACGACGTCGTCGGGAAACTGATACTGCCCGTCACCATTTTGCTCAAACGGGCTGTCACTGGGGTCGGTAAACTTTGGCCCTTGTCCATCGCCGACTCCGATACCGAGAAACTGATAGTTCAGCACTGAAACATCATTCAAGTTAGCCTTTTCAATTTCAATCGTGTAGCTACCGGGCGGCAACAATGTCGTGTTGGCTGTCCGACGCTCACCGGCTCGGGTCGCAGTCTGGTAAACCGCCTGACCAGCTTCATCATAAATCGTCGCCCATAGAATCGGCTGCTGACCATTGGCCAAAGCGTCAGCCTCAAACGCAAACTGAAACATTTGCGACTCGGCAACGTGAAGAGAATGATATTGTTTTGTGGTACCGGTCAGCTGCCCGGTCGCCAGTTGATCAAAATTCAATGGCTCCGAGGAATACGAAACGACCAGTTCGTAGTTTCCGTCCCGGAACGCCAGCAACGAGTCCGTAGCAACGGCGACGTAGTATTCTTTCCCCTGCTCAAAACCAGCCAATTGAATCGACATTTCCCCATGCCCGTTGACTGCGATCTGAGTCTCCAACGGTTGTCCATTTTCATCGAACAACTGCAGGGCCGGTGTCATCCCCAATGGTTCCATGGTGCGAACCGAGAGATTTAGCGCAGTTGCTCCCGGCACATTTTCAGCAGTTTCAAACCGATAGATATCAACGTCTGTCGCATCGGCCAGACTGGCTCGGTATTCGAATCGCGAGTTCAGCTCAAACCCGTCATCGGTAACCAGATCGACGGCGTTGGCAAACACATCGTCGCTATGATTGTCATCGTTGTGCAGAAAATTTTCCGGATCAACCAGGTATTCCGCCAGGTCTTCCGGATCATAATTGAAATACTGCCGCTCCTGCAACACGCCGAGTATTTCGGCCTGATTGAAGCGACTCCGATCGACCAGACTGGCCGCGATGCCAAAACTCCCGACCGACTGACCATCCAATGACTCCACTCGCAGGAATCGCCGGGCGTTGGCCACGTTGCTGACTTCGAAACTTAGCGTGTCGCCACGCGAGGAGCTGGTTTGGAGCTGATCCAAAACCTGTCCTGTCGCATCCAGCAGACTGACCCGAAATGCCAATTGACTGATCGTCTCCGATGTAATTTGAAACGAGACGGGACCAGCATAATCTCCAGGAATATCGACGCGGAAATAGTCTTGATCAGTCCCGGTTGAGATGTCGCCGAAGGCTATTGCTGGAATCTCACCTTCGATGACATCATCGTCTATGAATTCCAGTTTCGTCGCTTCTTCTGGAGAATCGTTATTGCTGATCCCGTCATCGTCATCGTGTCGGTCCAGCGATCGAGTCCCGTACAGTGACCGGAATTCATCCACGTTGACTTGATGCAAGGTCGTTCGGTTCGAGTATCGGTGCATCACTGATTGGAGATCACTGGTGTGTTCCATGCCCAGGACATGACCGACTTCATGCAATGCGACCGCGAAAAAATCTTCGACATCATCAAATTGAGCATTGCTGTTGAACAAAATATCTCCTGCCCAGGTGCCGGCGACAAAATCACCTTGCCCCAACGCGATCGCATTCACATCGCCTGGCAACGGGATGGCCCCAACCCGAACATCACCGAATCGAGAATCCCCAAATGCCTTGCCGGCGGTACCGAATGGATCGCCGGAATCGGCAACCAATCCGACATCAAGATTACCGTTGGTGGCCCACATGTTAAACGCGTCCAGCACCGAATCTTGAATTTGCTGGACCGAAAGCGTCGATGTAAACGAACTGAACAGCGCACTGGCATCATCAAAGATCGATGTACCGTCGGGCGCAAAACTCACCGTCAACCGGTTGGAAAGCCCAAAGGGTCGGCCAGCAACCCGACGATAGTGATCCTCGTCTTCATCGGTATCGTCATCATCGCGCGAAACAATATCCTCGGACGAAGAATAGATATCATCGTCATCCAGGCCACCATCCAGCCGATCGATCCCCGCAGCGCCCACCAGGATATCTCGACCAGCGTCGCCGCGAATAAAATCGTCATCGTTTTGACCGAACAAACGGTCATCATCTTCGTTGCCGATCAGCGCATCACGACCATCGCCGCCGTAGGCGGTATCGTCACCGGCATCGCCGCGTATGTAATCATCTCCCAGGTGTCCCATCAGAAAGTCATCGTCGTCACCGCCGAACAACGTGTCATCACCATCGTTGCCGAATAAGCCATCCGGGCCCGCGCCTCCGGAAAGAAAATCATCGCCAGCGCTACCAAACAACCGGTCAGCATCATCGTCACCGAATAATAGATCATTGCCCTCGTTACCGATCAGCCGGTCTTCTCCCACTCCGCCGTTTAACAGGTCATCATGTTCGTGCCCAAACAGTCGGTCTGCTCCCGTGCCCCCGAACAACTTGTCGGCTCCAGTTTCTCCCAGCAGCAGATCGTCACCACCGTTTCCGTCAAGGCGATCATCGTCCTCGCCACCCCAGATCCGGTCATTTCCAGCACCGCCGAGAGCTCGGTCTTCCCCGTGGTCGCCATCGATCAGATCATCGCCCGCGTCGCCGGAAATCCAGTCATTCCCCAGGTTGCCGTACAGAAAATCGTTTCCTTCGTTCCCAAACAATATGTCATCATCGTTTCCGCCGACCAGCGTATCGTTGCCCAAGAGGCCAACCAGAACATCCAGCCCATCGTTTCCATAGAGGAAATCATCACCATCGTCGCCATAGATGCGGTCGTCTCCTGCCTGGCCGGCGATCCGGTCAGCGTCATCGCCGCCCCATAATTGATCGTCGCCGTCATTGCCGTAGATTTGATCCAGTCCCTGGTCGCCACGAATCTGATCGGCCCCGGCACCCCCGATCGCGGTATCATTTCCTGTACCGCCCTGGATGAAATCATCTCCGTCGAAGCCAATTAGTAAATCGTCGCCAGCTTCGCCAAACAGCTGATCGTCTTCGGTACCTCCGTCCAGCTGATCGTTGCCGGCACCACCGCGAATGGTATCCCGTCCACTGCCGCCCCGCACAAGATCGCGACCGGAACCACCTTGAATCGTATCGTCACCCGCGCCTGCGTTTACCTCAGAGGGCAATGACGTTCGATTGTCAAATTCATCGTCGCCTCCAAATGCGTCAAAAGTCACCTGGGTTGCAGCAGTCAAATCGAACGTCTGGAAATCGACGCCGACCAGTTCAACAGAAACCAGAGTCGCGGAATCCAGATCAACGATCACCTGATCGTCACCGGAGGTACCTTCCACCGTGATGATTCCGGTACCCGAGTCAAAAGTGATTCCCGCCAGTAATTGCCGGGATTCCAATACCTGGTATTGATGAGTTGACGATCGATGTTTGCGTGACCGTGGGTGCATCTAACTGACAACCTACTTTGATGTTGCTTTTTTGAGAGCTAATGCCGTCAATTGTTCGACAAGTTGTTTGAATTCGGGGGTGTCGCGAATCTGGTCCAAATCGGAATCAGACTTGATTCGACTGATCACCAGGCGGGGATCCATCAGCGAGGCTTTGCTCAACAAGTCCATCGCAATCAAGCGATTTCTTTGATTCTGGTCGGCGCCCAGGGCAAATACACCGGCAGCCCGAAAATAAAGATCTGCCGAAGGCCCCTGCTTCAGAACTTCCATCGCATCTTTTCTCGCCAAATCAAAATTCCCCGTCCGGGCATACAGGACACCTCTGGTCACAATCGCAACCGGATCGGTTGGCCGCAACTCAATCACTCGTGACATGGCATCGATCGCTGGCAGCGGCTGGTCCAGCAGTTCGGCATACACCGTGGCGATATTCTGGTACGATTCGACAGAATCTGAATTGATTTCCAGCGCTGACTGAAAATCAGCCAGTGCCTGTTCCGGGCGATCGAGTTTGGCTTGAGCCAGACCTCGCGAAATCCAGCTTGTTTCATCGACCGGTTCCAGATTAATAAACTGGTCCAACGCCTGATCGGCCAGCCGTAAGTAATGGGCTCGCGTCTGCCGTGCTCCCAGCTTGATCGCTTGATCAAGATCAGCCAAAGCCGACTGCCACTGCCGTGTTCCAATGTATGCCAAAGCGCGGTTTAAATGGACGACAGGTTGTTTGGGAAGCAACTCCAATGAGCGGTCAAAATCCACTAACGCCCGCTCGGGTTGATCTCCCTGCAACAGGCACGATCCGCGTTGAAAATGAGCCCAGGGAAAATCCGGGTCCAGATTCAGGGCCGTCGAGAAACACAATTCAGCTTTTTCAAGCTGGTCCTGCTTGACAAGGTTTTGGCCCAGCAGCACCCACGCTTGGGGATTCCGG
>CAZJEK010000103.1:5048-17197 GCA_964545005.1 uncultured Pirellulaceae bacterium
GCTGCCAAAGCTTCCGCTGGGTCGCCATCGCGAAACAGATCAACCGCCCGCAGCATCTGGTCTTTCAACGTCATCAGTTCCAGCGGCAGATCGGGCGGCGATTCATGCTGTTTGGCAGGATCAAGATCCATTTCGATCTCGTGCATCAACTTCGTGATCGCCGGATTGGCCGGCGTATCCCGCAGCTGGCTGACGTCAGCCAGTCGGTCCAGTGCCTGTTGCTGCAACTGCATTCGTTCGGCCCCGGCTAACCCCTTGGCTTGTTTGTATTTTTGAAAGGCAACCCAATACGCTCCATACCTCAGCTCATTCAGTTCCGTCTCGCGAATCGCAGCGGGCAAGTCATTCAAGTGTTCACGATACTGCCCGACATTCTCTCCGATGCGATCATCCAACAGCTGATCGAGTCGCTGGAGTTGTTCCATCGGAACCAGGATATTCTCGTCGGTTACAAACAAGGGGGCTCGCGCGGCTTCGATGGATTGGACGAAATCACGACTCTGATTGATCGCAACGGATTCGGCCGCCCCAGTCAACGCTGACCAGGCAATCGCGACTACCGTGATCAACAGCAGCGTCGCCACGACTCCGACCGATGCGGTTGAAGTTAATCTTGGATGGCGACGAGCCCACTTGGCGACACGTTCGCGAATCGATCGATTGGCTGCGAAGACCAACGGCAAATCATTCAGCTGGCAAGTAAGATCCTGGTGCAACTGGGCCGCTGTCGCATAACCACGACCATCGGCGGCCAGGCAGCGATGGACGATCGATTCAACATCGCGCGAGACCCAGGGGGCCAACGATCGGAGAGGAACCGGAGCTTTCGAACGTTGCTCCATCATTTGCTCAATCGCCCGATCATCCGATCCCAGCGTCTCGTACGGCAGCTTTCCAGACAACGCTTCATACATCACCGCGCCCAGCGAAAACAGATCGCAACTGGCATCCAGTTTCGTTTCCGCGATCAGGGAATTCAAATGTTTGCTGGACATGTAAGGCAGCGTTCCACCGACCAACGAAGCAGCAGCCTGTTGTTGGTCGGAATTGCGAGCCAGGTGAAAGTCAAGAATGAGCGGATGACCATCGTCGCTGATCAAAACGTTTCCCGGTTTCAGGTCACCGTGAATGATTCCACGGCCGTGAGCGTAGCTCAGTCCGTCAACGATTTGAGCCGACAACCATAACACCGTCTGCTGAAATCCCAGGCCATCCAGGTCGCTGGGGCGTGACGGCAGTTCAACGGCTTTCAATTCCGACGCGACTCGTTCCGTTTGATGCTGGGGGACAGAATCGACAATGGTACTGGCCCGTTTCCCAACAATCGTACTGATCAATGCTCTGCCCGAGATGGATCCGGTTTCCGAGCGTCTGGCCTGGCCGGTAAAATCGCGCAACGTGGCGACACCCAGAAACGGCATGCAAATCGACTGCAATCGCTCATCAGCCTGCAGCGAATAAATTGGGATAATATTGGTGTGCTGTAATCGGGCCAGGCTTTGCGGTTCCAGATCGGAAACCTCGGTTACTTTCAAGGCAACCAGCCGATGGGAAAGTTGCAGCTCGCGAGCCAGAAAAACGGAACCAAACGCGCCTTGCCCCAAAACACCGACCAATTCGAATCCATGAAACTCATCCCCGACCTCGGGGAGACCTGACACGGACGAGTCGCTGACCGAATCTTTGGCCCAGACCGGCCAGTGTTGCGTATTGATATTCAGCCGTTTGGCAAACTCAGCCGGTGCAATTCCTGCCCCGGCCTGATGACGCAGGCGATATTCTTCGAAAGCCAGTTCGGCAATTTGCGTGGATGGAAACGTGTAACGGGAAAATCGTTTCAGGTAGGATTCGACAACCGGTGTCTCGCCTTGCCGCCAACGGAACTCCAAGTCCAATCGAATCAGTTCGCACAACGTCTCCAGATCGGTGGTCGCTGGATCAACGAAATTGGCGATGTCCGCAACACCATGTTCAGCCCAGGCGGCTTCAAAGGCGGCGGTTTGCTGCTCCAGTTGATCGTTAGGCTCCACGCTAGGCCTCAAATTCACCATCAATCTCGGACATCAGCAGCTCGCGGAACTTCTGCAGCACACGCTCTACAGTGCGCTGTGCCCGGTTGGTCTGTTCCGCAATTTCTCCAACCGAGTGCCCTTCAATTCGAAGCTGTATCAGCCGACGATTATTCTCCGGCAACCGCTGCAACACTTCGTCAACGGTCATCTGCAGCACCGTTAACGCAATGTGCTCATCATCGCTGCGGTTGCTCAGCGCGTTTAACAGTTCTGGATTGGCCGACTTGGTCCGTCGGACGTCGCGTTTTTTCGCCCGGTGAAACTCGGCTGCATTGCGAATTTTGTTCAGCGCAATCACCAGAAATAATCGCCACAAACCATCACCATCGACGACGTCATACTGACCGACCGCAGCCCTTCGGAAAAACGTGCGGAAAACCGACTGAATAATGTCGTCCGCTCCTTGGCGAACTGCCAATTCCCCCGCCGTTTGTTTGTCGGCCAACGCCTGCAATCGCTTGGCGTAGCGGAGATAAAGCTCAGAAGCAGCGTCCTGTTCGCCATCGCGGAACCGGCGCAGCAAAGTTCGGTCTGTCGCGTTGCGAATTGGCAATAGAGCACTCTCCACCGGGTTTCTGGCCACCAGCATGATGATCTCTTGTTCTGGCAATAACTATTATCGCTGAGCTTCCAATTGGGCAATAGTCAGGAAATTTCAGCGCCGTGTACTAGAAGAGCAGGACTGGGCTGCACAAACCGCCATTTTTTTTGCTTTTTTTCTGGTTTCGAGGCAGGCCCTGCCGCCACCGACATAAATCGCCGAGTTTTCAGTTTTTTCGGCGGTCAGGACCGAAGAAACCTGCTCTCCCTGTCAGGACCATCGTTCAAACCTTGCGACCAATCAGATAGATCATATTACTGGAGCTTATCCATGAAACGCCGTCGGAAACAAAAATCACGTCAATCGAGCCAATTCGAGTTCTCAAGCCTGGAAGATCGACGCTTGCTGGCCGGAATCACATTTGATGCCGCGACTGGTGTCGCCACGGTGCAGGGAACCGATGGAGTTGACCAGGTTCAGGTTTTTCAAACTGGTTCCAAAGTCCAAGTCGTTTATCACGGACAGGAATCCGCAGAATTCAACCGCAGCGAGCTGACCGAAGTATTCTTCCGCGCTGGCGGAGGAGATGACTGGTTCCGTAATAACACCAATTTGCCCAGCCGCGTTTATGGACAGGCTGGCAACGATACCATCATTGGAGGTTTCGGAAACGACCGATTACTGGGCGGTGCCGATGACGATCGAATTTTTGCACGCAACGGTGACGATTTCGTTTCCGGTGACGATGGCAAGGACTTTATTCTCGGTAACAACGGAGCCAACCAGCTGATCGGTGGCGGTGATGACGACCGTATCATTGGTGGCTTGGGCAACGACTCGATCTATGGTCAAGCCGGGAACGACATCCTGTACGGGCTCGACGGTGACGACTTTATGTCCGGCGGCGATGATGACGACACACTGGTCGGACAAAAGGGTAAAGACAGCATTCGCGGCGAACGCGGCCGCGATCGAATCTGGGGCGGTGACGACGACGATTCGCTGCACGGTGGGGATGACGACGACCGCCTGGTCGGTGGACTCGGCAACGACGACATGTTCGGCGACAACGGCTCTGACCACATGCAGGGTAATGCTGGACTGGACCGGATGTTCGGTAGCTGGGGTGACGACATGATCTTCGGAGGCGAGGACGATGACTTGCTGGTCGGCAACCAGGGCAAGGATTCGCTGGTCGGCGAAGATGGAAATGACGAAATGTATGGCCATGACGATGACGATTACCTAAACGGTGGACGTGGCCGCGACCGGATGCTGGCCGGATCCGGCAACGATATCCTGCGAGGTGGCGATGGACGCGATCGGCTGTTTGGCCAGGACGGATCGGACTGGATGGATGGCGAAGATGGCAACGATGACCTGGATGGCGGTCGCGATTCAGATCACATGAAAGGCGGCCATGGTAACGATGACTATTTCTCCGATGATTCGGACGACGTCTACGACGATTCTGATGACTTCAGCAGTAACGATGACTTCGAAATCCGTGCTGCCATTACCAACCTGGATACCAACGCCAAGACGTTTCAGTTAATGGGCGTCACGGTTGACTATTCGGTCGCCTACGTAGAAGGTTCCATCGCCAACGGAAATATTGTCAAAGCGGAAGGCTCCTACGATGGGGCCACGTTGCTGGCCAAAGAAGTGGAACGTGAAGACAACTCCAATCAAAACTTTGAAGCCCGCGGAACGGTCGCTAACCTGGACACGGCCAACCAGACTTTCGAATTCTTTGGATTCCAGGTTAGCTATAGCAATGCCCGTGTCGA
The DNA here is from genome assembly GCA_964545005.1 of uncultured Pirellulaceae bacterium. Taxonomy (GTDB): domain Bacteria; phylum Planctomycetota; class Planctomycetia; order Pirellulales; family Pirellulaceae; genus Mariniblastus. The sequence goes on from CAZJEK010000103.1 coordinate 9,452, forward strand.
AGGCCAATTAAGCGACTCGGTAAGTGTGGAAGTCAAAGGCAACTTGAACAGCAATGGTCAAATCGCAGCGGCCAAGGTTGAGGTCTATTCAGATTCCAACAACGGCGGTGGCGGTGGTGACGACAACGGTGGTGACGACAACGGGGGCGACCGAGGCAATGGAGAGCTGGAACTGCGAGGTTTGATCAGCAATCTGGACACCAACGCCAAGACGTTTTCGCTGCTCGGAATCACGGTAAACTACAGCGGTGCACAACTGCAGGGCAACCTGTCCAACGGCTCGTACTTCAAAGCCGAAGGCACCTACGGCACCGTCCTTAACGCTCGCGAAGTTCAAGCGGAAACACCTGACGATCGCGACGAAAATGTGGAACTCCGAGGAACCGTGTCAAATCTTGACACACAAAACCAAACGTTCGAAATCCTGGGCTTCACTGTTGACTTCAGCAGTGCCGAACTGGAGACCAGCTTTGGTAACGGCGACAGTGTGGAAGTCGAAGGCTGGTTGGCCAATGGCATGATCAGCGCCGAAGAGATCAAAGCTTAGAAATTGGCGAACGTCGGCTCGCAAGAGTCACGACGTCCGGCAATCGTGCAGCGGGCAGCTGTTCTCTGAAGAAATGCATCCGGGATTCCCGGATGCATTTTTTATTGGATGGATGGTTGTGATTTAACAGAATCGCACCGTCGTTCCAACGGACGTTTATCCGCAACACCGGTGGCAGAGCGCAATGCATTTTGATTCAAGCAATCGTCGACTCGAGTTAACGGTCCTACCGGCTTCACGACAGGTGTGCGCGTTTGGCGATGCTGGTGAGCTGGCCAGCGGCAAATAGCTGTGAACGAGTTTAAGCTTAAGTTCGAGTTTAAGTTCAAGTTTGGTGAGCGTGTTCCAACGGACGTTAAACCGCAATACCGGCGGCCGAACGCCGTGCCTTTTGATTCAAGCAACCGTCGACTCGCGTTAACGGTTCCACTGGCTTCCCAGAGGACATTCCCGCGACTCACGCACCGGTTAATTCCGAAGCTTGCGGAACGAAAGCCTCTTTTTTCAACACATCCACCTGTTCGGTGCACATCGAGTTGGGATGGAAGGGAGCAATCTCCTCACGGCAGTAATCGAAAATCAGATCGCCAATCTGCCGCGGCACGATGGTCTCTATTTTCAACATCGCTCGGGGAACAGGCAGCTGATTGCCGGCATCGTGGATCTGATGTCGGCCAACGCCGTTGACCTCCATCGTCGTGTACCCCGACGCTCCCAGGTCGATCATCTGGCGGCAAACCTGCTCACCAACTTCGACCGGTACAATAATTGTCAGCAACCGCAGTTTTTCCATCGACTGTTTTCGAGCGGCGAATTTGTGCTCCGATAGATGCCGGTGACTTTCCAATCCGACAATGGAAAGTTCAAGATTGGCGTCGGAAAAATCTCGTTCCAACTCACTCAGTTTTTCCATCACGCTGTGATCGACAAGTTTCGTATCGGACATATCCAATCGAACGTTGCGACGTTCGTTGATGCCGACTTTGACCAATCGGCTGCGGAATAGAATCCAGTTACTGAACACCGCTGATTTATGAGCCACCACATTGACGGTTTGATCGTCTTTGATTTCCACATCCAGGTACGGCTTGAACAGGGACGTGATCGGCACTCCATTGATCAAGTGAATCGCGATTTTAAAACCAATGCCAATCGCGATCCCGATCAGCAGGTCCGTGGCCAGTACCCCGACCAGCGTGGCGACAAAGATGATTAATTGTTCGGGCCCCGTTCGATAGGTGTGCACGAATTCAGCCGGGTGGGTCAAGCGAAAGCCGGTGTAAATCAGCATCGCTGCCAGCGCCGCCAACGGGATCCGGTGCAGCCACATTGGCAACAAGGCGACACAAGCGAGCAGAAACAAACCGTGCCACATGTCAGCAAATCGAGTCCGGGCTCCATTGTCGATGTTTGCCTTGCTACGCACGATTTCGGAAATCATTGGCAACCCACCAACCAGGGACGAAACCAGGTTTCCAACACCCACCGCGATCGTGTCCCGGTTGAGGTCGGTTTTTCGCTCCCAAGGGTCGATCACGTCCACCGCTTTGGCAGACAAAATGGATTCCAAGGTTCCAATGATGAAAAACATCATCACCCAAACCAATGAGTTCCCCAGATGTTGGGGCGAATACGCATTGAAATCCGGCAACGTCAAAAATGCGAACATGCCAAACACGCGGTCAGGCATCTGGACCAGAAAAGACTCACCAACTTTGTAGTGGTGACCGTTGAACTCGTAACCGTGTTCGTGCAACAGGTCAAAGTACATTCCCATGGGTACCGTCGCGATCAACACGATCAACGGCGAAGGCAACGACTTGAGGAACTTGAACTTGCTCTGAACCAGCGGCCATAAAAACATGATCGCGACCCCAACCAGCCCAATCAAAGCGATCTCGGGATTCAGTTCCGAAAAATAGTGGGGGATTTCCTGGACCATCTCCAGCACTTCCCCCTTGGCTTCCACGCCCAACGCAACCGGCAGCTGCTTGACCATGATGATCACGCCAATCGCTGCCAGCATGCCGTGGACTGCTGCCAGGGGAAAGAACTCACCCAGGATTCCGCCTTTAAACAGCCCGAACAGGATTTGCAGTACCGCTGCCCCAACGCCGACAGCCAACGCCAACCGGTAGGCGCTCATGTCAATTTCCGTAAACCCACCGGTCGCACCGTCACCTCCAAACGATTCGATACAGCCAATCGCGATCACGATCAGACCAGCAGCCGGGCCTTTGATCGTCAATTCCGAATTGCTGATGAACGTCGATAAAACGGCGCCCACGATCGCCGTGAAAATCCCGGCGATCGCCGGATATCCACAAGCCAGGGAAATTCCCAGGCAGAGCGGCAGGGCAATCAGAAAAACCAAAAACCCCGACACGAAATCGTATCGAAAGTATTTCGCAAAGCCTTCCAGATTTCCAACCGGTATTTCGACGGCTTGTCCGTCCAGCATTTTTTCTTCTGTCTTGTTCATTCTGTGGATCCAGTAGATTGCTCGGCAGACGCGGAAGAATCGCTCGCGACCTGGGCAGTCGATTGAATGGGGGGGCCCAGCATGGCCCGCGCCGCGCTGGATCGCCGGGCCATGATTTCGTTGGCGGCGTGGTAACGTGATTGGACGCCCGGTTGAGGCCAGACCCCACCGGCGATGATCAAAAAGCTGATGACCAGTACCGCAACTCGCTCTGGCCACCGAGCTTCCATCGAAAAGTTGGATTGAAATCGCACTCCCGTGAACAGTCGAAAGTAGGCCCGCATGATCGCGATTCCATTCAAGGCCGTGGCGACAACGACTGCCATCCCGACATAGGGAAACGTGGTCACCGCGCCTTCAATGATCAACTCAACCCCAGCAAACCCGACTGTACCGGGAAAACCGACGGTCGCTAATCCGGTCAGCAAAAAGAAACTGGCCAGGATCGGCATCGAGGCATACAAACCGTGAAACTCTTGCAACGACTTGCGGCCAACTCGCGACTCGATCGCCCGCAGGGTCAAACCAAACCCGGTCAACGACAAGCAAACGGCCAACCAGGTGCTCAACGCACCCGTCAATCCAATCGGTGTCACGACTTCCAGGCCAACCAACACCAACGAGCCGTTGCTCAAAACCAGGTTGCAGAAAAATCGACGCGCATCATCCTGAACCAGCGCCATTCCACCGGCGTAAACCGCAGTAAACAAGGATGCGAGGGCAACCGTTTGCAACGCCCAATCGGGAGCAATCGGCAGCAGTAATCTGACAGCGGCATAGGCCCCAATCATCGGCGCCACAAACAATAGTGCGGAACCAAGCGTCGCCTTTTCAAACATGTCCGTCATCCAGCCATGCAAGGGAGCACAGCCGCTGCGAATCAGGATTGCCAATGTCAGCAACGACACGCCGAGAATCGACGGGTTGTCCACCGGGCTGCTCGAAACCAGGATCCATCCGGCGCTAATCAGCACGATGAACGCCACCATGTGAATCATGACGGCGCGAGCCGAACGTCCACGATGTTGGATTTCCCAAATCACTGGTAACGTCTGCAGAGCCATCAACACGATAATCGCCCACGGACTGCGACAGGCCAGCGTAGCCAGCATCAGACTTTCAGAAACCAGGTTTAACTTGAACGGAAATCGTTCGACTTTGGTTCGCAGTGTTCCCAATGAAACCAGGAAGAACAACAACGCCGTCAAGGTAATCAGGGGGGCTCCAAATTCGTCGATGACCAGAAAATCTGGGCCAAACAGATTGGCCACCAGGTCCCAACGATCGTGTGCCTCAAAAACCTTCAGAGTATTGAAATCCTCCCAGGCACCGATAGCAAACAGCAGCGCCAAACCACTGCAACTGATCGCCACACGTCGACGCTGTTCGGCAGTTGGCAACAGACTGGCAATCACCACCCCAATCAAGGGTGTGATGATTGTCAATTCCAACCAGGGTAGATGCAATTCCAGCATGCTCAGCCCTCCATCCTTTCGGGGGTCGAACTCAGGTCCGACTCAACCGGCTGCCGCTCAGCATCGCCGGCCAACCAGCGCGTCCAGCGTTGTTCGAGGGTATCGAAATAGCGGAAACTGCTCGTGACTGGGATCACGACCAGTCGATTCAAGAATTCATTCCAGTATCCCCGCTGAATGGCCAGGCGGTACAAACGCTGGTTCCAGTCAGGTGACAAATTCCTGTCCAACCAACTGCCCGATGCGGATGGCAAATCACCGTCGAGCGCATTTTCCAGCACGTGATAGTCATGCAGCAGCGTCGGGGCACGGAGCAATTGAAGTGTCCGCAAGGTGGCATGCCCCAGAATATGGATCAGCGCGAAGTAACGCAGGCCGAAACCGATTTCGACCACAATGATCCCGACTTGTGTCAACGAAGCGAATGCCAACGAATTTTTGATATCCGCCTGGACTCGTCCCGCCAGCGTCGCATAGATCGCCGTAACCAACCCAAGGACCACAACGGTGCCCGACAACCAGATGGACTGCTCCAGGATCGGGCTGACTCGCAGCAACAAAAATGCGCCCAGGTGCACCGACAACGCGCCATAAAACACCGCGCTGGAGGATGTCGGCCCTTCCATGGCCCTGGGCAACCAGTTGGAAAATGGCACCAGCGCCGACTTGCCGGCAGCGGCAACGATCAGCAGCAGCCCAACCGGGATCGCCTGCTGTGTCGAAATCGCCGATACACCATCCGGCCAGGCGCCCGCCCCCATCAATTCAGACAGGTCACCAGCCCCGGTCAGGTGATGCAACAGTACGGCCGCAATCAAAAACGCCGCGTCGGCAATCCGGTAGACCGTCCAGGCTAAAAATCCACTTTTGACCGGGTTCTTTCGCTCGTGAAAAAAAGCAATCAGCAGCGCGGATGAAATTCCGACCAGTTCCCAACCAAAGAACAGAACTTCGATCGTACCCGCCAACGTCGCAAACACCATTCCCAGAATGAACAACGAATAAGCAATGTAAAACCGTCCATAACCTGGCTCACGATGCAGATATCGGCTGGTGAACGCGCCGATCGTGCCACACAAAACAAACGTCAGAATGACAAACGGCACACTCAATCGGTCAAAGACGAATTTCAAATGAAAGTGAAAATGCTGTTCTGGCAGTTCGATCCAATGGCCCAACTCGATCGGCACATGGCGGTCACCGGTGATCAGCATCAATATCAGGATGGCCACCGAAGACAACAGGCCAATCCAGACAAACTGATAAATCAGTCGCGCGGTCGTTTTTTCCGAAACGGGGCGTCCCAATAGCAACGATGGTATCCCCAGGGCTGCCAATAACAGCAGCGGACAAATCACCGCGGTAACACCCAGAATGAAATACAAAGTGGCTGTTGTCATACCGATGGTTCGCCTTTCCAGCCGATACTGGCAAACCCGAGGTTTGCCCGCCAGCCGCGATACCAACTGACCGAATCCGGGGCCACTTTGAGCTCCGATCCTGTAGGTTGAAAGGGTTCAAACTGGCCGTTTCGATAAATCTGGATGGCGGCCGTCGCAGAATCCAGCACGGCCAGTTGAACCCAGTTCCCGGCACATAGTTTTCGAATTCCCTCATTGTTGTCCATGATCCGCTGGAGGGCCGCGGGCGTCGACTCAATCACGAACAGCAACCGAATCGGTTCATGAATTTCCACCATCTGCCAGGGCAACCCCGGTAACAGGTCACTGCCGGCTCCATTCATGACGCCAATCAATGAGGTAATGTTGTGGGGCAACTTGGTGCCACATCCGTAGCCTTCCCGATCGACGAAGGAGAAGTAGTACTCGAGATTGATCCCGGCACAGACGGGAATCACCGCTTGCAGGATTCGCTCCAGGATCGGTGTCTCGGGGCCATCCTGCTCGGGGTCGTACGATTGCAGGAACGCTCGCCGATCGAGGAACAGTCCTCGGCTCCATTTTCGATCTCCAACAAAGCACAACGCGTTGGTGGCGTGGCCACACTCAGGTCGGACCTGGGACAGATCCTCCGACCTCGATTCGACGTGCCGCAAAGCCTCGTCAAATGTCAACGAAAGCGGTGCGGATTCAAACCGACGGCAACGCTCGTGAGCATCGCGTCGACGCGCTTCATCGATGGCGTCGACCGCCGCTTCAAATTCCTCACGATGCGACGGAGGGATTCGATCCAGATCGTAGTAGTCGACTTTGTCATCGCAAGTATTGTGGTAACAACCCACGAACAGAGTTTCGTCGGGAATCTTCAAACCACGCTCGGCAAGTCGTTTTCGCACCTCCGAATTGTTGGCCATTTGAGCAAACGCCCGGGCATTGGGACCACCGCGGGCGCCGGCGCAAGCCCCACAGTCATAGGCCGCCTCATGTGGGTTGTTCAGGCTCGCCGAGCCGTGGCCGCAGACAAAAAACAATCGTGCGAACCGCTTGGTCAACCCGATGTCCAACAACAATCGCTCGACAATGTCGGCCATTTCATCCAGCGTAAACCCCTGCTGTTCCGGCTCCGGTCCGGGCGGATATTTGGGGTCCCGCTGAAGTGCCAGTTGAGTGACTTCGGGAGGTTTGACAAACCCGCCTACCGATTGTCGAACCTGTGCCGTCAACCGCGGAAACAGAATTCGAGCGACCAGGGGAAACGTGGCCAACGATCCCAGCAACACTGTCCCAATCCAGCCGCCCGTAAAGGTGCGACTGCCGATGTGGACGCGATGCGTGACGGTTCCAATGGTCCGACGGGCTCGCTTGCGTTTGTCTTCCTGCCCCTTGAGCGAATACACCACCTGTTCACGAACGTAATGCTGAGGCTTGACGATTACCGGACACAACGGCGTGTAATGAGCATCCGCTGCTCCTCGGTAGTACATCGGAATCGCGAAAAATCCGGCCGCCCCAAACGTTTCGCAGTTCGGGTGGACCTCCTCCAGATGTCGCCGCAAGGATTCTTCTCGATCGTCAATACAATTGACCATCTGAAAATCAGGCAATGATTCTTGCAGTCGCTGGCCGGCGTTGGATTCTTGAGTCATGACCCGCCGACAGTGCTCATGCACCGCATCGAGTGTTTGTTGCCGATAGTTGCGTTCATACGCCAGATGAAAAATCTGCCGACGATCAATGTCGGTAAACTGGTCCAGCAAAGCCATCAAATCGGACCATTGCTGATTTGAATTGCGGGCCAGCTGAGCCGGTCGCCAATCGAGTAACTGGGCCAGCTCAAACAGA
>CAZJEK010000104.1:0-17190 GCA_964545005.1 uncultured Pirellulaceae bacterium
AAAAATTGAACGTGGGTCGCTTCGGTGTGTAGATGGTCGCTTGGACCGTCCTGTTCCTGCCTCGTGGTCGGGGCGGCGGAGCTCGAGCGCCCCACCCCGCCGAGCGCGAGGCGGCGTCAGGGGGTGCCGGCGAACCGCCGGACCTACCGCCCCCGCCCGATGAACCGCCCGGAAACAGCTTCTAGGGGGTGCCTGGCGTCGACTCTCACCGACGGTTGACGCCATGCAAAATCCCTGGGAGCGCCGAGACATGCTTCGCGCACTCCTCGGCGCCGCTTCGACCGTCTCGCGTCTCGTGGGGCGGTCGTTTCGCGACTGGAGCTCGTGGGCAGCTGAGAACCCGGAGGCCGCAGCGGTGCAGCTCGAGGCCATCGCGATTGTGCTCGAGGCTCGCGCCGATGCCCGTCGACGTCGCACCGGATGGCTCGCTCGACGGGAGCGAGAGCTAGCCGCGTCGCTTCGTGGACAGGCGGCCGAGCTCCGCAACGATGAGACCCGGAGTCGTGCCTGTGCGGCGCGCCCGGGCACGTGGGAGGCGTAGCGGTGTCAGTCCTCGTAACGCCATGCGGCAAGGTACGCGAAGTTATCGGCGCACGAGGGCTTGCGGCCCATCACCACGTCATCGGTCAGCTGGACGTGAAGCCCCGGGACGAGCTCCTCGATGCCGGACCGCTGAAACACGGAATGCGAGCAGTCGTCGTAGAGCTCGCTCGAACAGTTCAGGTCGCCGCGCTCTACAGCTTCGTCACAGTGCGAGCTGCATTCGTCGACAACTGCTCGACACACTTCGATGCCCGCCGCGTCGCCCCAACCGTCCGAGGTCGGAGCGTCGCATCCTGCGAGCACGATGGAGAGAATCAAAACCCGTCGCATGAGGCGAGCCTAGCATGGTGACGCTGGCCAAAGAGGACGTGAGTGCGGCCGCGATTGGTCCGGCCTTTTCTCTCCAGTACGCTTCGAGTCTACCGACTGAGGCGGAACTCGAGAACGCAGCGGCTGACCCCCTAGGAGACCCGCTCACGGAACGAAGGCAAGACCCGCTCTTTGCTAGGAAACTCCAGCGCGACGCGGTGGCCCTTGGGCAGGCGGCCCAGGTGCTCGCGGTCAACGGAGGCTCCGCTGCCTTTGCCTCGCTCGGTGCCGGGCCGATGAATCAGGCGCTCAAGGCGGTTGGTGAGAGCGCGTTTCAGTCGGACATCGCCGTTGACCGTCTTGCGTCCGGTGCTGCCTCCATCATCGACGGCGCGATGACGTCGCTCGGAAGCGTACCCTTTGTCGGTATGGCCGCGGGGGTCATATTCGCCGCGGTTGAGTTCGTCTATCGCTTCGCAGGAGCCGGGTACAGGGAGAAGCGGCCGCCGCTCTACCAGATGGGGCCAACGAAGGACGAGAACGAGACGGTTCGCGCGCTCGAGATGCTCAAGGATGGAGACGCGTGGACGCGCCTGTTCCTGCCGAAGACCGTCGCGGTCCTCGAACTCGAGGGCGGCGGCGCCTTGCCTCCCGGGTACGGGACAGACGGTCCACACCCAACGATTGGGGGCTGGGAGGAGCGCGCAGCGGATGGGGGCTGGGAGTTCCAGCGACCACTCGCCGAGCCAACCGGGCGGCGCTTCGGTTGTGCCCCGGGCTCTCTCACCTACGTGGACGATGGCGTTCAGGCTCGCATCGCTGCATCGGACTGCACCGTTCCGAGTAAGCGAGAGCCTCGCTACATCGACGCGCTCCGAGCTGGGAAGAACCTCGAGGTGATGCTCGACCTCGTGTTCCCTCGAGGTGACTGGCTTCCGAGTCTCTCCGCGCTCGCGCGTGCGGTGTGGGCCGTTGCTGGGCAGTCGAGCTCAACCGCGATGTTCAACATCAACGCGGCGAAAGTGGCCGACGAGTGGCAGGCGTTCGAGGACTCCATGGTGGAGTGGCGCGGGTTCCTGCAACGCGTCCACGGAAGCGACTACGACGCTCGGCTCCCGCAGCTCAGCAAGGAGGCGCGCCGGCGACACATCGCGCTTTTCCTCGCTCGAGTCGGAGCCGCGCACCATGACCGGATTGCGGTCACCGACAGGGCAACACTCGAGGTCAGCATCACCGGCCGGAAACCGAGCAGCGGGCAGACCGTCGGCAAGAAGTCCGTCGAACACGCGCGAAGGCTCGAGGAGCGTCAGCGGGCGGCGGTCAAAACAACGCTCAACGCGTTGGTCTCAAAAGACGCCCCCGCGTTTCGCTCGTCCAAGGCTCTCCGCGACTCCCTTCTGACTGAGCGCCAGGCCCTTCTCGCGGCCGGAAAGTTCGATGCCGTGGAGATTGGCGAGGTCCCGGACCCAGGACTTCGAGAGCGAATCCTCGAGCGGAGACCTGCGCGCGGCAACGGTTTCGCGGACCCGACCTATCTCGAGCGGGCTCGCCGAAAACGCCAGCTCGAGGCGTGGCTGATTCGCAAGTCGATCCCGGCCCCGGTTGGGTTCGATGACCCCTTGCCTGGCGGCGACAGCGGCGGCGCCGGTCTATGGCTTGGGCTCGCTGCCATCGCGGCGGGCCTTGGATACGTCGCGCTGAAGTGAGGAACGATGCTTGGAGTCATTGCTACGTTGATCGTTGGAGGACTGTTCGTCGCCGCTGTGAGCGGTGACGCGGACGAGGACGGCGAGCTCGAGGACACGGGGGCGCCAACCCAGGAGGAGCTCGAGGAGGACCAAGTCCCCATTCCGACCCCGACCCCGACCGGCTCGAGCTCGAGCTCCGAGCCGCCGCCGAACTATCAGGTGCTGCGAGAGGCGGCCGAGTTCGGCCCGGTGCAAGACGCCATCGAGGGCAACGGAGGGGAGCCGCGCACGCTCTACGTCGGCATGTCGGCCGACTGGGCGGGACGCCTCGAGACCGTCGCCGAGCTCGTCGAGCTCGCCCGCGACCTCCCGGAACTCAACGTCCGCGTCTTCGCGTTCGAGCTCACCCAAGAGCTCTTCGGTCTCCCTGATTCCTATCTGGCGTACGCAGCGACCTCGGTCTCCCCCTCCGGGCGCGTGTTCGAGACGGTGCTCCAATCCGACCGACGGAACGCCGCTCGAATCAAACCGGAGCGGCTGCGGATGCTCGCGGACTTCGCCCTCGAGGGCTACGAGCTCCCCGAAGACGCGGAGCTCATCATCAAGCGCAAGCCGGGCGACATCGACCACGTCATAGCGGTGTGGCCCGAGGGTGACCGGTGGCGCTGGATGTTCTGGCGAGGCTCGACCGTCGGCACGCCGTCGTCCGCTCGAGGACAGGGGAACGCCATCAATCGCGCTGGCGCAGTCGCAACCGCGCGCTCCGTCGTCGTCTCGTACAAGCTCGGGCACGCCGCCGGTGTCCCCGTTGGGTTCGGCTGAAAAAAGACTGCAACGCTCGAGCTCGGTGGTCGACCACACCGACGACGCCTGGTGGCTTGTCGGTTCACATGAGCGGCGTCTTGCCCCCGCGGGAATGGTCCCACGGGGGCGCCTTTTTCACTTCGCAGGCTTGCCCTTGGACTTCGCGGCCTCGGTGAGGACCGCCTCGATGCGCTCGAAAACCTCGCCGAGGAGCTTGGTCTGCTCTTCGTTGAGAACCTCGGCGACGTCGTCGAGCTTCGGCCCAAGCCCATCGAGAACCTGTTGGCACAACGCGGCGGCGTCCTCCTCGGTAGCAGCCTCGCCGGCCTGCAAGAGCTTGCTCGCATGCAGGGCGCCAGCGGCCGAGACGATGCGGTCGCGCTGTTCGCTGGTGATGCTCTTGCCGAGCTCGGCGAGCTTGCCTCGCAGCGAGTCCGTCGGCGCGGCGTCCTCCTCGAGGCCGAGTTTCTTCGCGAGCGTCGGCGCGGCCGAGACCAGGAACGTCCGCAGCGTCGCGCCAGTCTCCCGAACCCACGCGGGGTCTTCGTCGGACTTCTCAACTCCGCCGCGCTCGAGGAGAGCTTCGGCTCGGTCCTCGAGGGCGTCGAAGCGGAGCTCGACGAGCTTCGGAATCATCATGCTGACCTGGCGAATCGCGTTGCTGTTCTCGCCGAGGAGGCGAACGCTGTGGTTCTGCAACATGCGGATGTAGTCCGTCATGGTGCCGAGGAGCGCAGCCTCGGCGCGCTCCTTCGGTGAGCCGCCTCGAGCTTCGTGGTGCTCCTCGAGCTTGAAGCCGATCGACTTCGTCTCGAGCTCACCATCGGCCAGGACGCGGACGAGCTCGACCTTGTGCCGGCGGTCTGCGCTGCCGGCTTCGGCGAACGACTCGGCCGCGTGAGCCATGACGACCTCGACGATGCGCTCAGCGTCGTCCTCGGGCTCCTCACCGGGCCCTGTGGGCTCGCCGTCTTCCCCGTGGAGAGTCCACGAGCCTCCCGGGACGAGCTCGTGTCCCTTGGCTCCTCGAGCTCTCAGGAGGCGGACGTGACGGAGGCCTGGGAGCGCCTCGGTGAGCGCGTCCAGGAGGGGGGTCGGCAGGGTGGCCCTTGTGGCTGTGTCTTGGAGCATTCGCGAATCCGATTCCAGAATCGATTTGGCGCCCGATTCCATGCGTTTTTCGCCTGGTCAAGAAAAACCGTTGACCCCGAAGAAACCCGCTGTGACCGCCCGGACATGCTTTCGAGCCAGGCAATCAGCAAGTACAGCAAGGGGCAGCTCGCCTCCAAGTGGAAGGCGATGTCCAGCCGGCTCGCCAACATCCGCAAAGAGACCGAGGAGACCACCGACAAGGTGATGGTCTCCGGGGCTCAGTTCGGTTCGTTCGCCGTTGGTCGCTACGCGCAGCAGCGCATGGTCCTTGCGGGCAAGCGAACGACTCTGGACAAGGCGGGCAAGTTCGACGCGTTTCTCCTTGGTGGGGCAGCCGTCGCGTTGTTCGGCATCTCGCCGTTGAGCGGCAAGAGCGGACGTCACGTCGCGGCCGCCGGCACGGGTCTCGCCTGCGTGGGCGCAACCCCATTCATCGACAAGCTCGCAGCCGAGCACGCAGCGAAATAGTCGCCCCTCCCCTCTCACCTATTCCAACCCCTCAACCGGACGAACCAACATGAAGACCGAAGAACTCCTCACCATCGCAGCGACCCTCGCCGACGGCCTCTCCGTGGCCGGCGGCTCCTGTGACCCTTGCCAGCCGTTCGGCGGCAGCATGGGCGACGACGATGACGGCGAACGTTACGCAGAGCATGCTCTGTCCGTCGCCGGCGATGCGGGCGGAATGCTCGCGGAGATTCGCAAGCTCGGAGCCCAGCCCTGCCGCATGTGGGGTGCAAGTCCTCCCGGCGGCTGCCAGGACGGGTGTCTCCCACCCGGCTCGATTCGGAAGTTCTGCGGCAAGGTCTTGCCGTACACCAACGCGTTCACGGCCGCGGGGACCTACGAGCTCAAGGCCAACGAGTGGTTCTGGCCCATTTACTGGGTCGACTCCAGTACGGCCAACACCGTCATCACGGACCTGACCTACAACCAGCGCCCCGTCTTCGCTGGCACGGCGCAAATTCTGCCCAACCTCTCGTTCCCCGCCAATGGGCACAACCTGGTCCCGGGGCTGCCGGCCATCAACAACGTCAACGGGATGGTCTTCAGCGTCGACACGGCGGACGGCAACCCCGCCATTCTCCGAGGTCACTTCGTCGGCATCGAGGTCATCTCGGGCTGAGTCCCTGCGACGCCCCGTCAGTCGCTTGGAGCCCGAGGGCGCGCAGGGGTCGAGTGTCTCCCCTGCGCGCCCTTTCTTTTGCCCGGAGGTCGCCCCGTGAAGCCCATCGTCATCGAATGCACGTTCACTCCCCAGACGGAACGGGAGACGCGTGCGGTCCTCGAGGACGTGCTCGAGGTCCTGGTCCGCGCCAATCAGCGGTTCTATCGCAAGTACCCGAACGCGACGTGTTGTCCCAAGTGCGGCGGCGTCCGGTATGCGCTGCCGACCGAAAGCGAGGCCCGGACCAACCGTCAGGGCTTCGTGAGCGTGGAGCGGATGCTCGTCGAACGCGTCGGCTCGTGCGGGGACGTGGCCGCGATGGTTTGCGCGCGGATGCGGGAGCTCGAGGGCAAGCGAGACGCGCGAGTCGTTCTCGTGCGCCAGCCGACGCCTGGGCGCAACTATCACGCCGTGGTGCGTCACGAGGGAAAGCTCGTGGACGCGACGAAGGAAATGCAGACCGCTACGCCAGGGTGCGGATGCCCCTAGGAGACATCAAATGGCTATCCCGTTCATCATCCCCGTTGGAGTGCTCGCCGTCGTCGGTTGGGCCATCGCGGCCGCCTCAGGCGGCGAAAGTGGGGAGGTGCGTCCCGTCGTGCCTCTCAAGACCAAGAAGCAGAAGCGAGCCGGGCGCACGGCGCTGTGCACGTGCTACCGCGGCGGAGCGCAGGAGTTCTATGCGCTCTCGGTCTGCGCGCTGCGAGCCATCTATCCCGACGCCGACAACGATTGGCGCCCTCTCCTCGACTTGGCGCTCGATGACTCGAAGCCCATGGACCCGGGGACCCGCAAGGCCGTCAAGTGGGTCCGAGCTCGAGCGACCGCGCTCTTGAGGCTCCAGACGGAGGAAGAGCGCCTCGCGTGGTGCGGCGAGGAGGAAGAGGGCGAAACGGACGGCACCCTGCCGCCGCCTCCCCCACCGGGGCCAGGTCGTCTCGAGCGCATTCGCGAGCTCTTCCTCGCTGCGCGCAGCCAGTCTCCCGGGGGCGCGTCGTTCTGGACGCCGGTGCAGGGCGAGTCCGACTCCCAGGGGATGCTCGCGACGTCTCGCGCCGTGCTGCGGTCGTACGGCATCGGCTCACCCACCAATCAACAGCGGACGGCCTACGCAAGGCTCATGGAGGCGGTGCCGTACAACCAGCGCCTGTACGGCCGTACGCGGAAGAGCAACGAGACCATTCACCACCTCGGCAAGACGGTCCGCGCGCTCTATCTTCCTCGTCACGAGGACGCAGCCGCAGCCATCATGGCCGGCCGGGCGCCAAAGCGGACGATCTACGACAACGGCAACAAAATCTCGGGCAGCGGGGGTAGCCGCTACGGCATGCCGTGGCTGCCTGGGCTCGATGAGGGGGCGCTCGCCTCGGGCTTCGTCGTCGCGGACCCGGCGACTGCGGAGCCTCCGGCGGAGCTCCTCGAGCTCCTCGAGGAGGGGTAGTCGGTGGGGCGCCTTAGCGAATCGGCGTTCGCCGCCCAGGCGCGCGAGCTCCAGGCGAGGTTCGCCGATGATGAGCGCGCCGCTGGCTTCGCGCTGTTCGAGCTCGTCCGGTTTCTCGCCGAGGACGCGCAGCGCATCCGAAACGGCGTGAGCGGAGACGCGTACGTGGAGCGAGCGCTCGGCACGTGGGACCGCGACATGTCGCGGCTACAGAATCAGCTCGAGAACGTCATGGCTCCTGCGCTCGCCGAGGGGGAGCCCACGACGGTCGCGGCGGACGTCGTTGCGCCAATCCTCGAGGGCCTCTGGCCGGCATGGATGTCCGAGCTCCCGCAGTACCGGGCCGGAGTCCGCCCTATGGACCCCCTGCTCCCACCGACGACGCGCGCGGAAGTCCTAGACGGCGTCCGGCGCCTCAAGACGCGACCGGTCGTCACGGCCGTCGTGCAGCTCTGGAACGGCGCGAACGAGGCCCGCGGCTTCGATGCTTCCTCAGGCGACGACGCGCCGTCTCGAGCGTTCAAGAAGACCATCACGGAGTTCCGCGCCGCCTTTGAAGGGCGAGCGCCCGGCGACCCGGACGAAGGCCCTTCGTCATGGGATGGCGTCGTGGAATGGGCGGGGCGGCTCTCCGAGCAAGCGGCGGACGGCGCGTCTGACCTCTGGTCGTCGCTCGAATCGAATCTCCCTCTGTACGTCGCAGTCGCGGCCGCGGGCACGACGCTCGCGGTGCTGCTGTGGCGCTCGTTGAAGTGAAAGGAACGGCTCCAAGTGAAGACACAGCAAAAGACCATCGAAGCAGTAATCCAGGCCGAGGACGACGGGGCGTCGCTCCTGTTCGACCACGCGGGAAACATCCACGTCGCCGACGATGCCGACGCCCTCGGGCGCTGGGTCCTCGAGCTCGCCGCGAACGAGAGCACGCCTCCAGTTGAGTTCGGCAAGCCATCCGGTCGCTTCCTCGAGCTCGCCTCGCGATTCATGGACCAACAGGGGATTCCTCGAGCTCCGACCGACGATGCGACGGCGGTGCATCTCGTCGTGCAAGTTCGCCTCGAGCTCGAGGACGACACCGAGCCCAGGCTTGCGTCGGCCGTGGTCCACCCGCAGCGAGGGCGGGTCCGACTGGCGCGCTCCGTGAAGGAGCTCGGCAAGCTCTGCGACGAGCTCGCGCGCGACGATGACCAGCCCAAGGTGCCGGGAGGGGCTCCTCCTGACGCATTCTCGGAGCTCTTGTCGAGGGGGGCGACGTGCATCGGCGAGGTCCTCTAGTGCGCGCGTGGCAGTGGGTCGCGGGTCTCGGTGCGGCCGCGGTCGGGCTTCTCGCCGCGAGCTCGAGCACGAGCACCGACGCCGACGGAGGCGAGGAGACCGGGCCCGCGCCCGTGTCCCCGCCATCCCCTCTCGTTGGTCCGCCGGTGCCTGGCCTTCCCCAGGGCAAGGGCGTGTTCGTGCGAGCAATCAGCCACGGCGGGCCCCCGGAGCTCTTCGCCGAGCGCATGGCCTACCTCGGCATGGAGCACGTCTTCGTGCAGTCGATGTTTCACGAGCGGACGGTCAAGCGGGTCAATGACCAATCTCGATACCTCGAGCTCGGCGAGCGGCTTCGCGGTGTCGGGTGCGTGCCGTGGGTCTGGGGCTGGCCTCGCCCGGAGAGCATCGACCAGTTCATCGACGTTTCGCTGGCGGCGATGGAAAAGCTCGGCGCGCCCGGCTTGCTGGTGAACGTCGAGAACCCGTGGATTCGGGAGCCCGAAGCAGCGGCGCGTCTCATGGAGAAGTGCCGCGATGCGCTCGACGGTCGGCCGTTGGGTATCACCACCTACGGGGCGGGCCCCGGTCGTATCAGCGGCTTCCCCTGGGAGGCTTTCGCGTCGTGCGATTTCACCGTCCCGCAGTGGTACGACATGCACAACAGTCTTGACGCCGGCTATCCGATGCGGGCGCTCGAGCGGTACCGGGCGCAGGGGTATCCGAACATCATCCCGGCCTGGTCTGCGATGAGCCAGCACCCGCCGAGGCTCATGGCGCAGATGGCCTCGGAATCCCCCATCCCCGCGGGCGCTGTGTGTTGGTGGGACCTGTACTGGCTCCTGCGCTCGCGCGAGCGGACCGAGTGGGTTCGTGCCTACCAGATTCCACCCCCGACTCGAGGCAACATCGCATGACCGACCGATACCGATACAGCACCGGACTCTTCAAGTACGGCCAGAATGGCGAGGCCAACCCGGGCATCGACGAGCTCGTCAACTTCATCGGCTACGACGGCGACCTCTGGGTGCGCAACAACCTGTTCGTGATCGTGTCGTTCGAGTCTGAGCGAGCGCCCACGACGAGCCTATCGGTGGACTTCGTTGACCCCGCGGAGCCCGTGACCGGCTTGCCCGAGGTGCGGAAGCGAGTCTTTCGAGACGACTCCGGGACAACGACGGACTTCGTATCCGACTCGCTGGGTCTCGGCTGGATGGTCCCACCTCGAGTCAATGGCGGCGGTCCGATGTCGCTACGCTTTCAGGCTCAATCAACCGAGGACATAGGCGCCGCCTTTCTGCTCGTCGAACGCTGGTGGGAGTGCAAGCTCGGCAAGGGGTGCTGCCCGTGATCGTCAACGGTGAGCGGCGCACCGGGACTCTCATCAATGGCGAGCGCTCGAGCTCGGGCGGCGGCGGCACGGTTCCGAGTCTGACCATTACGTTCGAGTCGTCCCTCGAGGACACGTCGGTCACCGACAACGGCGCCATATTCCAAGTCACCGGGGGCCACACGATGGCCGGCGGGGCGACCTACTTCGACACGGACCAGTTTGTCTACTTCACGCGCGCCGGCGTCGGTCCTCAGCCGGTCATCCCCGATCACACAGGGCACGAGGTGCCGGCCGTCGGAGCGTCGCCCGTGTCGCCCGAAGACCTTGCCTCGCAGGCCGCGGCCATCATCGCTGCGCTCGGCTACACGACGCTGGTGACCGGTGCCTCTGTCGAGGTGAGCGGCAACGGTGTCAACCCGGCAGGCGCCATCGCATCGCAAGAGGCGCTGACGTCCTTCGCGGATGCTGGCCTCGGCAGTGTCATCGGGTCTACAGAGCAAGCCGCGGGGTCGTCGACGGCATCGAATACGACGGGGTGGGTCCAGGTCGACCCGGACGAGGTCCCGGATGGAGAGTTTCGCGTGCTGGCGTTCGGCATCCGGCGCGGTGCCAACGTGGCTTCAGGTGTGCGGATGTCGTTGGCGACCGGCGGGCTCGGTGACGGCAACCCGCAGGCGAACGTGACGCAGCATCAGCGCACGATGGGCAACTCCGGCCCGAACGCATGGCACTACGAATGGCTGCGAGCGGATGAGGTGGTCACGCTCTCCGGGAGCCCCCGCATATTCCTCGGCCTGCACGGGGACGGAGGGGCGAGCTCTGTCTTCGGCGGGTCGAGTGTCGATGCGGGCCTGTTCGCCGACGGAGGCGGCAATACGCTCTGGCTGACCGACGGCACGAGCGGAGCCAACACGCCCATCGTCTCCCCCGCTGGGCCCGTCACCGGCTCATTCACGTTCGGGCTGGCCGTGCGAATCCTGATTCAGGAGGCGCCGTATCACAACGATTCGCGCTACCGCGTCATCGCGGGGGCTGTGCCCGGTCGACATGACCAGGACCTGTTCGCCTCGGGCACCCCCGTCAACCACATCTTCGTCCGCTGGACAGTCGTTGCCCCCAACCTCGAGGACATCGCGCTCCAGGAGACCGCCATCAACCTTCAAGCCCACGCGGCGGGCGACTCCAACCAGATTGCCGTCGAACTCTGGCGCCCGCTCAGCGGCCCGGACACGCTCAACGGAGATGTGCGTGTCGCGACCATCGGCATCACCAGCGACACGCAGGGGACCCTGTGGTCGTTCCTCGAGCACGACCCGATCCCCCTTGAGCCGGGCGGCGAATACGGCGTCAGCATCAAGGGCGCGCCTGAGGCCGGCTCCGAGGATGACACTCGGCTCAACGTGTGGCTGGGCACCGACGGTGCGGGCAGCGAAGCTCTCGCCGGCTATCCGGTCTACGGACCTCCAGGCGTCGCCGTCGCGAACACAGAGCGAGAGGTTGACGCCAACCTTCCGCCCCCCGACACGCCGGAGACCTCCATCGACTTCCGGGCGCAGGTGCCCACAGCATCGCCGAACCCGAGCGATGGAACCGTCATTGAACCTCAGAACCTTGGAATGCTGGCGTACTACCTCGGCAAGCCCGGCCCGACTCTGACTGCGGGGACGACGGTTGCCCTGCCTGGCCCGGGTGGGCTCGGATAGGACGCGACGACCATGAGCAGAGAAGCAAAATACACACTCACAAAGACGCCTCGAGACCCCTACGTTGGACTTGTCGTCTCGTTGCTCGTGCTCTTGTCTGGCTTTGTCGGCGAGCTGCCGGAGGACGTGTCCCGCGAAGACATTGCGGCAGCCGTCGAAGCCATCGGTGCAGGCGGTGTGGTCCTCTTCAGTGTGGCTGCGTCCGTGTGGCGGCGACGTGTTCGCAGAGGCAACGACGCTCAGGATGGATGACCTCGCCTCTCAAGTCTGGGCGCTCCTCGTGCTCGTCGTCGGCGTCGGTGCCGAGTGGCTTCGGCGTCAAATTGTCAGCGCGCGCAAGCTCGCGAACGGCTCGAGCTCCAGGACACGCCCACCGCACGCGATATCGTCCGGTCCTACACCAACATCTTCTCCCACTTGCTCGGCAAGGACCTAAGCCGGACCGATGACGTTCTTGACATCGGGCTCTGATGGGCCGACGATCGTCCTCGCGGCAAGCAAAACCCCCGGTCGCATGGTGCGACCGAGGGCCCAGGTAGCCGCCCCAACGAAGGAAAGGAGAGACCGAGAGCAAGCACGCACGAAAAGCCCACCGCGTCAACAGGGTGGGCGACGACATTGGACAGTAGCGAAATTATCGGCGTATGGACCTAGCCCGGTCTCGACGCTAACCGCATAGAATCACGGCGGTTTTTTGATAATTCTGTCTCTGTATATTATGTCAAATCGTGGATAGGTGTTCTCGGTCGCGCTCGCGACCATGCAAAACCCCGCTGCGTCCGCCCTAGCGGACACTCAGGCCCCGAATCGGGCCGCAACACCCCGGACCGCCCCGCCGACGCTGTCTCTGTGTAGAGAGACGGTCCTCAGGAAGAGGCTGACCCGCGCCCGTCACCGGGCCGCCATCACCCGCAACCGCCTCGAGGAGCTCGAGGGACAGACCGCCCAGGCTCGAGAGCGCCTCGAGCAGCACCGGGCCACGGCCCGGGCCGCTGAGGCTGAGCTCCTCGAGCTCGACCCTGACGCCCTCGCCCACGTCCACGACGTGAGCAAAGGCGCGGTGCCTCGATGAGCCGGCTCGAGGAGTCGGAGCTCGCCCACCGCCGCGCGCTTCTGCAGCTCGCGCGATTGGTCGCGCTCGTTTGCAACGACGGCGCGGTTGGCACGACGGCGCGGCAGGACATCGCCGATTGCTTCGTCGAGCTCGGCCTCGACGACGACGCGGCGTTTGATGAGCTGTACGGGCGGCGCGGGGGTGCGTCGTGACGATGCTCGTCGGAAGAGACCGCCGGGACCTGCTCGTCGCAGCGCTGCACGGTCAGCCCGTCGGCGTCACGATGCTGGACGTCATCGAGGAGCTCGCGGGCCTCGGGCTCATCCGTCAGGTGCACGCAATGGTGCCGGTCGGCCTGGGCCTTGAGGTGGTGCTCACCGAGTCGGGCCAGGCCGAGGCTCGTCGGCAGTGGTCGGTGGCGTGGTGGATGCGTTGGCGCGACCTGGCCCGCGAAATCGAGAACCGCAGCGCCGCGGACCTCGAGGAGCGCCTCGAGCTCGCACGCGTCGCCCGTCGAGCTCGGCAACGTGCGACCGAGGCATTCGACCGCGTGATGGCCGAGGGGGTGCGTTGTGCGTGACGCCCTACTCTTCCTCGCCGTCGTCGGCGTCGTCGACCTTGCTCTGTGGATGGAGGGGCGACGATGAGCGTGCTCGATCTCCTCGACCGGACAAGGACGCTCATGCAGGAGGAGACGAACCTCCTGCAAGAGACGCGGCTGCATCTCCTCCAGTGGCGAGCTCGGGCCCAGCGCGCGCTCGAGGTCGAGGATGAGACCGAGGCCCGGCAGCTCCTCACGGCCGCGGCTTCCTGGCTGCGGCTGAGCCCCGAATCTCAGCCGGTCGTCGACGCAATCTCCGACCTGCACCTGATGGACAGGGGTGCACTTGCCGCTGCGCTCCTCGAGGGCGCAGCGGACCGCATGGCAGCCGCGCGCGAGCTCGTTGGGCAGGAGTGCATCAAGAACCGCCTCGGCGCACTCCTCGAGGAATGCCGCTTCACGGTCGAAACCGTCCGGGGGCCGCGTGCGAAAGCGTAGGCACGGGCGACTCCGTCCCGACCAGAACACGTTTTGCAGGGGCTACCGGTGCCGCGAGATGTGCAAGGCCGCGAAGCGCTGGTGCCGTCGCTGCTGGGCCGACCTACCCGAGGCAAGGCGCCAGAACATCGTCGACTGTGCGTCGTTCCTCGCGGCGCAGCCCGGCGACGCGGAGGCCACGATGGCGCTCGAGGCCGCCGAGCGCGACGCGGACAGTGCTCTCGTGGAGCTCCGGCGGGGGCTTCCGTGAGTAGGTGCAAGACGAGCCGTCGCGGCTGGCTCGCTCGTCGATGTCACGTCTGCCTTCACAAGGCGTTCTTGTGCTGGTCCTCCCCCTTCCGGCTCGAGCGCGTTGTCAACGGCCGATGCGAAGGCTCGGTGAAGCTCGACCTTCCGCCCAATGTGCCCATCTGCAAGCGGTGCGTCGATGCGTCCGGCATCGAACACAAGTGCAACCCGATGCCGGTCGCCAAAAAGCGGAAGCGGTGTCATCGGTGCGGCGGCACCAGGCGAGTTCAGGGCTACACCAAAAACGCCCAGTGGCGCCCGCATCGGCGCGGCGTCGCGGAAGCTGGGACGTCCATCGCTGCGTGCGAGGACCGGACTCGCATCTGCCCGAACTGCGGCGGCCTCGGTGAGGTGCCGGCGTGATTTGTCCGCCCGGAGCTCGAGTGCGTCTCTCGAGAGACGTCGTGTTGCCTGACGGGCTACGCATCCCCAAGGGGGCCGCGGGCGTCGTGGAGGCTTGCTCGAACCGCTGGCGCGTTGTCCGGCTTCGCACCCGGTTCGCAGACGCCCCGGTTCTCAGCGCGTCCGTGACCGCCGGCGCGCTCACCCTGCATGAGCCAGGCTTCCGCGGCGACCGTTCCGACCGTCGACAGCAGGAGCTCTTTTCTCGGGGGCGCGCGACTTGAGGCGGAGCTCCCCATCGGAGCCGAGCTCGCCTCGGCGTCCTGAGCCCCGGTGCTCGAGCTCGAGGAGCCCCCTCGAGGCGAAGCCTGCCGAGCTCGCCGGAGACACGCCGCCGAGCTACGCCGCTCGAGCGCGCCTCATCGGCCGCCGCCGATCGTTCTCCGCGCCGCCGGCACAGAGGCTCGCCCTCAAAGCCCCCTGCCCGACCTCCGAGCTCGCCAAACGGCCCGTCGGCCCGAAGTTCCTGCAGGAGAACCGCGCAAGTGCCCGGAATCTCGCCGAAGCCGCCCGCGAAGCGGCCCACGCCACCGGGTCTGTAACCCGGTGGCCAAAGACCACCGGTCACCCCCACGCCCGCAGGGAGGGACTCCGTCGGTGACAGAGCGGGACCAGTCTCGCGAGGTCGCGCCGCTTGAGCGCTCCATCGCAAACCGCGTCGGCGGCGCCCTCCCCCGCTGTTTCGCGGCGATGCGCACCGACGGCGGCACGACGTTCGTCCTGCGCACCGAACAGAAGACGTGGGGCGCGGGATTCCTCGCGACGTTCCGGTACCTGCAAGACCAGGCTCGAGAGGACCGCCCAGCCGGCGCCGGGGACCCAATCGTCCGTATCCCCCTCCCCCGGGTTCCGCACGGGGCTGGGCTGCCCATCGAGGGGCACGCCGGCCTCGAGGACGTGGACCCGCGCATGGTCGGCTGGGGCCCGGAGGCGAGCTCGAACCCATGGGAGCCGGGGATTCTCGCCGAGGCCCGGGTAGGCGGTCTCAAGGGCGACGCGGTGACGTTCACCGTTCACGACCGCGCCACTGTGCATATTTTTCGCCGTCGTGACTCCGAAGGACAGGTCTACTGGGAGTGCCGCATCACGGCTCGAGCTCGGGAGCTCTACGCTGACGGAATCAACCTTTGGATGGTCCGATGGCTGGGGCTGTTCTCCTGGGTGTTGCAGGGGCGATGGGTGACGCCGACCGAAGCGCACGCCGTCGGCTGGACGCTCACCCAATGGCACGTCAACAGCGACTTTGCGTCGCTCGAGCTCAACGCCCAGGACTGTAGCCGCTTCTGCGGATACCGGAAGGGAACCCGCCATAACAAGCTCGAGACGGCCGAGGCATTCGACCAGGACAACTACTTCACGCAAACGCTCTACTTCGGCCGAAAGAACAGCGACACGTTCCTCCGCATCTACCGGAAGGGCGACCAGCTCCGAGAGGCGATGCGGGTCGACCCCTCGTGCTCGATGTACGCCCCCATGTGGCGGGCCCACGGCTGGCAAGGCGAGGAGCTCACGCGGGTGGAGTTCGTCTTGCGCAAGAAAGGGCTCCAGTACGTCCGACCGGGCACTGACGAGCTCGTCTATGATTTCCGCGACCCCGCGCTCCTGCTCAACCCCGAAGCGGTGAAGCGCATTTGGTCCTACGTGATGACCCGTCGTCGGCTTGTGTGCCCCCAGGGGCCCGAGTCCCGTCGCACGCGCTCGCCGATGGACCCCGCGTGGCTGAGCGTTGTGCGGTGCGGGCTGCGGCATCCGCCCGGCCCCGAGATTCGGCAGGTGCCCCATAAGGTCAGGGCGATGACCCAGCGGGAGCGCATGGCCAAGACGCAGAAGCAAGCGCTGCACGCTGCGATTGCGTGGGCAGCTCAGCACGGAGCACAGCTCAAGACGGCACGCGAAGCCGGCCTCGTGCTCGAGGCGATGGGGCGTCGCTGGGCCGAGGGCGGGATGCCCGAGGAGTTCGATGCGCTGCCGCGCACGCCGAACGTCAAAGAGTCCGGGCGCTATGCAGCCGCGGCTGCGTCGTTCTTCGCAGGCGAGGCCGATGCGCTCTACCAGGAGTTTTGCGAGGAGGTTGGAACGCGGTTGGACCCGACGCGCTTCCTGCCTCATGGACGACCACCGGGCCCACCGTCGGGGGCGGACCCCCCAGAAACAAACACGACATGACCGAAACGACACTCACGAAAAACGACGTCCCCGACCTGGGCGACGACACGCGGTTCTCCGCGATGATTGCCCCGAACACGCGCGACCAGGTTCGAGCGTGGACCCACAAAGCGCTCCTCACCCAGGAGCCTCGAGACGAGGGGGTGCCGCCCGCGTTCCGCAACGGCATCATCCTCGGCATGCGCGACGCGTTCACCGACGCATTGCCGCTCGCAAAGTCGGCGGGCAAGGACGACCTCGTCCAAGGTATGGAGGCCGTGCTCCAGCTCCTCGAGCTCGCCGGGGTGGAGGGCTAGATGGAGGGCTTCATTCTTGGCGCTCGACGCATCGTGAAAGTGGCTCGCATCTGGGCTCGCAAGCACCCCGTAGCCGCGTCGTCCCTGGTCGTCCACATCACCGCGGCGCTGGTCGAACTCGAGGACGAGGACGACGGCGGAGAGACTCCGATGGAAGGGGGCGAGTAGTGGCCGCCTACAACTCAGCGACCTTCATGGGCAACCTCGGAACCGACGTCACGCTCCGAAAGACGCAGACCAATCGCCCCGTCGCGTCGTTCCGAATCGCCTCGAATCGGTCGTGGAAAGACGACAACGGAAAGAAGCACGATGAGGTGACGTGGATGGACGTCACGGTGTGGGGTGCACAAGCCGAGTCGTGTGCGAAATACCTGTCCAAGGGGGCCGGGGTCTTCGTCGAAGGCCGGCTCGCCAATACCGAGTGGGTCGACAAAGAGAACGTGCGTCGCTTCGGAGTGGAGATTGTCGCGAGGACCGTCCAGTTCCTGCCTCGAGGTCAGGGCGGCGGAGCTCGAGCGCCCCACCCCGCCGAGCGCGAGGCGGCGTCAGGGGG
>CAZJEK010000105.1:0-4443 GCA_964545005.1 uncultured Pirellulaceae bacterium
GTTGCCCCGTCGTTTCGTTTCTTTACGGCGTCAAACAAAGGATCGGTCGAAAGACTTAGGTTATCAATTGATACAAGAATCTCCTTTACATTCGCTAATTCTTCCTTCAGGAATGACCATCGTTTTTCAACTTGTTCTGAGAAGACATTCAGGTGCAGCGACTCGTATTCGATTGGTGGTTGATACTCAAAACCGGCGTGCTTTACCGAATCGTAATCAAGTTGCATGACGCTTTCAGATAGTGCCGTCTTAAACTGCCGATAAAGCAACGACACCCGCTTAATGCAAACTGGAAGCCCCCTGATGCCCGATGCCTCGTGGAACGTTCCAGCTATTTTGGACGCAATACGATCAACGGAATCCGGATCAATCTCGCTTAAATAGTCGTGACCGCCTTCCCGCCGGGCAAGGTCAATCAAGTCAATTCTCGTAAGCGATTCAAACCAGCTAATCGCCCCTTTCAATCTGGAAAGCTCATGCCGGCACATGGCAAGTTGATTGTTTCGCTCGTTTGTTTTTTGAGAGTTCTGATCTGTACGAGCAATCAGAAAATCAATCGCACTGATTGATGCTTTTACCGGCTCATCAATTCGAATCGAACCGGCTGATCCCACGCCACTGCCCCAGATCATTCCGCAAATGCCGGTGGCTAGATGTGCCGCCCAACTCACCGAATCCAAATTAGGGTCGAATAGCTCGTGGCCTGATTCGCGAAGTGCTCTCCCGGCACGTTCAAATAACCCCCACAACGATTTGCCTCGCAAAACGGGATCGTGTGTGATCGTTTTACACGAATGCGGATTCTTGCTGCGACTAGCGAAAGTTATGCCACCAAATTCCTGATCCGGTCTTGGCGATGGAAGCATTACCAGGATCGTATCGGCTTCGGATTCCAGTGCTTCGGCGAATGCCTGGCGAAGTTCTTTGAGAGAATCAATCATGCGGTTCCTTTCATGCCGGCACCAGACCGACCAGCATGAGGAACCGCTTCGACATGCTGGCCGGCTGGTTATGCGGTAGCTACTCCGCAAACCGGCAGCGTTCAATTATCCATGTTTTCGAGCAAATTCAATCGCCCGGCTTGTATCGACTTCGGCGTAGAATTTCTCCGTTGTTGCCTTGCTGGAATGCCCCAGCAGGATTTGAGCGGTTTCCAGGTCGCATTCCTGCCGGGCTGAAGTTGCCGCTGAATGCCGCAACTGATTTGGTTTCCAAACGTGGTCGGCTTCCCAGGCTTTAATCTTCTCCTGGTCGCCTTTGATACCTGCAGGATACGGAAACGCTCGCAGGGCGGCCCGCTGGATTGCCCGGCGATAGCTGTTGTGATCGTAGCAGGGTTTGAACTTCTGGCGTTTTCGCGGGCCAGGTCCGTTGCCTTGGTTTTCCGGCGTGGTCCTGGCTTCGCGCCGTTGTTGCATGTGCTGGTCGTAGGCCTCGGCCGGCGTGAAGCAGAACGACGCTGGATCGCGAAACAGATACTTGGCCAGAATTGCCTGGGCCTTGGGACCGATCAGAATGAAACGCGAATGACCGTGGTGTTCTGTTTTGTGCTTCGCTGGCTTATAGATCCAAACATCACCAGATCGATCGATATCGCCTGGTCGCATGTTGCAGACTTCGGACGGCCTGGCACCGATCAAGCGTTGCAATTCCACCATGTCGGACAGCAACGGCGTTAGCTGTTCTTGTGTCGCCTTCACCAGTTCGATCGCAACCGGCCTGACTTTGGTAGGCTTGCGGTCCATCTCGACCGGTCCAACGCTCAACAACCGTTGCCACAATTCGACCGGGATCAATTCGAACTTGACGCCGTGTTGAAACATCCGCAGCACGTAATTCGATTTGCGTTTGACGACAGCTCGGGATAATCCCTGCCTGACCAGATCTTGGCGATAGGCTTCAAACCTGGCCGGCCCAAACTCAGCCGCTTCAAGGTCGCCGTAAGTCGCTCTAATGATCTTCAGAACTGGCCTGATCTGGTTGTTCCATTCGGGCTTCTCACCGTACTTCTTTTTCGCAGCCTTGCCGAACTCGATCGCTAAGTGCGAGATTGTCACCGGCCCTTCGACTGGTTCAGTTTCGGGCTTTGGATCCTCACCGGGGCCTGACCATTTTTCGAGAAGTAGCCGTTTGTAGGCCTGGTGGCTTTCCTCAGAATCGAATTTGCCAAGGTAATGCATTTTGCCACGGATCGTGACAATGGCTTGGCCAGAACGTTTGTGAAGCCGGTAAGACGGGGCGGATTTAGATCGCCCCCGCTGCTTGCGAGACATCGTGCGGTTCCTCTGTTTCGAAGCATTTTGTGTACAGTACACAATTTGCTTCCCAGGTTCTGCCGCACGTTTGGACGCCCAAACGGTTGAAAATCGCGTTATTCTCGGCGTTTTTAAAAGTCGGGCTGACTGGATTCGAACCAGCGACCTCTACACCCCCAGTGTAGCGCGCTACCAGACTACGCTACAGCCCGTAAGAACCAAATTGTACTCAATCGGCTGCCGACCGCAACTCAGGTTTTATTTGCCTGCTTCCGTCCGCGAAAGTTATGTAGCATGGCCGATTCGGCCGTGATCGCCATGCGATACTCGATGTTGGGTGATAGCTTTGCCGACTCGGGCCAAGGCCCAACCTACTTCCCGTAATCGTGTCCAGCGGTTTTGGCACGAGCCACCGACTTTTCAATGTTGGCGATAAAACTGGCTTTCGTCCGGGGCTAGCGCCCAAATCGGCTGGAAAAAAATGTCAGCTTCTCCGCGATCGATGACCCGAAATGCCCGCCGGCAGGATCGATGCCCGACGGCAGGTTCTACACGGCTATCAATGAACCCCTTCCCGAGAGACGACTCATCCTAATTGGCTCGCTGTTGTCCCGTCGGCTAACCGGGCAATCGTGTCCACGGTCGCCTGCCGAACTGCGTCCTCCCAAGCACGATCGGCGTACTCAGGTTTTTCGTAGGCGAAAATGATTCCGCGGGAACTGTTGATGATCCCGCCCAAACCATGCTCATCCAACCCGCCAGCCACATCGGCAGCGGTTCCACCTTGAGCCCCAAAACCAGGAATCAGAAACCAGGTGTTGGGCATCCGCTGTCGCAACTCGGCCAATTGCTCCGGATACGTCGCACCAATCACCGCACCAATATTCCCATAACCGGACTGGCCAGCCGATTGGCTGGACTCATGCTGCAGCCGGTCGGCCACCAGCTGGAACACTGACTCGCCGTCCGCCGACGTTGTGGGTTGGCCCTGGATCCAGTCGCTGCCGGGGTTCGATGTTTTGGCCAGTACAAACAAGCCACTGCCCGTCGCGTTGGCTGTCTCGATAAATGGTTGCAGGGTGTCCTGACCGAGGTAAGGATTGACGGTCAACGCATCACAGCCCCAGGTCGATTGCGGTTTGGGACCCAGGTAAGCAGCCGCATAAGCAGCCGCAGTAGAACCGATATCACCTCGCTTGGCATCCATCACGACGACCAGCCCCTTACTCCTGGCGTGGTCGACGACCTCTCCCAATGCCACGCATCCGAACGGTCCCAGCTGTTCGAAGAATGCGGCTTGAGGTTTCACTGCTGGCACGAGATCAGCGACGACGTCAATGATCGCGTTGGAAAACGTGGCGACACGGCGAGCAATCTCGCGAGGTGAATCATTGCTGTCAGGTCGCAGTCGTTCCGGCAGTTGCGGCACGCGCGGATCAATACCTACCACCAACGGAGTTCGTTTAGATTTGACGGCGGCAACCAATCGGTCACCAAAATGCGATGGAGACATGTTCGCGACTGAATTACGGGGGAGGGCCAGCAGGATTGGACTGTCCGAAAGCATCAATCTCAGCCGATCAGCAGTCTAAACCTGACCGGCAGATTGCGGAACAGGGCCGGAGCGATCACCACCAGCCAACTTACCACCCAGGTAACCCATCGGTAGATAGGCCAGCAACCAATCCAGGACTGCAAACCAGATCGGCCCGCCCATCATGACGACCATGGCAATACCGCCCAGCAAGAAAAAGGCTCCGATCACCAGTGCCAATTTAAGGTTATGGCTAACCGCAATTTTCGCAGCCACGAAAGCACCGACCAAGGTCCCCAGCGCATGCGCTAACCAGGGCGCGATAAAATGAACGGGCTGCAACAATTTAACGTTGTCTTTAAGTGACGCCATGTCCGTCATGTCGACTCCCTCCGGAGGCGGGACCAGCATCGGCCCGACGGTGACGATCGCCGAATTGAATACCCCGCCCACCAGGATTCCCACCACAACAGCCAAAATATTTCGTGCGATCGGCGGCATCAGATTCTCCCGATAGATTCCGTAATCACTGGTTGATAGAGTACCCAGCGAAAGGACATGATACCCAAGCAACCGATGCAACAGCGGTCAGGGATGCCAACTTCCGCAAATTTTTGATGGTAGCTTGGGCCATTGGCCCGAGTCCGCAAGGCA
>CAZJEK010000105.1:4543-12469 GCA_964545005.1 uncultured Pirellulaceae bacterium
TTTGCCCAACTCCGAGCCTTCAACTGCGATCACGGCCGAATCGGCCATGCTACGAATGTTCGTGGAAGTAGCTTGGGCCATTGGCCCGAGTCCGCAAGGCATTTGCCCAACTCCGAGCCTTCAACTGCGATCACGGCCGAATCGGCCATGCTACGACGTTCGGCGAGACCGAGAGCCAACGGAAAATGCCCATCGAAAAAAGAGATGGAAAAGGAGGGCAACCGGGAGTACCCGGATTGCCCCGTAAATCGAATCCAGCTGCCGGAAACCGGCGTGTTTTCGATTGGAAGTGATGGGCGACAAGGATTAGATTGAATGAGTCCTGCAAAAAATTGAGTGGCCGCGTCAACGGCCACCCAACCGATGCCTGCCAAGTGGGAATATACCCCTCAAAAGTCGGCGGAACAGGAACGCAAGGCGCACCGCCAGCGTCTGCATTGACAAAACCCAGGACCAGTCGAGTTCACCAACACTGGAACGAGAGGCGCACGGCCCAGGATTGCGAATTCTGGGCAACTTGTCCAAGGTGGATGAGCAGCACTGGGGAATTCGGTCACAGCCCAATCGGCCCTGCTACCGGTGGCGTTGACCTAACGAATACGTTGCCACTTAGACCTGATTACAGCCAGTTGCGACTGTCGTCCTCATCCATCATCCGCAGATGCTGTTGGACGATTTCGCCGCCCATGTCGCTATTGAAGCGATCCTCGAACAACACCATCTTGCCGTCGACAAAGTCCATCCAAACGGTGACATCAACCGGCTCGGGCAACGGCGGCCCACCGCGCGGATGAAAGAAGCTGTGCCCCCAACAAACGACTCGATTGCCACCAGCAACAAACCGATAGTGTTCCTCGGGATGGTGTTGTTCGGGCGATTGTAGAATCTCAAAGAATTGTTGAAACGCACGACCAACGGCGTCAATTCCCTGGTGCGTCCCAGCAAACGGAATCTGCTTCTTGTTCCCAGCGAACTTGGCGACAATATCTTTATGCAAGATGTCGCCCAGTTTCTTGACCACCTGTCCTTCGTGCTGGTACATCCCAAAAATGAAACGCTTTCCCATTTCCAGCGGCGAGGTGACCAGATCGGAAACGGTTACCGGTTGGTTGGGAGTACTGAGCGCTTCGGCCAAGTCTTCGATGGTGGTAATTGCGATCGGTCGTCCATTTTCAGCCTTGCTGATCAACCGCACGCTGTAACCCGCACGCTTCGCGAACTGGGCCTGGTTCATTCCCGAGGCGATCCGCAATTCAGCCAATCGCTTTCCGTCGCAAGACAAAGACTGCTTCCCTCGATCCTTGCTCCAGTTCATCATTTCCGACTAGTTTTGATGTTTGGTTAGTAAGAGGGACAACAAGAATACTCGCCCACGCACCTCGGCATCCAGCGCTGCGTCACGGGACGGCCAAGTCAATCCGCTAGCCGTTCCTACCAGAATGCAGAGCACCAACCGATGCGGATAAGATACCGAGCGATTGACAACGCTGATTCTAGACAAATTGAGGGGATTTAAAACAGCCATCAGCCGGCCGAAGGCTCATCGTTGTTCAAAACCGGTAAAAAAAAGCGTTGATCTAGGACGAACGATCGTTTTCCAGTAGTCTGCCCACCGAAGCTCGATCGAATTGGGAGAAACAACATGCGAACGCAACTTTCCGGTCCGTTGGCCACCCTGTCGGCGTGCGGTATCGCCGTCCTGGTCAGTCTGCTTGCTACGCCGGGCCCACAGGATCCACAAGACCCCAACAAGCCAGCCCCTGATCGCGGTGCGAACCAATTGATGGCCCAACCTCTGCAACAAGACAACACGGGTCCGTTCATGCGTGCCAAGCTGGCCGGCTCGCAACAAGTGTTGGAAGGTATCGTGGCCGAAAATTTCGACTTGATCATCCGCGGTGCTGAACAGATGAAGCTGATCAGCGAAACGGTTCGGTGGCCGAAGTCAGAGGATCCGATTTATCAACACCATAGCCGAGAATTTCAGGACCAATGCCAGCGACTGGCTGATTTAGCGCGGAATCAAAATCTGGTGGGAGCTCACTACGCGTTTTTGCAATTGGAAACGAATTGCTTCAACTGCCACAACCATGTCAGAAAAAACTTCAAAGTTGAACCGCCAAGTGATCCCCGTGGTCCGGTGCGATTGATCCCCGGTCACTGGGATGGTGACCAGTTCCGCCCCGACCGTACCGGCCAGGAAACAGGCAAAATGCTGCGCCGCTGACCGGTTGGACGACCGAGTTTGCTTTGGCAATGTCATTTTCATGAACGCAGCGGGTTCGAATCTACTCCGCACTTGCAAATGATTGGAACCGTTTCTCGATCTCTTCGGCAGACGGGTTACCCTGTAGAAAGTCGGCTCGGTAGCGCAACGTCAGCGTCTCGCCAGGTGCCAGCTTGAATTCACCAGCCCCCTTTTCCTGGCCGGAAAAGTAATGCAAGCCGAATGGGTTGGCGGCAACCAATCCGTAGTCCCGGGCGTGCCAGGTTGTCGGATGCCGCAGGTTTTCAGGATGATCGTAAATCGCAATCGCCATTTCCTGATCATCGATTTTGCCGAAGTACAGCACCCATTTGGCAGCCTTTCCCCAAATATCCTTGCCGCGATCGCCTGCGCTATTGAGGGCGTTTCCAAAAACTTCTTTGACGCCTCGTTTGGGATCTGGTGTTAAACGCAGGTCGGGGTGAGTCCGCACCGCAAAGCATCCCTCTTTCGTGTCTTCCAGCACGACAGGATTGTCGCCAGCCTTCAATGTGATCGTCAAGTCAATCCAGCGACCTGTTTCATCGCCTCCGAATCGATACACCGAACGGTCGGACAACACCTTCTGTTGATCATCTTTTTTTAACCAGTCAGATTCCAGCTGAAGGGAATCCTGTGCCTGACCAGTCAACGTCACTTCGCGGACTTTGACGATGCCTGATCGATGAGCCCAAAAATCGACTCCGTTGATTTCATACCCAAACCAGACCGACTGATGATGCGGATGGTCGTTCGCTTCACTGGCAACTTCGTCCTTGATCGGCCAATTGCGAGTCATGCCGATCTGTCCCGGCCCGAGCACCGGATACAACACCGGTTTTTGCTCCCGACCGTAATGCAGTGTCGTGAATGGTTTTCCGGCAATGGTGACATCGACCTGCTGGTCGTGAAGTTTCAAATTGACGTTGGATTCCTGTTGCCCATCAGCAATCGAAACCAATCCAAGCAAAAGCAATAACGTGGCGGTCAAAGTCGAACGGCATCCAGAATTCATGGGTGGCTTTACCAGGCTTGAGTTTTGAGGGCGACCAAGATCGACCGTGCCGATCAAACGGTAACACGAGTTTCAGCGGAGCAGCTGAGTTTGTCAAACTGGCGATGATTGTCCTCAGCGGATTTTGCAAACAAAATCAGCGGGCACCTTGGATTGTCGCCAGTCAAAATTGGTTGGTAATCTGGCGTCAGTCGATTCGCCAACCGAAGGACTGAAACGTGACAGAATGCACGTTGAGAAACCACCAAGTTCCGAAAGGCTACATTTTTTATGTGGCAGGCTGAAGGTAGATACGCTCCCTTGGCCGAGTCGGCCTATCAGGGCCGGAGAGGGGTTGCGCAGGCCCTCCCCTCGCCATGGCTCGACCCTCCCGCGAGCGGGAGGGTGTCGAAAATCTGCCTACGTCCAGCTTGCAATTGATACCTACGATGTGGCAACCCCCTTCAAACCATGATGTCCTTCAACACGTTCCCGTGAACATCGGTTAGACGAAAATCTCGTCCGGCGTAGCGATAGGTCAGCTGCTGATGATTCAAACCCAGCAGGTGCAAGATCGTGGCATGCCAGTCGTGAATATGACACTTGCCCTCCACCGCTTCAGCACCAACTTCATCGGTCGCACCATAGCGAAAGCCGCCTTTCACGCCACCGCCAGCCATCCAGGTCGTGTAGCCTTTGTTGTTGTGGTCGCGGCCGTCGCTGCCTTGAGCGTAAGGAGTCCGCCCAAACTCACCGGCCCACACGACCAAGGTGTCCTCCAACATGCCTCGTCGCTCCAGGTCGGCCAGCAACCCTGCGATCGGCTTGTCGATCTGTTCGCACAGGTTTGGAAACTGCGTTGACATGTTGAAATGGGTATCCCAGTTGCCGTGCGTGATTTCAATGAACCTGACGCCGGACTCCGCCAGCCGACGAGCCAACAGACACTGACGCCCAAACCGATCGGTTGCCTGCCGGCCAACGCCATACAAATCCAGCGTGGCCTGGCTTTCTCCCGACAAGTCCAGCAACTCTGGCATCGCCGTTTGCATGCGGAACGCCAACTCGAACGATTCAATTACACCTTCGACTTCCGGATGCGTTTGGTCGCGTTTCAACTTCTGTTGATTCAACCGCTGGATCAAATCCAGCTGTTCCCGTTGCTGCTTGCTGGTCAGTCGCTGGTTTTTGATATCGGGAACTCCCTGGTCCTGCTGACCAAAGAATCGACCGCCACCACCTTGTCGGCTGGAGCGCCCCAGCGTTGTTCCCTGGTAGACAGCCGGCAAAAACGCACTGCCGTAGGTCTGTGCGGTACCGGGGGCCGGGTTGAGCGAAATGAAACCGGGCATGCTTTGGTTTTCTGTCCCCAAACCATACAACGTCCAGGCACCCAACGACGGACGGACGAATTGAGCTTTCCCGGTATGCATCTGTGTCATGGCAAATGGATGCACTGGTTGGTCGGTGTGCATTCCATTCAACAAGCACAACTTGTCAGCCTGTTCGCCCAATTCCGGGAACAATTCGGAAATCCACAACCCGCTTTCGCCTCGTTGCTTGAACTCCCAGGGGGACTTCAACAACTTGCCACGAAACCGGCCAGACTGCCCATCGCGTTTTTCCAGTTCGGGTTTGTAGTCGAAAGTGTCAACATGCGAAGGGCCGCCCCGCATGCATAAAAAGATGACTCGTTTTGCACGCGGCTCAAAGTGAGGCGTTTTAGGTGCCAGCGGGTTGTCGGCCGAAGGTCGATCGTCGGCTGCTGCCATCGTTGCCAAGCCGGAAAATGCGAGGTAGCCAAATCCCGAGGAGATCGTTTTGAGCAGCTGTCGGCGGGTTGGTTGGAAAGCGAAATTCATTGTGCTTTTCCTGTTTGAATGGTTCTGTGTTTAATCCAGGTAACGAAACTCGGCCGAAGCCATCAATGATTGACAAATCGCACTGATCTTCTTCAGTGGAATGTTTTTCGAATCGCGTCGGTAGCGACTCGCGACAGGTGAAAACGAGCGATAAAAACTCCGGATGATTTCTTTTTCTTTGGCCGTTGGTGTGCGGCCGTAAATCAACAGGTAAGCTTGCTCCAATTGTTCGCTGGGATCATCGGAAAACTCCAGCAACCGCTCCGCCATCTTGTCGCATTGCTGGATTACGAATTCGTTGTTGAGCAGATACAAGCCCTGGTCCGGAGTATTGGACGATTCCCGTTGACCGACAACCATCGTCGGTTCCGCAAAATCAAATACTTCCATCGCCCGAGGCAATTGATCACGCACGACTGGCAGATAAACACTGCGGTAATCAACCGGCTGGTCGATCCGATTGGCCCGCCGCTGCATCGATCGTCCCCGGTTGGCTGGACGCGAGCCGGGTCGATTCCCCATGTCATTCATCATCATGCCCTGCGGGCTGGCAGCCACGTCGACCAAGACCCCATCGCGAACCACTGACGTTCCGGCGGCCGCGACCATTGATGCGCGAGGACGGTTCTTGTCCAAATCACCGCTGGCGGCCAACATCGAATCCCGCAAGACCTCAGCTTCGACTCGCCGAGGCTCAAACCGCCACAACAATTTATTTTCTGGGTCGGACTGAAATTTAGTTTCGTCGAACCGGCTGCTAACGCGGAACACTCTGGAGGTGACGATTTGCCGGATCAGTTGTTTCGTACTCCAGTTGTTGCGTACAAATTCGCTTGCCAGGTAGTCGAGCAACTGGGGGTGAGTCGGTGGTTGACCGGTCGCACCGAAGTTTTCAGGAGTCCTTACCAATCCGGCCCCCAACAGCTTCAACCAGATCCGGTTGACCATCACACGAGCGGTTAGCGGATTCTGATCGCTGCCAATCCAGTTGGCCAACTCCAACCGTCCAGACGCTGTCGATTCAATTTCTGGCTGCGATTGACACAGCACCTGGGGCAAGCCCCGAGCGACTTCCTGAGCCGGTTTGTCAAACTCACCTCGTTCCAGCAAGCGAGCGTTGGTGATGCGATCGGTTTCCTGCACGCCCATGCACAACGAATAGGGTTTTCCATTTTCGTCATAGCGGTTTAACTGATCCTGAATGATCCCGATCTCGGCTGCGATCCGAATCGCATTCAAGATGTTCTGACCATCATCATTGCCGTTGCGCCGTTGACGACGCTGCATGATTGCTTCGCGTTGATCCTGGCGTTTATCCTCCAGCTGTTGCCGCAGATCGTCCAGATGTTCGGTCGACACGGGCTGATCGAAGGGGCTGAGATCTTCGACTGGCATGATCAACAAGTTGCTTGGCCGTCGATTGGCGAAACCGTTGACCGTTCCATAGTGGGTCGTCATGTTGCCGAAAATTCCAGCCAGCGCGTAATAGTCGGTTTGAGGAATTGGATCGAACTTGTGGTCATGGCAACGGGCACAGGCGACCGAAACACCCAGCATGACGCGGGTTGTGACGTCGATCTGTTCATCAATCAGATCGTTTTGAAACTGCCGTCCGTTTTGTTCCGTGACGGCTTTGGGGCCAACGGCCAGGAAACCAGTGGCGATCAGGTTTTCGGTCCATTGCTGGTCGGAATCAACTGGCAGCAAATCACCGGCAATTTGTTCTCGTAAAAACTGGTCGTAAGGTTTGTCTTGATTGAAAGAATCGATAACGTAG
This sequence comes from uncultured Pirellulaceae bacterium, assembly GCA_964545005.1. GTDB lineage: Bacteria > Planctomycetota > Planctomycetia > Pirellulales > Pirellulaceae > Mariniblastus. The sequence continues at coordinate 11,422 of CAZJEK010000105.1, forward strand.
TCGCGATACCGCCAGGCCTGGGGAAAAGTCAGGTTTTGTTCGCGGCCAGTCGATTCGGCAAACCGGGCTACGTCCAACCAATGGCGGCCCCAGCGTTCGCCGAATTGATCGCTGGCCAACAACTCGTCCGTCAGGCCTGAGATTGCCTGATCAGGGTCCACTTTCCAACGCTGTTGAAACCACTCAATTTGCTCCAACGTTGGCGGCAGTCCGACCAGTGAAACGGTCAGCCGGCGAAGAACCTGCTGGGGTTCAGCATCCGCGTTGGGCTCAAGCTGCTGCTCGTTTAATCCAGCTAAAACGAACTTGTCGATGTCGGTGACCGGCCAGTCGGAATCCGACTCGGGCACCGCCACTTGCTGCACCGGTTGAAACGACCAGAATTGACGGCCACGTTCAATATCCTCAGCCGTGATCGAACTGTTGACGACCTCTTTGGTGCTTGTCCGCGGATCTGGGGCTCCCATTTCGATCCACTTGCGGAAGTCGGCGATCGTGTCAGCCGACAACTTCTTCCGAGGAGGCATTACGAAATCGGTGTGATTGATTGCGCCCCACAACAGACTATCGTCCAATTCACCGGGCACGATCGCCGGCCCCGAATCACCGCCGGTGTGCATGCCTTCTTTGGTATCCAGCCAGAGACCGCCTTTGACCGCGCCAACTTTCGCTGAATGGCAGCTGTAGCATTCGCGGACCAACACCGGACGAATTTTTGATTCGAAAAAATTCAGCTGCTCGGGGCTAAGCTCATCGTCTCCCAATACCGACGGGGCAGGAACGACGCCAATCAGGCTACAGCAAACGGCTAACAACAGGTTCAAGCAACGCATGAGAGACTCCTACACCCTGGATACATCGAGTTGGCTGGGAACACGTTTTGCGATTCAGTTGTCACCCTTGCCGATCGCAGGCGGACGCTTGGGACGCTGCGGTTTGGTTGCTTCTCCGCTATCGCCACGACGGCCATCTCGCATTTGATCAGCCATTCGCTCGGCCGCCATTTTCCATTCTTCCAAATCGATTTTTTCGTCACCGTTTCGATCCA
>CAZJEK010000105.1:12486-17177 GCA_964545005.1 uncultured Pirellulaceae bacterium
CCTGCAGCGAAATGGCCTGGTCACCGTCTTTATCGAGTCTGGCCAGGAACAGGTTGAACATGGCAGCCTGATCAGGCGTTCCGTTCATGCCGCCGGCACCTGGCCTCATACCTCGAGGACCAGGCATCCCCGGCCCCCGTTCGCCTCGCCCAGGCCGTCCTTGTGATCCAGCTAAACGCTGGATTGCCTGTTCCGCTTCGGTCAGCTCAAGTTTGCCATCCTGATTCGCATCCATCCGAGCCAGTCGTTGACGTGCCTGTTGAGGAACATCGGACAATTGGATGACTCCGTCCTGATCCTGATCCAGGCGTTGGAACATCTGTTTGACGAAATCCTGATTGCCGGGTCCGCGAGCGTTGCGATCACCGCGACGAAGATCACGTTGCTGGCCAGGACGATCTTGTCCGCCAGTTCGTCGACCGGCCGCAGGTCGATCCTGATCGGGTCGTTGTGCTGACACGTCAGCTGAAACGAGGACAGAAATAGTCATTACAATCGATGCAAATAGCAGGTTTCTCATTGGGTTGCTCCTGATTCAATAGGATCAAGTCTCACTTATTGTCACGCCACCAATCGGTAACGAGGACCGAGCTGTCGATTTTTTTTTCGAATTGAACGGCGCATTCGGCTTTTTGCGGGGTTTAATTCAACCTACCTCACCCATTTTTGACTGAATGAATGTCCGAAGCTGCCCCTCAACTTGAAGTATTAAATGATCTGCGTGAGGCGGGTCAGGACGCGTTGGCAAAGCATTTTGATTCCGTTCGCGATCGCCTGAAGCGCATCGTGCGGTTTCGATTGGACTACCGCCTCAACGGTCGCGTTTCCGAATCCGACGTTTTGCAGGATACCTTTGTACGGGCAGCGAAACGAATGTCGCGTTACCTGGCACAGGACGAACCGCTGCCATTTTTTGTCTGGCTGCGACTGGAGATCAATCAACGGCTGCAGGAAATTCACCGGTTCCATTTCGGTGCTGAAAAACGGGATGTGCGCCGGGAATTGAATCTGGAAACTCCGGTTCATTCGGCGCAAACATCGTTGGCAATGGCAGCTCATCTGGTTGCAAAACTAACGTCGCCCAGTCGGCTGGTCGAACGAGCCGAACAGATCGCTCAACTGGAACGTTCATTAAACGAAATGAACGAACTGGATCGCGAAGTGATCGCGCTGCGACACTTCGAAGAACTCTCCAATGTCGAAACCGCGAAGGTTCTCAACATTGACACCTCGGCGGCCAGCAAACGATATCTTCGCGCGCTAAAAAAACTTCGTCAGATCATGCAAGCCGCGCAGGATTCCGATGTCACCTGACGACCCCATCCAACGATCAAGCAAACTGTCCCCAGACGATCCTGAGTTATTGGAAAAACTGGTGGATCAGTTTACCGATGCGATGCGCCAAGGTGTGGACGTTTCGATTCAGTCATACCAACGAGCATTTCCGCAACACGCCGATGAGATCCACGAGCTGTTGACGTCGGTGGCGATGATCGAGCAATTGAAATCCGAATCCGATCAGGCGTCCAAATCCAATCGCAAACTGCTCGACGGCGTATCCAACCTGAAAGAAATTGGCAGTTATCGCATCATTCGCGAAACCGGCCGTGGCGGCATGGGGATCGTATTCGAAGCCGTTCACGATTCGCTCGGTCGGCGGGTCGCGATCAAGGTCATGCCGACACCGTTGGTCGACGCCGAAAAGCACATTGAGCGGTTTCGCCGTGAGGCTCAGTCGGCCGCCAAGCTACATCACACCAACATTGTCAGCGTCTTTGGTGTTGGCGAAGCGGAGGGCTGTTTCTATTACGTGATGGATTACGTGGACGGTCAAAGCCTGAATCAGACCATTGCGACGGTGTATGGATCCACGCCAGCCAACCGCGCGACGCGAATCGCCAACACGGCCCGCGACGGCGACACCCCCGGCGGGGCAACAGGGGAGTTTGAATTAGGTTCACCTGCGATTCAACACGCGTCTGATCCTGTTCCGTTGACGCCTGGAACGAGAGACTTTTATCGCTGGGTCGGAACACTGGGAGCCAATGTTGCCGATGCGTTGGCCTACGCCCACGAAATGTCGATTTTCCATCGCGACATCAAACCTTCCAATTTGATGCTCGACCGCGCTGGAGTCATCTGGGTAACGGACTTTGGATTGGCGAAGGACAGCAGTCAGGAATTAAATTTGACTCGCACTGGCGACGTCATCGGCACGCCCCAATACCTGGCTCCCGAATCACTGGAGGGCCAGTACGACCAACGCAGCGAAGTCTACTGTTTGGGTTTGACGCTGTACGAATTGGCGACCGGCAAGCCCGCCTATCCGACGGCTTCGCCAGCAGAAATGATTCGGGCCATCGCGACGCGGCGACCTGTCGAACCGCGCAAGCTGCAGCCCTCGCTGCCCCGCGACCTGAACACGATTATCAATAAGTGTTTGCAAGCCGAACCCAACAATCGGTATGCAACCGCTGAGCAATTAAAAAACGATTTGCTGGCCTTCGTCGATGACCGCCCGATTGCAGCTCGCCGCGCTGGAACGGTGGAAACGGCGATCCGCTGGAGTCGCCGGAATCCCTTGCCGGCTACCTTGGCAGCCACCTCGTTGTTGCTGCTGTGTCTGGTCGCCCTCGTTGCTTCGATAGGCTACATCTCAACGATGTACGCATTGGACCAGGAAGCAGAAAAATCGAATCGCCTGGCCGCTCAACAACTGGCTACCGAACGAGCAAGGCAACAGGCAGAACAAAACCTGGCCGAGATGCGACTTCAATTCGATCGGGCCGAAGCGAATGTCGCGATGACATTGGAAGCGTTTGACGAAATGTTCAAGCAACTGGTGGGAGGCTCCGACGCCACCGATTCCGAAATTGACGTCGACGGTTTTCGAGAATTGGCTGGAATCGAAACCGGGATTCGCTCCGAAGATGTCAAGCGAATTGAAAGTCTGTTGCAGTATTACGAAAAGTTTGCGTCATTGAATGAAGGCAACGAGCTGCTTCGCAATGAATCGGCCAAGGCCTATCGGCGAGTCGGTAACCTGCATCAACTGGTTGGAGAAATGCCGACCGCGATTGCAGCCTATCAAAAGTCACTTCAGCTGTACCAACCCATCTGGTCCCAGTCGACCGACCCTAAAACGGCCTTACTGGAGCATTCCGGATTATTGAACGAACTCAGCCAGGCCTACCGCAAGCAAGGTAATCCTGCTCAAGCTCACGCGGTCAATCGGGAGGCCATTCAGCTGTTAAAAGAATCCGAACTTTCCCAGCAGGACGCCGATGTCAAACTGGAGTTGGCACGCACATTAACCGCGACCGGATTCAATTTGTTCCGCTACCTGACACTGGTCGACCCGCAGTTACCTCGGCCCGGCAAACCGGAACGCCCCGAGACTCGGCACCCATCGCTGGAAGCGCTGAGGAGTCAATTCAGCGAGGGACCGGTTTGGGGCGAACGTGGCCGCCGCGGGTTCCGGCGAAATATGCAAACCTGGGGTGAGTTAATCCAGGGTGGTCGGGGCATGGCGGAGCAACGGAATCGCCAGCTGATGAAGGAAGCGATTGAAATTGTCGATCAATTGATTGCCGAGGATCCGGATCACCCCGAGTATCGATCGGTTCGTGGCACCTGCAACTGCATCCTGGCAGCGGCGGCCATGCAATTCAGCACATCTTCCGGTCAGCAGTTTCGGCAGGCGGCTGTCGACGAGTTCCAACAATTGGTTGAGACGGATCCTTCCAACGCCGAGCACCGCTATTTGCTGGCGATGGCCGGCGCAATCTACGTGCCTCCGGCCAGTGAAGCCGATCGTCAATTGTTGAGCCAGTCAATCGGTCACGCGGAACGGCTGGTCGACCAATTCCCAGGACGCGGCGAGTATTTGCAGCTGGTGGGAAGTTTGAACCTGAAACTGGCGACCATTGAATTGGACCAACAGCGACCGGAGTTGGCATTGCCGAGGTTGAAGTCAGCCAACGACGCGATTGCGGTGTTATTCGACGAGTCCGATCCAAGTGCCGTCAACCGGCGACTCAACAATCAGTTACGTGCCAGTGCTCGGCGTACCGAAGAACTGCTTCGCCGCAGCGACGACAAAGAACGGCGACGACAAGCACAGGAACTGATGTCCAGCATCAACCAGCGAACACGCCGGGACCGGTAGGTGTGGGTGTTGGAAAAATCAATCACCGCGCGGTTCCCCCTGTCCAACCAGGCTCGCAAGTACAGCCGGCAGGCCCGGAGGGCCGAAACAACCATTGCCGGGGGTGACAACCCCCGGTCTGCAACCAACAAAATCATCAGGCCCGGAGGGCCGACAGAGATCGAACTCACCTCCAAGACCACTTTAGGAGGCCGGTTCTTTGAACGATAAAGTATGAGCCTGGTACGCTTGCGAAGAATTCTGCCGGCCCTCCGGGCCTAATCGCCTAATCAGTCTCACCGCAGGGCGATGGTCACAGATTGTCAAACGGTTATTGTGAGCGAATGCAGACTCTGCGTCTCTGCGGCTCTGCGTGAGTCTTCCCGATCCAGCGACCAGTGAACCAATTTCTGGTGATCCAAATATATCTGTCTGCTGACATCCCTAAGCAGCTTATGAGGCAGCGCAAAAAAAGACGCGGCATGAATTGAATTCGTGCCGCGTGTTCTTTAGGCGGGAGTCGGAAGAGGTGAATTGTTGATTT
>CAZJEK010000106.1:0-17133 GCA_964545005.1 uncultured Pirellulaceae bacterium
AGAAAGCAGGCCCTGGGTTAAATCGGCCGATGAATCGTCGGTCCCGCCAAAGCAGCAATCAGAACGCTGTTCTATAAGGGACCGAAACCTCAAATGGTTGAGTTGGGTCCGCGAAGCCAGGCCAATGCAAATGACCAGGCCTTCGGCCCTAACAGGTATCTTGTTACTCGTCCCCAGCCCTGCAGGCTGGGCTGGGCAAACGATAGGGCCTGCGGCCCAGAAAAATGCCAATTTCAGGTGTAGCTCAAGAAGCAGGCATCACCCGAAAGTGCCATTTGCATGCTCATGTATTAATTGCTTGACAGCCACTGGCTAACTCACCAGCATCGCCAAACGCGCACACCTGTCGTGACAACTTCGGAAATCGCAGTGGCGATTGGCCGGAATCCCCCTCGATGAAACGGTTCGATCGGTCACCGGTGTTGCGGTTAAACACTAAGTGCAACGCTAGCATCGCTTACTCCCTTGTCCCCAACCCGTCTTGGTCGTTTTCCAGGCTCAGGTTACCTTAATCGGTTGACCTGACAGGTCGTGGATTCCAGCCAGCTGGAACTGACAGGGAAGTTCTCCGAACAAGGATGTTTCGATGCTGCCTTACAGCCGTCAAACAATTGAAGCCGACGACATCGCCGCTGTCGTCCAGACGATGGAATCCGATTGGCTGACAACCGGCCCCAAAGTCCGCGATTTCGAAAATGCGTTTTCGCTGGCAACTTCTTCCCTGCATGCGATCGCCGTCAATAGCGGCACTGCGGCGTTGCACGCTGCGTTGTATGCTGCGGGGGTAGGACCTGGCGATGAAGTCCTGGTGCCCGCGATCACATTTGTGGCTACTGCCAATGCGGCCATTTATCTCGGCGCCAAACCCGTCTTCGTCGACGTCGACCCCGACACGCTCCTGATCAATCCCGAACTGGTTCTGGAAAAAATCACGCCACGCACCAAAGCGATTGTCGCCATGGACTATGCTGGCCAGCCCTGCGACTACCACGCGCTGCGTGCGATTGCCGATCAATACAACTTGCAACTGATTGCCGATGCCTGCCATTCACTCGGTGGCTCCATCGGCGCCGATCGCGTGGGCAGTCTGGCGGATTACACCTGCTTCAGCTTGCATCCGATCAAACAGATTACTTCTGGCGAGGGTGGCATGATTACCACCGACGACGCAGCCGGCGCTCAACGAATGCGTGAGTTTCGCAACCACGGCATTACCCTTGACTTTCGGCAACGTGATAAGCTGGCGACCCACCGATATGCCATGGAGTCTCTGGGATTCAACTATCGACTGACGGACATTCAGTGTGCACTGGGCCTGTCGCAGTTGAAAAAGCTGCCACGTTTTACCCGCCGCCGCAACGACGTGGCCCGGTTCTACCGATCGCTACTGCAGGATACCCCCGGGGTGTCTCCATTGGCAATTCGAAACGACGTCGGTCATGCCTATCACCTGTTCGTTGTTCGCTGGGATGAACAAACAACAGGAGTCTCTCGGGACGAAGCATTCCAACAATTGAGAGAGCAGGGCGTCGGAGTTAACGTTCATTACCAACCGATCTATCAGCATCCGTTTTACGTTCAGCAATTCGGCGATCAAACGGGGTGTTGCCCGCAGGCGGAACGAGTGTACGAGCAGATTTTGTCACTGCCGATCTTTGTGAAAATCACTGAGTCGGACATTCGCTTTGTTGTCGATACCGTCACGTCGATTGCCGCCGGCAGCCAGCACTGTCTCAACCGGGCTGCCTGAACACGATTCTCATTTGAATCGTTGGGGCCAGTTAAACTCTCGGAATTCGTGTTCCATGCCACGCACCGTTGCCATCATTCAAGCCCGCATGCAAAGCACTCGCTTGCCAGGCAAGGTGTTGCGGGAAATCGCTGGAAAACCCATGCTCGAGCACGTCGTCGAACGGACTGCGGCCGCTTCCCTGGTTGACGATGTCATGGTAGCCACGTCGCAAGCCGCCGCCGATCAAGCGCTATTGGAGTACTGCCAGCAGATGGGCTGGACGGCGATTGCCGGTGATGAACATGACGTGCTTGGCCGGTACGTCCTGGCCGCGAGAGAATCGGCAGCAGAACAAATTGTCAGAATCACATCGGACTGCCCCCTGATCGATCCAGAATTGATCGACCAGGTCATCGCTCGAGGGCAACTTTCTCGAGCCGATTACTGTTGCAACTTTTTCCCCTTCCGACATTTTCCACGCGGGCTGGATTGCGAGTTCCTGACCGTCAAGACACTCGAACGAGTGCATCAATTGGCAGTCGAATCGCGGCACCGAGAGCACGTGACGCTGTTTCTGTACGACCAGCAATTGACCAGGACCAACGCCCGTCCCGACTTTACACTCGATGGTATCGTGGCCGATCAAGACTGGTCCCAACACCGCTGGACGGTCGACACTGGCGAAGACCTGCAACTGATCCGCACGATTTACGAAACATTCGGCGAAACAGTGTTTGGCTGGCGTGACGTGTTGTCGCTTGTCCAAAGTCGACCTGAACTACAGACCATCAACCAGGGAACGGTTCAAAAGGTGGCATGATGCCGTTAACGGATTCCAGACTGCTGATCAGGGCCGATGCCGGGCCGACCGTGGGCACCGGCCATGTGATGAGAATGATTGCCCTCGCTCAAGCGTATCGATATCGAGGCGGGCAAATCACGTTTGTGGTTGGCGATATTCCTCAGTCTTTGAAAAAGCGAATCGAGTCGGAACGATTTCAGTTGTTTCAGATTCGCAACGATCGCCTGGATCAAGCCGATGCCATCGACACCCGCGAGATCGCCGCGCTGACCCAACCGGATTGGATCGTTCTGGATGGCTACGGATTTGATGACGCCTACCAGGGCTGGTTCAAAAACTGCTCAGCTCGATTGATGGTGATGGACGACTATCAGCACGCCCAGCATCGCCTGGCCGATCTGATCGTCAACCAGAATGTTTATGCAACGGCCAATAGTTATCCCGGCCATGAATCGAAAACTTTGGCGGGCGTTCAATACGCGTTGCTACGGGATGAGTTCCTCAAACGTTCTGCCGACCGACGAATTCCCAGCGAGGCGCGACGGGTTCTGGTGACCTTTGGTGGCGCTGATCCAGACAATTGGACTCTGCGTGCACTCCAGGTACTCTCGGACTTAAACCGGAAACGACTGGTCGTCGATTGTGTCGTCGGCAGCTGCTATAACCACGTTGCCGAGCTGGAACAATTCAAACGCACCGCAAGAATGACGTTGCGGATCCATCGCAATGTCGATCGCATGGTTCCGCTGATGAACAAAGCCGACCTGGCGATCACTGGCGGCGGTTCGACGTGCTATGAATTGGCACGCTGTGGCGTTCCGTCGGTGGTGGCTGCGATCGCGAAGAATCAGCAACCCGTTGCTGCGGCACTCAATGAACTCGGCATCATGGAATCGATCGATCACTTGACGCCAGCCAATGGCGACCGAGCTCAACGGTTGCAGGCAATTGTCCGGCGGTTGATCAATGACCCCGACCAACGACGCAAACTTTCGGTCGCTGGAACCACGACGGTCGATGGACTGGGCCCCAGACGCGTCGTACAACGGATGGGCAGCTTCCTGGTGCCGCTGCGTGAAGCCGTGGCTGACGATGCCGAATTGCTGTGGCAGTGGCGCAATCATCCTGAGGTCCGCGCTGTTTCCTTCAGCCAGGACGCCATCAATCTTGCCGACCACCGACGCTGGTTTACCCGGCAACTCGACGATGCCAATTGCCATATCTGGATCGCAGGTCGTCGCCGTCACGAGCCAGTCGGCAGTGTCCGATTCCAGATTGACCCGGCAACGCAGCAGGCCTACATCAGTGTCATCGTCGATCAGCGCCATCGCTGCCGGGGATTGGGGGCGATGCTGCTAACCGCCGCAGTAGACCGCCTGTTTTCGACGACCCCCGTCTCCGAAGTCATTGCTCAAATCCGACCCGGCAACGACGCCTCGGTTCGAGCGTTTCGGTCCGCCGGATTTGAGCCGATTGAACCGACGGTCATTAATGGACAAACCGCCTATCAAAGCGTGATTCAGCGCAGCCCATATCATTGGCAACCAACCGACTGGAAAAAGTCGGCTTAATCGAATGAAAGAACCCCACACGCATCTGACGATCAATGGCCGCAAGGTCGGCCCAGGTCACCCCGTGTATGTGATCGCTGAGCTATCGGCCAATCACCACAATGATTTCGATCGGGCCGTTGAGCTGGTTCATCAAGCTCATCGCGCCGGTGCCGATGCAGTCAAACTCCAGACATATACCGCCGACACGCTGACACTGGATTGTGACCAACCATGCTTCCAGATCAACCAAGGGACCATCTGGGATGGACAACGCCTGTACGACCTGTATCAACAGGCCTCGACGCCCTGGGAATGGCACTTTGAACTGAAACAGATCGCCAACCAGCTGGGAATGGCTTTGTTTTCCAGTCCGTTCGATGCGACTGCCGTCGACTTCCTGGAACGCCTGGACGTACCGGCTTACAAAATCGCTTCGTTTGAAATTGTCGACATCCCGCTGCTAAGGAAAGTCGCCCGTCAAGGTAAACCGACGATTGTCTCGACCGGGATGGCAACCATCGACGAAATAGAACTAGCTGTCAGAACGCTACTGGAATCTGGCTGTCAGGAGATTGCATTGCTGAAATGCACCAGTGCCTATCCAGCCCCCATCGAGTCGATGAATCTGAATACGATCCCTGACCTGGCGTTCAGGTTTCAAGTCCCCGTCGGATTGTCTGATCACACCTTGACCAACGATTCGGCGATGCTGTCAGTCGCGTTGGGTGGCAGCATCATTGAAAAACACTTGACGTTGTCGAGGGAAGAGACGGGGCCGGATTCCAGTTTCTCATTGACGCCTGATGAATTTGAGAGCTTGGTTCAGTCAGTGCGGGCAGCTCAATCGGCTGTTGGCAACGTGCATTACGGACCGACTGACAGCGATCGCAACAATGTCGCGTTTCGGCGATCATTATTTGCCGTGGCTGACATCGCGGCCGGTGAGAAGTTGACATCCGATAATGTTCGATCGATTCGTCCCGGCCAGGGTTTGGCCCCCAAACATCTCGACGAGATCATCGACCGGCCAGCCAGTGAATCTATTCCCCGCGGCACCCCGATCGCCTGGCGACACGTCGCGTAGGATTGCCGTAACGTCCGCGTAGTACAAGCCCGAAGCGCCAAGAGCGCAAGCGAGTGGATATCGAGAGTTTATTCGTTGGCCCGTTTTGAAGTCGCACTTTGTTGCCCTTTGCCCAGCAGACCGTTTGCCAGCGAGCAAGATCGCACTCAAATCGCCCCGGAGGGGCGTGTGGATTGATCCCTTCCACAAATCTTGGTCTATTCTGGAAGCGAATCGTTGATTGACCAAGGGGAAACGAGTCCTTCTTGGGCCCTGACAGGCCGACTCTCCCAAAGGCCCCAGGGAGAGTGTCTTCCGACAGCCTCCAAAATCCGTCCTACTGCTCGCGCTCGTAAACCGGATACACTCGATCTTCATCACGCTGGTAAGCAACTTTGCCCTGGACGATCGCCTGTTCCACATACGTTTTGTAATCCAGTGGCTCGCCGTTGAGGATCAGCAGATCGGCATCTTTGCCAACTTCGATACTGCCAATGCGATCTTCCATTCCCATCATTTTGGCAGGCGCGATCGTGATCGACTCAAGTGCCGTTTTCTCGCTGGCGCCACCACGAACCGCGAACGCTGCTTCCAGTGGCAAACTGGTCAAATCGCGACCTGCTAAACCGCCCATGCTAATCGAACTGGACAACGACTTGGTCGCAAACGGTATCCCCTTGTCCTCAAAGATCCGCGGAGATTCAAAATGGCTACCGGAGTTATCTTCCCGACCTTCGACTGGCTCCCGCCGCGAACGCGGGGTGTAGATTACTTCCACACCAGCGATCGAAAGCTTATCGGCCAACGCCCAGGCTTCGGTGCCCCCTTCAATAACCAGCCCGTAACCGTACTCCAGAGCAAGGTCCGTCAAATCGCTGATTTCATCATACGAATCGGCACGAACTCGCATCGTGGTTTCGCCCTTGAGCAACTTGACCACATCTTCATCGGCTTTGTCCTTATTCGCCCCACCGCCAGATCGAGCATTGGTGGCGGGCTTTTTCGCCGCATCCCCCGATTTCTCACTGGAAGGTTTTGATTCAGCCGGCTTCTGGTTGGCGGCTTGCTTGGCTTTCTGCTGTTCTTCCGCAATCGCTTTCTTGGCCTTTTCCAATTCGATCCGCCAGTTGTGTCGATTCAACGGACCATTCAAGGCACCGGGCGCGGGGTTGTAAAACACATCTTCTTTTCCCAGCATTGCGTCCAGGTTTCCGTAAGCCATTTTGATGACCGTGATCGTCCTCGGCTTGGCGGTGCTGGGGGCTTGAGGCGTGATCGGTTCGGTGGGCAGCACGGGCAATCCGCAGCAGGGACAAAGTGCCGTATTGGGATCTCCGTAATCCAGCATTTCTTCGGTTAGCCGTGATTCAATCGGTTGTTCCAAACCGGGAAAAATGTCTTCCGGTTCGCCGGGGCTTCGCCGCCGACCGCGACCACCATCGGTGCTCATTTCAACACAGCCGCTGGTGATTCCGACCCCTAACGCATATTTGAGATTCTGATCAAAAGGATCCAGGCTATCGGACAGTTTGTTGCTGCCGGAAGGATTACTGGAGACACCCAACCCCGACATGCTGATTGCAACGAAGCCCGGCGAAACAATCTTTCCGGTCGCATCGATGACTTGAGCGCCTTCGGGAATTGAAACGTCGGAGCCGACTTCGGCGATCTTGCCATCCTTCACCAGCACCGTGCCCTGACGAATGACGCCATTGGTCACGGTGTGAATATCGCCGCCCGTGATCGCCAGGACCGATGATTTTTGCTTGGCATCGGACTTATCCTGCTTGTCGTCGGCCCAGACCGGCGCTGCGAGGCAACCGATCAATAACAATGTCAACAACTTAATTTTCATGGATCAGCTTTCCGTTTGAATAAACCTGCTCCAGACGCGATCCGGTCGAAAACGGATCTCCATCGAAGATCAGGAAATTCGCCTGCTTGTTTTCTGCAATCGAGCCCCGAGATTTTTCAATCCCCAACAACTCGGCTGGCTTGATTGTAAGCGCCTGGATTGCCAAGTCACGGTCCAAGCCGGTTCGAATCAGAACCGCCAGGGGGAACATCGGATCGTCCTGAGTGGTTTTTAGTTGAGCCCCGGCCAGGGACATCGAAAAGGCAAATGGAATTTCCCGTTCCTGCAACATTTGCGAAACGTTCATCAAATCACGCGTGAAAGGCACGGTGTCAATTCCCGGCTGGAGGATCACGGTGACGTTGTCCAGTTTTTCGATCTGGTCCAGCAACGGGTACAGGTTACCTCCCGTTGCGACCAGTCCAAGCTTGACCTTGGGATTGTCACGAGCCACCTGCAACACATATGCGACCGCGGCGGCACTGTTCATGTTGACCAGCAGTGGTTGCTTGCCTTCGTTGACCGCATCCCAATACTCCTTGGCCGGGTCGGGCGTGCCGCCCGAACGGGAACGCGTGGTGGAAGTCCTGGCTCCCTGGTTACCAGTCTTCTTGTCATCGGATTTCAATGGCTTGCGAATGACGTCCAAGGCAGCCGTTTGATTGGTGACTTTGGCGAACAGACGGCCTTCGGTTTCAAACAGCATTTCGGGAGACGGGTCGGCCACCAAATCAGCAAACGCTGACAATCCTCGACCATCCGAAACCAGGTTGGCCGACGTCATCCCACTGCGAATCGCGGGCAGAAAATCAAAGTCATCGGCCATGAAGTATTCGCCAACCTTCTTGAAGCTGCCGACACTGAAACCGCCTCGCACAGGAACGGTGAACGTCCGCCCGTTGAATGTAACCGTGCGGGTGGTTTCGGAACCAGGCGACGTTTGGAAGACAAAGTAGGGATCAATCACCCCGGGCAAAATCGTCTTTCCTTGAGCGGAAATGATTACCGCGTTGTCAGGTGCATCAACGTCACTACCAACGGACACAATCTTGCCATCGGAGACGACCAGCGTGGCGTTTTCCAGTCGGCCGGATTTGTCGGCCGTTTCAATGGTCGCACCCACGAACGCAGTCGTTTGAGCCTGGCAGGCCAAACCGGTTGCGATCGTCAGAACAACTCCTGCAAAAAATTGAATGCTTTGCTTCATGGTTTAAAACCTGCGCCGATCTTGAGTCACATCGTAGACGCTGCGGCCATCAATAAAGGTTTGCTTGACATAGTTTCGCGGGTCGATAATCGATCCAGTCGTGATCACGATGTCGGCATCTTTTCCGACTTCCAGCGACCCGACTCGATCATCAATCATCAACGCTTTGGCGACTTCAATCGTGATTCCACGAATCGCTCGTTCTTCCGTCCAACCATAGCGAACCGCCATCGTCGCCTGAAAGAACAACTCTTCCTGGGGAATCACCGGAGCGTCCGTGTTGACGCCCAACACATTGACGCCTCGTTTTTCATATTCGGCAACGATTCCGGTCACCTGACCGCGATCCCGGTCGAGCAGAAAGCCTCGCGGTCCAGCCATCACCGGAATGTCTCGTTTGGCAAGTTCCTTGCCGATCTTGTAGGCATCAAAGGTTCCGTGGTCGATGACCACTTTCAGGTTCATTTCATCGTGCAGCATCCGAATCGTCGACTGAATCACCTGGTACATCTGAGTATGCACCACGACGGGAATTTCACGACGAAACAGTGGCTTGAAGTATTCCAGGCGAAGGTTCGTTTCCGGCTTGGGGGCTTTTCCCTGCTCATACAAATCCCACTGCCGGACGTAATACTGCCCCTCTCGTAACTGCTGCCGGATGACGTAATTCATGCCCATCCGACCTGAACCCAGTTCACCCGTTCGTCGTTCCGGATTTCCGGCCTGAGCAATTTTCAGCACACCAGGCGCCCGAATGATGACGTCTTCAGGTTCCCCCGGACCAGTCTTCATCAGGACCCCGAAGCCGCCCATGTTGGTACCACTGCCTGGAATAAAACAGATCGTCGTAACACCGCCTGCGATAGCGACTTTTAATCGTTCGTTATGCGGGATGATCTGGTCCCAGTTGCGCAACTCGGGATTGGTCTGGTAAACCATCTCGTTCAAGTCACCACTGCCACCGACATGCGAGTGGGCTTCGACCAGCCCAGGCATGGCAAATTCTTCGGAATGATCGATGACCTGGTATCCGTCGGGAACTTCGATCTCATCCCGTTTGCCGATCGCTTCGATTTTTCCATCGCTGACCAGAATCGTACCGTCGATGATCGGGTCTCCCGCACAGGTCAGGATCTTCCCGACATGAATCGCCAGCTTGGGCGCTTCCTCGCGCGATTCTCGCTCCTCCGTTTGGGCCTGTCCCAGCGTCGGCATGCAAGCGGCAACGAATCCCACCAACAGCAAACATCGGAATAGATTTTGTAAACGAATCACTATTTTTCTTCTCCTTGATAGACCCATTGGCCGTTGATCATCACAGCCAGGATGCGGGTCGAAAACTCGAAGGGCGGACCGCTGAGCACAATCAGGTCAGCATCGTTACCGGCAGCAATTTTGCCGAAGGTCGGTTTTTCAAACAACATGTCGGCGGCATTTCCAGTCAACCCATCCAGCGCATCGGTCGCGGACAGTCCCTTGGAAATCACGTATTGAACGGCTCCTGGAAGTTTCGCGGAACCGGTTGTTCCATTCGACTGGAACCCAAACCGCAAACCGGCAGTCGCCATCGTTTGCGGCAGATATGTCGGCGGCTGATCCTGCAGCGTGACGCTCAAATCAGGACCGGCAACCACCGAGACATCGTAGTCGGCAAGCAAGTCTGGCTGTCGGGCCAGATCCTTAACACCGACCAGGATCGTTTTTAGTTGATACTTTTTCGAAAACAACTCGGCGGCCTCTTTGATCGAGTACAGCGAATTGACTGAAACCATGGCTGGAATCTTCCCCGCGAACAGGGCTCGATACGGTTCCAGGGCTGCATTGGTGTTCGGCTTCTTGGGAGGCTTGAGCTCCTCCTTTTTTTCTTCCGGCTTTTTATCTTCGGACTTCGCGTTGTCGTCAGACTCTTTCTCACCCTGATCGCCTTTGCCAGTTTCTTTCTCCTGTTTGGCGTCCTCGTCTTTTTTCTCAGGCTTGTCTTGCTCTTTGTCAGGCTTGTCCTCGGGATCCTTCTTCGGCTTGTCCTTGTCTGCAGGCTCTTTCTTTTCCTCAGGCTCCGGCTTTTTGCTTTTGTCAACCGTTCGCGTGGCCTTGACTGGCACTTCACCGACTCGAGGCACCGGCATGTTACCTTCGAACCCGCCTTCAGCATTCAGTTTCCCGGAAATGGTGACTTCATTGTCTCGACGGGTAAACGAAATCGTTAGCTCACGACTCTCGCGATTGTAGCTTCCAGACTGAATTTCAACTTGCTGACGGAAAAACTCCAACGTGCCGCTGACCGCTTCCTTCTCCAACTGCAATTCCATCTTGATCGCCCGCAATTGGGCAGGAATTCTTTCGAAATCAATCTCACCTTCCCAGGTTCCTGTGATCGGATCGGGCAAGGGTTTCGGTTTCTCTTCTTTGTCTTTGTCCTGATCTTTGTCTTCCGGCTTGGGCTTGTCACCACTGGGTTTTTCGCCTGGCTTCTCAGATTCCTTTTCGTCCTTGTCTTTTTTCTCGTCGGGCTTGTCCGTTTTCGATTCGGACTTGGCCTGGTCGTCGCTGGTAGCTTTGGCGTCGTCTTTCTTGGCTTCCGGTTTCTTAGCCGCAGCTTCTTTTTCAGCAGCCGCCTTTTTGGTTTCGTATTCTGCCAGATCTTTTTCGTACTTGATCCAGGAATCGTGATAGGCCTTACCCGCTTTCAACAACCGCTCATTGGATGAAATTGCAGACGAAGTGTCATCCCCCATGGAGAACTGAATCGCGACGGGATCCCCGATGACTTCCAGTTCCTGGCCCAGTTTGAACGCGACCACCGGAGTCGCCGATCCGCTGGTCGTCCGTAACAACGCCGTGGTGATGCCATGCCGCCGCGCGTAATCAACAGCCGGGTCGTCGGAATACAATTGCTCACCCAGCTTGGTCGATAACGACACCGTTCCCGACAGCGGTCCTCCCAGTCCCAGTCCGGAACCAAGATCGACATAGCCAGGCACAATTACCGCGTCACCAAAGTCCTGAACCGTCGCGGTTGGAGGCGCTGAAACAGTCGCCCCCACATCACGAATGGTGTCACCTTGCACCATCACGCTGCCACCTTCGAGGAATTTCCCTTCGCCCAGGTAAACCCGGCCTGCTCGCAATACCGTCGCATTCTGGTCCACGGCTGCCTGAAATACGCTCTCGCCGGCAATCACCGTTTCAACAACTTGACTGTTCAACTGAAACGGGCGTTCGGTGAGCACAACAAAGTTGGCGCGGCAACCCGCTTTCAGGCTTCCGACCTGGTCTCCCAGGCCCATCATCTTCGCGGCGTTCGAGGTCAAGGCTTGCAACGCTTGCTCGCGGGAGATCCCACCTTGCTGGAATTGGCCCGCCAGATACATCAAGTCCTTTAACTCGCTATCGCTGTTGGCGCGAATGGCAACCGGAATGCCAGCGTCCATCAGTGGTTTCACCTGGTCCCAGGGACTGACTTCTTCATCCAGTGATTCGAGATTGGGATTGGTAATTTTCTCTGGCGTGGCAGCGGACAACACGACGCCGGCTACCAAGTCGTTCCAGTTTTCAAATTCGCCGGCAAAGGGCTCCAGATTTTCACAATCCACCAAAATCAGTTTCAATTGGTTTTCACGAGCCAAGGCCAGCGCGCCTCGAATCTCGGCCGCTGTTTTGGCGGAAACCCGGATTGGCAATTTTTGCCCAATCGCACTAGCCACGGCAGCGATCATCTCGTCATCGCTGTCGCCAGACTTGGCTTGTTCAAAAACGGTGCGAAGCACGGCCAGTGATGCCGGCAAGGAAGCCACTTGCGGTCGGGTCACTTCCAGCGGTCGGTCTTCGGAAACAGGCCCGACGGGAGGTTCATAGATCCTTGGCGGCTGGCGGGACTCTTCACTCAACACGATCCGCAGGCTTTCGCGTTCACGCAAAATCCGATCCAGCAAATCACCGGCCAGCTGCACAACGCCACCCGTTCCCGGCATCAGTCGACCTGCCGCCGGAGAAACCTGGGCGACCGTAATACCGGCTTGCAAATAATCACTCTGGTCGGCAAAAAAATCAAACCCGTCAACCGACTGAAACTGCGGCGTCAACGTTCGATCCTCCGGAGCGACGCTGCCGATGGTCGTATGAGCGGCAATCAACCCAGGAATAATAATTCGATTTCCCAAATCGCGTCTGGTGGCGGTGGCCGGTACCGCAATTTGATCGGTCGGTCCAACCGCCTCAATGACTCCATTGCGAACCAATAACACGCCGTCTTTGACAACTCCCTGGCCGGTCCAGATTTCGGACGCAAAATACGCAGTTTGTTGCTCTGTTTGAGCCAGGGCAGGGCAGGCCAGCACCCAGCCCACCAGCAACGTCGTCAGGATAGCAGTTGGATGTCGTCGATTGACAAAAGTCATGTTGTGTTTCCTGGTCGCAAAGAAAACGCGGAAAACCGCCAGGTCTTGATGCAAGCTCATTCAGTGTCTTCAGTTTCGCCCGTCAACAGGCGTCGCAACTGGTCGTCTTTATCTTTTTCGTAGACCACTTCGCCGTTGACGATCGTGGTTTCTACCCAAGTATCAACCCGCAGTGGTTCCCCCGAAAGGATCACGACATCGGCGTCTTTGCCGGGCTCGATGGAGCCGACAAACTTGTCGACGCCCAGGAACTTGGCCGGAGTGATGGTCAGCGCCTTGATGGCGTCTTCCTCCGACATGCCGTATTTGACACAAGTCGCGGCCTGGTACCACGGATAATTCGTGCCGACCGTTGACGAACCGACTCGATCCGTTTGAAACGTAAACGTGACATTGGCGTCCGCAAATGTCCTTGGCAGCACAACCTTTTTCTCTTCGCGGGTCCGGGGATCCTGTTCCCAGAACACCAGTTTGGGATCGAGGATGACTGGCAACTTGGAAGACGCAATTTCCTGAACGGCCTTGTAACAGTCTTCGCCCAGCACCAACTTAGCCTCAAGATCAAATTCCTTGATCAATCGCAACGCCTGCCCGACATCCATCGCTTTTTCGCAATAGATGATCGCCGGGTGCTTGCCCGTCAACAATTCGCGCATTGCCTTGTCCAACTCAGACTCGACGCCCGAACCGGATGTCTTGGCAGCGTCCTCTTGTTTTTTATCGGCTGCTTCGTCCTGCTTGCCGTCGTCCTCTTTTTTCTGATCAGCTTTTTCCTTCGCTTCGGATTTCTTCTGATCGGCTTCTTCCTTGTCCTCGATCTTTTTCTTCGCGTCTCGCAACGCCTTTCTCAGCTTGGCCATATGAGCCATGCGACTGCCGCTGACAGGACGCAGCGAAATCTTGATTGCCGAAACACGATCCAACACCATGTCTTCGATAAACTCGCCACCGGTTTTAATAATCGCGGCTTGACCACCAATCATGGTCGAATTGCCGGGCGCGATTTGCGTCGTCGTGACACCATTGCGACGAGCCTGCTGGAAATAGGCGTTCATCGGATCAATCCCATCGATCACCGATACGTACGGTACGTTGGGGTTGGTTTCGTTCGCCTGCGAAAGCCCGGAACTGGTATGCGGGTCGATGATCCCCGGCATCACGTATTGCCCAGAGGCATCGATGACACGGGCCGCGACGGGAATCTTGATGTCCGCGCCGACGTCCTGAATTTTTCCATCGCGGAACACAATGGACCCATTTTCGATCCGTTCCCCGGTCCCGGTGATGATCGTTGCGTTTTTGATAGCCAGCGGTTTTTGGGCCTGGAGTTCGGTGGCCCCGATCAAACCAATCGCCAGGCAGCTGAGCAGGATGCAGAATCTGTTAAGCACGATGGTTAATCCTCTTTATTTTCAACAGGTTTCCCATTGACCACGATCATGCGGATCGAGGTGGTCAATTCCAATGGATCGCCGGACAACACCAACAAGTCAGCGTCGCTGCCCGGCGCCAGCGTTCCGACTCTTTTTTCCAGTCCCAACAATTTCGCTGGTGTCGAAGTAATCGACGCCAACGCGGTTTCTTTGTCCAACCCGAAGCGATACGCGAACCGGGCTTGCTCCAGCAAGTCGTCTCCGGTGATCGCGATCGTCAAGCCGGCTTCAGCCAGAACTCCCGCTTGATTCCAGCAAACCTCGGATCGCTCCTGGCCGCGGACACTCCCGGTCACCAATGGTTGCAATACGATCGGATAGCCGCGTTCGACCAGGATGTCTTTGACTTTGTGCGCTTCCTGTCCTCCAACGATGACCGGCTTAAACCCGAACTCGTCAGCCAGGACACCCACGGTATGCAAGTCGTGCGATAAACGGCTGACCATCATCAACGAACGCTTGCCGTCAAGCGTTTCTCGAACGGGATTCAGTTTTACCAAATCAGGCTGGGACTTGGCTTTGTTGAATGCATTTCGCAACATCCAGACAACGCCCATTCGATTAGTTGGCTGCCGAACGTAAATCGAATCAGGTCGAGCCCGCGAGCGATTGCCTGAGGCCGGATCGGCACACATCGAGGCAATCAAAGCACCGTCCTCACGGACGACCATTCGCTGACCTGGATCCGTTTTGATGACCGCCGAAACACCGCTGATCACGTTATCCGTGCCAGGGCAAACCTGCATCGTCGTGGTCCCCGCCATTGCTTGCCGCATGAGATCAGACTTGTCCCAGTCCAGCGCCCAGCTGGCTTTGAAATTGGGAGTAATTTCATCGGTAACTTCCGACTCACTCCCTGCCGCCAGCGCGGTTTGTGAATACGCGTTGACCAGACCGGGCATCAGCACAGAATCGGGGCCCAGGTCTTGTTGCTGGCCACCCTCAGGCAACTCCAGCTCGGCCCCCACGGCCTTGATCTTGCCGTCGACGACCAGCACCATGCCAGGCGAAATCGGATCGCCCGTCATCGTGTAAACAGTGCCGGCTTTGTACAGCACCGCATCTTCTGCCAACGCAACGCGGCCCCCTTCGCTAAAACAGCCGAAGGTGATCGCAATGCACAAGACAGGAATCATTAAAGGGTATTTCATCGTGTTATTCGTCGGTCACAGGTTGTCCGTCAACAATGATCGATAGTGGTTTGGCGCTGAGACTCAAGGGATGCCCGTCCCAGACCACCAACTCAGCAGCTGAGCCATTTTTCAATCCGGCTTCGCCAGCAAATCCCAGTTTTTGATAGGGTAGCAGAGTCAAACCTTGCATGATTGATTCAGGATTGACGCCAGCACTGGCCAACAACGCAGCCGTGGCACGAATTTTTTCAGCTGATTCGCCGCTGAACATCAACCCCACTCCGTGTTGATCCAAGGCGACGTATTGATCCAGCTGAGGCTGCAGCTCGGCGCCCCCCAGCTGCGGCACAATCACGGCCAACCCCAGCTCTGCAATCGACTCAAGGTGGTTATCCAACCGCCCCGATGAAGCCAACGCTCCGGTGAGCTTTTCCTGCTTGGCGATCCCCAACGCGGCGGCTAATTCTGGGTCCGAATCAGCCAGCAAGATGGCGGGCCGATTGCCGTTTTTCAATTTGGAAAAGGTTGAGATTTTGGCTTCGTTCAATGACTCAGCGATCGGCTGACTGACATACAGATCCGTCGGTTGAGTCTGCTGATTGAACAGTTGAGACAAAAACTCGACTTGCCCGGCTAACGAAGCAGGATAACGGTTTCGATTGCGAGCGGCGTCGGTCAACACCAGCTGCCCGGCCGATTGGGCATTCAAAATCGCTCCGGCGGAACCCAGCCGAGCGTGTCCCAGCAATCCGGCGGAGGTATTGGTATTGCCGGGAGAGATTCCGGCATGAATGAAGCCACCGTGCAACATTTCCTCAGCCGCCTGCGTCGTTAAATCGACCGCGTCAGCCGCTCGCAAATAAGACGAATCGGATTCCGTTGAGTCGGTAATCGTGTTGGCTTGACCCAATGTGGTATGAGCGTTGACCAGCCCGGGAGTGATGTAGCAATCTCCCAAATCGAAAACTGGCCCCTGGTCGCCGTCGCTTGAATTTCCACTCAGCTTGCCGTCGACAACGTTAATCACACCCGGTTCAAACTTTCCGGCAGCGTTCAATACGTGGCTGGATCGGATTTGATATCGCTCGGGCATTGCCCCTGTCAGCCGTTCGACTTGCCCTCGAGTTTCGACTGGCACCTGGACCATCGTTTCCCGCAAGGCGGCGTCGGACTGATATGTCACCACACCCTCGCAAATCGTCAATCTAACTGGAGTCGCTGGATCCAGAGGATCGCCAGCAAAGACCGCCAAATCGGCTCTCTTGTTTGATTCAATCGTGCCAGCCAAATCGCCCACCCCCAGCATCCTGGCTGGGTTTGAAGTAATTGCCGCCATTGCCTGGCCCGGCAACACCCCCTCACTGACGGCCGCGGCGGCCTGAGTTCGCAACAGGCGGGATCCGATTGCCCGAGAAGGAAACCCGGATATCGCAAATGGAATTCCAGGCCGATTCAAGATCGCCGGCAACCCAGTCCGGTCCGCGTTCTTGCGATAACCGGGAACAGCAGTTGTTTCAAACATCGGCCCGACCACCATCGCTCGCGGTTCTTGGCTCAACGCTTCCATCGCGGAATCAACCTGAGCCAAACCATCCAGAACCAGATTGAACTTGAATTCGTCAGCCAATTCCAACACTCGTTTCAAGGCATCGGCGTGATGGACTTCGATGTGCAACGGCAATTCTTTTTTCAAAACGCGAATCAAGGCTGCTTGAGCCGGATTGGATTCATCCTCATCCTGCTCTTCGGATTTTGAGTCTTCCTTGTCATCCTGTGCCTGATCTTCATCCTGGCTGGAAGTCTCAGGTTTGTCGCCAGCTGGCTTGGGGCGGGGCTTACCCTTGCCATCTTTGCCGGTGTCAGACTCGGATTTTCCAGACTTTTTGCCCGCCTTCGCTTCCTCAGCTTTTTTCTTGGCTTCCTCGGCAGCTTTCTTCTGTTGTTTCTCCAGTTCCTTC
>CAZJEK010000107.1:0-8362 GCA_964545005.1 uncultured Pirellulaceae bacterium
GCGCCGCTCTTCGAGGTCGAGGCGGGGGGCTGAGGCGGGGTTTCGAGGGGCCCGAGGGGGGATAACCATGGTTATCGGGCTCGGAGGTTTGATTTTGCTGGAAAAAAGTCGTGATCGGGTTTGAAACAATTCCGGGGATTGGCGGAGGCGTTCGAGAAGACTAAGCGAGGTTTCATGCATGCTGGGACGGTCCTTTCCCCATGCATTATCGACTGGCAAGCGGGCCGCGCCAATTCAGCTTGCTTTTCCCTTGAATTCCACACGGTTGCCGTTTTCAGGGGGGTAAGGGGTTCGCTGCTTCTTTCTGCAACAAACAATGAGCAGCGCCAAAGTGGATCCGTACAAGCAGCTATTGGCAATCAGGAGAGCCGAAATCATGAAACCAAACGGCCGAATTTTGATGATGAATACAACGACCAGAATGGGAACATTCAGAAGTATCGTGAGCCAATCGGCAACACGCTCCATCAAGGTCGAGCCACTTCCCTCCATCACCCAGAAGCCACTGGAAGTGTGACTGACGCTCCACCAATTGAGTAGCCCGTGGGCGATTGCAAGAAGGATCGCCAAGTATAGCCAGCTCAAGATCCGCGTACGAAACTTGGCGGGCGATGAGGAACTCTGTGCTGGGGATGCGTAAGGGTCTTGATGGATCATGACGAGTTCAATCTGCCTGATTCAATTCCCTCGCACTCCGATGAGATTGAAAGGAAAGCCAATTGGCGGGATACTCTAAAATGCGCTTGCCAGCTTCACTTTAGACTGCAGGCCGTTGGCTCACAATCCGCCACGGCAGCGCTGGGGAATACCTGCACGTGGAGCCGCTGAACCCGGAACCGGACCAGTTGGATCCCCGACCGATCCTGGCTCCCGTCGTTCCAGAGCCATTAGATCGCGAGGATGTGCTCCTCGACATGGCCCGACCCGACTACCGTAAGATCCACGATCACGTTGTCTTTGCCGTTGAGCTTCAGCGTGAACGATCCGTCGGCCGCGACCTCGGCCAGCCGGTCCTGCTGGTCTACGTCGTTGATCACCGTCTCGGTCGCTTCATCAATGTGAGAGTTCGTGTTCGTGCGTAATGACGAAACGACCTGTGTCATGAACATGAACGCCAGATCCTGGAGACCGCTGTTAGTTGCGCTCAGACTGAACTCGCCGAAGATGGACCAACCGCTTGCAGTTCGGCAGCTCGCCAAACTGCAGAGGTGAAGTTGACCGACGCAAGTTATGGAAATCGATAAATGCGTTCGGCGTGAAACTTCGATGTCGGTTGCGGCATGTTCTGCTGAATTCAAATCTGACACAAATCTGACACAACGTTGCACAACTTGTTCCCAAACACGAATCAACGTCGATGCAACGCTTGACTCGAGTATTCGTGGCTCAAGTTCGCAAATGTCCAGCTGAACCAACGCGCTTGCAACGTAAATTTTTAGATTGACATCGTGGAGGTCGTTGGTTCAAGTCCAATACCGCCCACTTCGAAGGCACTGTTTTCCGAATCAATTTCGGGCAGTGCCTTTTTTGTTGGGTTTTTTGCGTTTTCTTGCGTTGCTGGCAGGTTCGGCGTCGCTTTTGGCGTCACCGTCCAAAATGGCGTCGGATTTGGCGTCACCGTTTCGGCTCACGTTGGGTGCCGAATCATCGAAATCGGTCTTCTTCACCAGGGCATAATTCTTCATTGCCGTGGCTGCCGAATTACCAGCCCACATGCAAGCCTTCCTGAGCCCGTATTCATCCATCAGATCGGTTTCAGCCGAAGCCCTTAACGAATTAAAGAAATTGCACCAAGGCACAAACCCTGCATCTTCAACGATCCGCTTGGCGTTGGTACCGGGGTTGGTGTTTTTCCGAAGCTCTGGGAAAACGTATTGCTCTTCGTTGGAAACTTCGCCGCGAAGTGTCTCAAGATAGGGTCTTACCGACTCGAAAATTGGCACCAAGCGAGCCGATTTCCCGATACGCCTTGTCTTTGGCGAGTGAATCAGCATCTGGTTTTTCTGCCAATCCACATCGCTCCAGGTAAATTCGCGGATCTCGGACGGGATTCGCATTGGAATTGCCCTACAAAGTGCGAATAGAAGCTTCCATTCAGCAGTCGGGCACTTCTCGATCACTTTCTCTACAACCTCTTTTTCAACGTAGTCTTTCTCAGCAGCAGTTTGGGAAACCGAAAGACCGCGTGCTTTGAAGGGATTGACGGTTACCAGGCCGTCTTCCAATGCAAGGTCAAAAAACGAGCGGGCGTACCGAAGGCGCTGCTTCGCTGTGTTCTCTCCTAGCCCATTATCGTTAAGAAGCCACCGCCAGAACTCACGACCATCGCGCTTGGAAAGTGACCGGATATCAACGTCACCAAAACAGTCGATCAGGTTGGCTTTGGCTTTTCGGTTAAGCACCTTGGTGGCCTCATCGAGTCCAGCACAGCGTGTGCGGACAAAGTCGTCGGCAAGCTCACCAATCGTGACGGCATTGTTATTGGCCAAGAAACGGTCTGGAAGCTCATCGATAAGACCGTACTTTTTAAGCGACGAGCAGAGCGACTCGCTGGCAACCGTGGCGAGCCATTTTTTTGTTTCGCTGGACAGTTTGATTTCACCACCTTGGCAGTCAATCAAGTCAGCGATTGCAGCGGCTGCTTTCTGGGCCTGCTTCTTTCCAGAGCCCAATCGTATCGTGACCCGTTTTCCATTGATGTAGGGCTGAATACGGTAAAACACCTTGGAAGCGGAGCGTCCTTTCCCGCGATACGATTGAAGGCTGATCATTTGAAACTTTCTTGTGTCTGGGCCGAAACCGTTCTCACGAACGGCTACCGAACTTTGGGGGGCTAGATTGTACCGGGATCGGCGACTCACGTTTAGACTCGATCCAGGCTTCAAGGTCGGCAACTGAATAACGAACAGATTTGCCGATTCGAATGTGGGGGATTTCGTTTGCGTTGGTGAGACTCCAAAGCGTTCGCTCACTAATAGCGAGCATCTCGGCAGCCTCAGCTGACTTGAGCAGTCTCGTCATTTGGTTTCTCCCCGGTGTTGAGGTTGATACAGCACACCGTCACGTTCTTCGAACCTTTCGGTGGCCTGTTTAAACCGCAGCGCGATGCCATTTTGCGATTTGCCTTGCCTTGACAGTCCATCGCGAACGATGTCTTTGGCTTTCCGGATAGGAACGGGACCACTTTCAAGGGCAGTCGACAGTATTTGAACCACGTCTTTGGTGGTGACTGTTGGCTTCTTGTTTTCTCTTCCTTCAAGCGTTGAAATGGCTTTGCGGATTTTTTGAAGCTCAGCGGAGTGCTTTTTAACATCCGCTTTGGATGCCTCGTATGCAGCAAGGACTTGCTCTTCCTCGCCCCGCAGCTGCTTAAGAACTTTACTGAGTCTTTCCATGTCGTTTGTCCTCCCTAACCCATCGAACGAGCGCTCGATATACCGGCTAAAAAATGGTTTTTGGTTGTCGGATGTAGTAACGTAAAGAGTTAATGGAACCAGAACTGCCGATTCGAGAAGAGCTCAAGCTTTTAAATCCGGATAGCGACACTTGGTGTAAAGTGTGTGACTACGTGTTGGGGCCGTGTTACGACGAAATTGGGTGGCCATTGTTCTTGGCAAAGTGGTTTCTTCTTGCCTGGCTTGTGGTCCCAATCATGGAAGCGACCTTGGGGCCCTACAGCGGTACACCTGAAGCCTGGATCTTGTTTGGCTTTACACTCCTCTTTCTCAACAAGTTTTGCTGGCCTGATGATTTTTGAAAAAGGCCCGTTTCCGAAGAAACTGACCTGCCGCCAGACATCTTGATGCCGTAGCCGCCCACTTACCAATTCAGATAAACAACTTTCACGATACCGATTGCCGTCACCGCGATTGCCGCGATTTCAATCAGCCGCTCAATAAGCTGTCGTACCCGTTTTAGAAATGGGACTTTAGGGTCATCCGAGACCATAAGGCGCCTCCCATCCATGTCGGAAATGCTCAAATTCGCTGCAGTCGCCTAAGCTCTGCAACAATGGCAAATCCGTAGTTGACGGTGGGTCACCAAAGCTCAAACTGCGTGCAGTCATTGGTAAACGCTTCAGCTAAAGCTTGGAGCCGTGTCTTGTCATAAGTGGCTGAACCAATCTCAACCACGATGTTCGATTCATTCTCTGGCTTGATGATTAAGCCGTCAGGAAGCAGGCCGTCATCAAACCCATAGAGGCCAAGATAATCTTCTCGAATCCAGTTGCCCCGGTGTTGGTTAGCAAGTGCTACCTGCGTTACATGCAGATCGTGAACCAACTGATTTGCTTTGATGGAAGCGACTCTGCCCCCAAACTTGTTACATGCCTTTTGGGTTGGCTGAATAACCTGAACTCTTTTTGGAAACCGGTTCTTTTCTCGCTTTTGAAGCTGCCAGGCGAGGGATGCAAAGCTGATGGTTGTTGCTTCATCTTTGCAGGCAACAAACAACGGCTTGTCATCCCACGGGAAAAAAGGAATCGCGGTTTTTGTTGTTTCCACCCACCCCTGCCTTCGTAGCATGCGGACAATCCGTCCTGCAGAATCTATCGGGCTTTTTAATTTAGCGGTTACGAATTGGGCCACCTGATCGCCCGTCATTGCTTTAACTGTTCCCGTTAGCAGGGACAGAATCAGTTCATCATGGTCCAGGTCACTTGGTACTGTCCCCAAGCGCGGAGCCGAGCGTGACGTCGGATCGCAAAAATCCGGTCGATTCGCATCATTATCGTTATCGAGACGTTTATTCACGGGGGGCCTACTCCGAATAACTTTCTTGGCGGATTCGAGTGTCGAAAAAGTCCTGAAGCAGCGTGTTGATACGCTCGTTTCGCTTCGTCGACCCGGCATCGGTGCGAACCGGCGGTTCGGTATGCGGCTTGACCGGCTCAGCAGCCCACTCCAGCGGTTTCGACCACCTTTGGAGCGCCTCGTTCGAAACGGTTGGAGCGGTAAGTCGAATGGGATCGCGATGCCCGGCACCGTCTTTTAGCACGAGAAAAAAGTCGCGGTCAGTTGCCGAGCAGTCGAGTAACTCGTTTTCGGTCAGTGACGGGCGAAGAAACTCGCGCGAATTGAAGTTCGCGTTTAGGCCAGTTCCCGAGCTTCCGCCAAGCGTGTCCCTGACTTTGGAACACATATCCTGCATTCGTTTGATTTCCTCGCCCTCTGTCGTGAAGTAAAAGTGCATCCGGGCGTTGGCTTCCAGGATTTCATTCAGGCCTGGACACGCATTTGAGACCTGGTGCATGTTCTGGTAGAGAAAGCTCACATTGAGGTGGTGTTTTCTTACCGTGGTAAGGATTCGTGAATCCATATAGGTCGCCATTTGGCCCCACTCATCGACGGTAAGAAACGTTCTGACAGGGCTTTTATTGAGCTTGTTTCGTTTGATCTGGGCCAACACGACATTGGCAACCACGAGTCGTGCAAGCGTCTCAGCGACGATCGGATACTCCAGTAAGTCAAGTGCGAAGTACATGACGGCGCCCTTGTCGATGGCGTCTGCCACGTCTATTTCCTTGCTTTCACTCTTGTCAGCAATATTCGAAACGAAACAAAGTGGAGCCAGCGAGTTGGTGATCTCCGATCGCCTCTTTTGCTTTCGGTCGATAGCCTCCATCGTTTCGATCAGGTTTTGCAACGAAATGCCTTCGCCCGCTGCGCGAAGCCTGTTTATTGCTGAAAGTGCCGTAACAAAAGATTCGCCGCGAAAGTAGCCCTTCCCCCACCCCGGCCCATAATCGCACCCGGCAGCGGAGAGAAGAAACGCTGCCAAAAGTGTCGGGCTGTGATAGTCGCAATCAAAGCCCTGCAGGAGTTCAAAACTCGACAGCGAAAGGACGTCGGGCCAAAACTCAATAAACGGTACGCCGTGCTCTTCGCAGGATTCTTTAAGTGCCTGCCGTATGACGCCATCGGGAGTCGGGTCCACAATAACTTTGCAGCTTCGGGCCTTTGCCCGGGCATCGGCTGCGATCAAGTACAGAAGACAAAGAACCTGAAAGATGGTCTTCCCGCACCCAGTATTCCCCCGAAGGTCCCAGTGGGCCTTCGAAAATGTGCTGTAGGGAATCCAAAATGGTTCGCCCTGTTTCGTGTGCCCGGCAAGAAACTGCTTTTCAGTCATTGTGGCTCTCCCAGGATTTCTTGAAGGCCTTTGAAATCGTCGCCGCAGTGGGGCCGACAGCGACTTCAATCAGGGCTTGGCGTGAGATTTTGTGCTTTACGATCGCCCGCTCGACTGCCGTCCTTTTTTGCGGCGTTTCACAAAGAACCAGAACGCCGTAGGCGCGCGACTTGATGAGTGAAGAGACGACCGGAAATTCGGTAGCGGACGTTACGATCGCAGCAACTTGTTCAACGGTTTTTGATTCGCTGGTTGTGGTCAGATAGACACGCCAAATGCGGGGCTTGCCAGCAAATTTATCGCCCGCCCCACTCAGACAGTGGGTGACGTTGCCGGAAACAAACGGGTCGGTGGGCTTTACGCCCAAAAGGTCCCGCAACTCGCCATCGGTAATCCGCACACGTTTGTTGATACCTGCTTTGGCCCAGAACAAGACAGCCAGATTCTGGTCGAGCGCTTTGTATTCCTTCTCAGGCGTCGCGAAAGAGAGCGAACCCGGCAAGGCCCGGGAGTGCAGATGAAGCCCCACTTTTTCTTTCAGGATATGGCCTGACTGCTTGTTCGGATCGCCCAGGAACAGCTCTGACACGATTCGGTAAAGTACCAATTGATATCGCTTGGCGAATTGAAGGATTCGCTCGTTTCGTTCAGTGTGTTTTGATGATGTCATTGCTTGTTCTTCGAAAAAGTGAGGCCTCGCCTCATCCGTTGCCGTAGCAATTGGATGAGACGAGAACCTCGGGATTGGATGCGTGCTAATACTGTCCGTTAAACACACCGTTTCCGATGCTCTTAAACGGCATAGGTGACGAATCGACATCGCTTAAGGCCGTATCGAGTGCGGCCGAATAACGTCGCAACATCTCCCGGACATCGTCCGGCAAAAGCTCGGTGGTGTTACCGAGAATTTCGCCGGCAGCCCGAACGCCGTGGCAGAACTCAGGGAACTGGTACGCAGGAAAGGTTGAACGAACAACCAACGATCCGCCTCTTGGTTGAAAGGCGGGCCCGATCCGAAGATCGAGCGAGTTTTGTTGTCCATTTTGTGCTTTCCAAATCGCGATCCCCATCGTGCTTGTAAGCATGCCGAGATCACTGGGACGAGCCTTAGCGTTTTGTTTTCTTTCACCAAACATTTGGTTTTCTCCAAAAAAGCAGCAACAAAAAGCGGGAGCCAAGTTGCTGCTAAGGTTACATGCTCCCCCACTAATCGCCGTGGCGTTACTGGGCGTGCAAGTACTCGAAAACGAAATGCAGATTGCAAAAAACAACGCATCAATCCTTTGTCTTGAAATTGAAAGTGTTGAGGGAAGTGGTGCTCGTCAGCTCGCCACGGACACAGCTGCTCTGCTGCTGCGAACTTGGGCAGGCACAAACTTCACCGAGCGTTCAACCCACGAGTAGGGATAAATTAGTCCGGAATTTGGAGGGTTAGCAGGAAGCAATTCCAGAATGCTTTTAAAATGGCCCAGTGAAACGAAAATTCGGTTATCGTTGGCACGGGACATAAAGCCGTCACCAACATTGTCAACAAGAAAACGCCACTCTCGGCGGGCGTCATACACCTTGTTCATCACTCGGACGTTTCCTGAATTCGCCGTCAATACAATGGCACCGTCTGCCAGGCTTGCCTCATGCGGATTCTGTTCGGTAAGGACATGACGAAACTGAAACCCTTCAAACACTTCATTTGTCGGCGCTTCAGGGAAGGCATCATCGACCTCAAGAAACCACTTGCCGTCGTTTCGAAAAAGCCGCATCGCGAGATGACCTTTGGGCCAATAGTAGATACCGGGGTCGTTTGCTGGCCGGCAAACAACGTGGTAATCGTCGCTAAGCGAAAATGGCTGCCCGGCAGCAAACCGCAAGGTAATCACGCTGCTTTCAATGGCCGCGATTGCCATTCCTAAAAACAGGTACAAGACACAGGCGGGAATAAGTAAGAGCCAGTATCCCCACATGGCCAGAAACCAAGAAATGACCAGCAGCAGCACAAGACCCAAAAACCACAACTTGATATCTTTCGGGCGGGGGCCTCGGTGCCAGCTTTCGATGACAACCGAGCCATCTTCCAAACACTGAAACATGAGCGGCGCAAACGGATTGCAACCTGGCGCCAACTGATACACAGTCGTACTCACTGGCATTGGTGGCCGCACAGGATCGCTCCGCCACAGTGCACTCGTACGAATCCCTGGAGTCATTTGCAAAGGCCATTCAAAAATTGATG
>CAZJEK010000107.1:8372-12284 GCA_964545005.1 uncultured Pirellulaceae bacterium
AATTAAACTACTCCGACAACGACTTCCTCATTGCCGCCCGGCATCTTTCCCATCGACCAAATCGGAATCACGTTGGCCCACCAGTAACCAAGACGCTGTTCATTTCCCACGTGGTAAAGCTGCGGGATTACCTCGAACAGATAGGTGGATTCATCATTGAATGTCACAACAACACGGTTGGCATCGAGCCGATTGCTGAGCACACGCAAGCGGTTACCCGCGATCAGGTAAACATCCGTCTCTTCCCAAGTCGGGATTGCGGACTGGCCAATGACCATGTAGGGGTCGTCACCGTCGAATTGAAGTGAAACCGCCTGGCCGAAAAGCTCAGCTGTTCTGGTACTCCCCGCTTCTCGGCAATCGAGCGACACATGACGAAAGCCAAGCAATCTGGAAGTTGGATGCGGCCGGTCAAAAAAGACTTCAGGCAGCATCGCCTTCCACTGCGAATTGACTCTGTCGTAGACAAATTGAATTGCCCGATTCTTGCCGATCCAGAAATTGACAGTGTCGCTTTCAGCATTTCGCGTGACGTAGGCAAAGCCCTGCGACACCGAACCAAACGACTGCCCCCGATATCGGGCAACAAACGCAAACTCACTTCCCGGCTTCAGCTGTCCTTTTCGAATCCGGCACGCCTCCCAGAACGGATCATTCCGTCGAAGCCGGTACGAACGGAAGTTAATTGAGCCGTCTGGTCGTAACCTGAATCCGAAGAAGGGAATCACCAGGCCGTTGCAATCAAGAGTCTGCTGCGGCTGATCCGAGATTCGTGCTGCGGGAACCGGCCTTAGCCAGCTCGGCTTTGCAATTTCGTAGAACAGCATCAGAATCACCTCTTTGGAGTCCAGAACGGTCGGAATTTGGACGCCTTGAATTCGTCTTGCTGTTTCGAGCCAGGAAACGAAAATTCAGAGGATTGAATTCGTTTTAACTTGGCAATTTGAGTTTGAACCAAGTCAAAGTCAGGGCCCGTTTTTAGCCAGGACACTTCCTTCTTAAAACGCTGGTCTTCAAGTTGTGCGAACCCACCTCTTTCCCGGTCCTGCTCCCGCCACAAGCGGTACGTCTCTTCGCTATAAATTCCGCTGTTTGGAGTAAATTCGTAGGCGTCATGGATACGCTTGTCTTTGATTTCGTTGCGGGTCAGAAAATGGTCGTGCATTTCCGGTGACAGGTTATTTAAGACTGACTGGTCTGCCAGTTCATCAACCACTTCTTGATACCCAAGGTCACTTAGGAAAGCGTGAAATGAGCGTTCAAAAACCTTCCGAGCGAAATACTCGGCGAGCAATGCGTGCTCTTCTGTTGTCCGGTCATTGAGAATGGCTTCCGATATGGATCGTTTGATCTGGTCCAGTGCGGCCAATTCGACGGATGTTGGAAGCAGTCGGTTGCGGGACTTTCTAACCAGTGCCCACGTTTCTTTTCCTTCTTTGGAAATGAGCCCAGCGGCAAGGCAGTCAAAGATAACGTCGTCAAACGAGCGGTTGTTGGTTCCAATCAGTGGCTTTCGGGAGGCAAGATGCTCCCGGTTTCTGATCTCACTTTCGTGTTGCAAAAGTGAGCGTTCGAAGCGTTGAAGTTCACTAAATGCCCCAGCCAAGACGCGGCTTTGCTCTTCGGAAAGAGGCTTGGATGAGCGTTTCTTCAGTTCGGCCGCGAATGTGCGATTGAATGTTTGGGGGGACTCTTGGACAGTCTCTTGCGGGTGAGCTGAGTTGCCTGAAGCGGTCGGATTCCAGCTGGTATTTGTTCGGGTTTCGGAAGACGGTTGCATTTCATCATCTTCGGGGTCGTTTTCGATGACGGCATGTTTGAGGCCCTCAATTACTTCCAGTTCAGCTTTTGCCTCAAGTGAACGGTTGATGATTGATGTCACCACCACCGTCAGGAAAACCAATCCGATGGCCAGCGTGACGATATTTCGGGAAGCGTGAAAACGCACCAGGTCAAACAAGTCAGATAACGTGTAGCAGAGGTCTTTGATAAAACGCATTGGTCGGCTCCGGATTGGCATTGAAAGGGATGGAGAAAAGACGGTGCCGAGTGAACGGCACCGTCGGTTTGACTGCTCGGATTGAGCAGAGAAAGTCTGCTTAAATCTTGCCTTGGTGGCGGCCGCGTCTCAGATGTTCTTCATAGTCGCGGCGACTTTTTTCTTCCTCCTCTCTGCGTTTTTTGTTTTCGTCCTCCACGCGACGTCTTTGCTCTTCCTCGTACTGACGGTTTTGCTGCTCTGCGAACAAACGGTTTTGCTGCGCAAAGTAGTCAGACGATCCATAAGAGTGATCAGAGTTAGAACTAGGCATGACAAACCTTTCAAAAAAAAGCCTAGGGCGGCTGCCAGCGCGTACCGGTAGCGGAACCCGAAGGCGGGATAAACTTGGAACGTGCCAACACAGTGTCGGCAGCAAAAGAAGTGGGTTAATTTGATTGCGGCTAACCCAAACCGCGCTTATCAGGCCGACTGATTGTCGGAGCGCTTCCACGGGCGAGGATCAAAGTTTGCGCTGGAATTTACGAGAATGGATTCGTACCAATCGAAAAGCTGGTCGACCCAACCACGTGTTCCCTTTAACACGAGAGCGTAGCTGAATCCCTCATCGATGCCCTGTTCCGGGTATTCGGCGTAGGCGACTTCTCGTACGCCTTTTGCCTGGAACCGAGAACGGAATTCATTCAACTCTTTGTCACGCAACAGCGCGTGGTCTTCGTAGGGTTCGTTGTTGACAATTAAGACCATGTCCCCATCGAGTGAGGTCATAGACCCCCAGGCAAACGTGGACCAGTTTTCATAGGAATACTCGGCCATGTAACGCGCAAGGACTTGCATGCCGACTGCCAAAGATTCAGACATTCGCCAGCTCCCAAAAAAAGTGGAGAATTGCCCGGTATGGCGAGAATACGAGCCGAAACCGGGCGGGCAGAGCTGGTCGCCAACGTGCTGGAAGCTAAAATGGAAGTGCTAACCGGCCATTTTTGGCCTTCCGGCAATCGAGGGGCGACCAAGCTGTTTTGCCCTTCGATTGCTTCATAATAAGCTTGCTCCGTGCACGGAGCAAGCTTATTGGCCCGCTTTCTATAAATTTTCCAAAAGTTTTCTTCGGACTGCTAACGTCAGTTTTTCCTTCGGCTCCTGCGTCCCGTCTGTTACTCGCATTATCGACTGATTGGAAAACCCCAGCAGCTCTGCCAATTCTCGATACGTCGGCTCACCATTTTCCGGCAGCCGCACTTCGTTCAGGATCTCTGATGATGTCAAATCATTGAAGCGACGAAGCAAATCGACCTCTTTGGCTGTCAGCTTGTGACCAAGGAGCTTTTCTAGCTCGCGGTTTTGAAATGGCGTAATGCCCGGAAGTGTCCCTTCTACCTTCGTCTCTGCGCTTAATTTCGTCTCTTCCTGACTCGGGTCCACGTGCCTCCGTGTTTTCGTTGTAATTTCTGTATCATCGTTATTACCTGTTTGTAAACGCTTGTGCGCTAAGCGAACCCGCTTTGCAAGCCGAATCGCTGCTACTTCAGAAAGTTGGTACGTGTCAGGAAACACATGCGATGTGATTACGATAACGGCAGCCGACAATATAATGCGGCGGCAACCCGCATCGTCCTCCAATGAAAATGCGGGCCGTACTTTTTCAATCAACTCGTCCCACACGATTTCTTCGAGCAAGCCAAGAGCGTCCCAGGCAGAAACTGAGTCTGCCCAGCTCGATTTGTTTAGCCGTGCCGCATGGTTGTCGTTGATACTGGCTAGCTTTTTGGCAACGGATGCCAAAGGCTTGCGCACAGCCTTATCGCTTTTGGCTGAAGAAGCGTATGCTCGTTCAACTGAATCGGTTAACAAAGGCAGTAATGAGGAAGCTAATTGCGAGGTATTGGTCATGGTGGTCCAGTTTGCTTCGCGTC
>CAZJEK010000107.1:12294-13508 GCA_964545005.1 uncultured Pirellulaceae bacterium
CTGAATTGGGATGATGCTCAGAAGCTGGCATGTCGACTCGATGCGTGCTCGATTCCTTTTGTTTGGTAACCCAGATCAGTTTATCAAACGACTCTGGCACACCTTGTTCAAGGCTAAGTTGGTAAAGTCGGTTTACGCTGCAGCTGTTGTCGGTCGCCGCCTGAGCTAGTTCCTTCAGTTGCGGCAATGACAAAGCATCCCGTACACGGAGCCACCATTTCCCGATCTCGTTGAAAAAGCTGAAAGATTCTGACCGCTCAAACTGATCGATCACGGGAACGGCATCCAAAAACTCCCTAAAAAGCGACTGGTTTGTTTCGAACGCTTTTTTTAACAGATGAAAGGTGCTGCTGCATAAAACATTAACTGGGGACTCAACTTTGACACATTCAGAAACACGTCCTTGGCAATGATCACAAAAACATTCATCTTGCACCCGACCATTTTCGGCGGTTGTTGGGGTTCGGTCGATTGCGAATAAACAGCTAATGCAGACCTGGATGTCAATGGAATCCCGAAGTCGCTCCACTAGAAGGCTCGAAAAAAACGTTTCTTCTGACCCGCAAAGTCGGCACCATTTTTGGTCCGCCAAGTCGCAAAGTTGTTCCGCTGTCAAATAGGCCCTTTTTGGAAATTGCGCCGCTCCAGGCTGACAGGCCATATTGAAGACTGTTGTGCAGGCGATCTCGATTGACAACAAGTCTCTTGGGCCGAGCTTGATTCGCCGTCGCCGCGTTTGTTGACGACCGTTGACAATCCGAAGCCAACAGGATTCTCCACCAGAAAGCCGACCAGTCTCAGGTCTGTCACGGTATAGCTTAATAAGTAGGTCTGAAGAAACGCCTTCTTTCCCATACAGGACCACGTTCTCGTCAAGAGATTCCACCGCGTAAAGAAATGCACGAGCGGTCGCCATCAAACCCCCAACCGCTTCAATCGGGAGCAAAACGTCAAGAAATCCCGGCTGAAGCGGGTTCTCTTTTCCATATGTCAATGGAACGTACAATAAACGGAGTCCATTGTTTTCCGGGATCAATTGAAGGGAACAAGACGACTTGTTGATCGCTAACGACGCACATCCAACATACATGAAGTAGGGCATCCTTGTCGCAAGCCCTTCAGCAACTGCTCTGGTCGTTTTATCGAGACGTTCGGGAAGGAGGCCATACAAGACATTTTCAAGTCTGCTTCTCAACTCCGCCTCTGATGGTCTT
>CAZJEK010000107.1:13518-17119 GCA_964545005.1 uncultured Pirellulaceae bacterium
CACCTTCACCAAAGACGGAAATTTCGGCGATCATTTCATTGGGATTTGGCGAGAGAGTCTGCCGAACAACATCAACCAATCTATCCGGCAAATCAGCTCGCGATATCTGGGGGGCCTCACGGTAGCGACCCAACGTGAGTCGTTGGATTTGCTCTGCCCAAGTGCTGCAAGGGAACAAACGCCTGCCTTCCAGAATTTCGTAAAGCATGATACCCAAGCAGAAAACGTCACTTTGTAGTGTCGCCGCTTGTCCATGGCATTGTTCGGGAGATACGTAGCCGAGCGACCCCTGGAATTGATTCTGGTCGGAAGTAATCGTCTTATCGACGCCCAGAGATTTGGCTAGCCCGAAGTCCGCAATCGCCAAACGCTCACCCGCAAATAAAACGTTCAATGGCTTAAGATCGCGGTGAACAATCCCTGCAGAATGCAGAGTTTCAAGTCCCCTGGCAAGTTGAATCGAATATTGAGCGAACTTTTCTGGC
This sequence comes from uncultured Pirellulaceae bacterium, assembly GCA_964545005.1. GTDB lineage: Bacteria > Planctomycetota > Planctomycetia > Pirellulales > Pirellulaceae > Mariniblastus. The sequence goes on from CAZJEK010000107.1 coordinate 14,004, forward strand.
GCAAGCGGCTGGGCGGATTCTAATTTTTCAGAAAGCGTGCCATCAGGAAAATACTCCATCACAAAAAATGGAATAGGAAAATGGCGCTCTAACTTGGACGCTAAGAGCACTCGGACCACGTTCCGGTGGCGAATCCTTTCCGCGTTACGGGTTTCCCGCTGAAAGCGGATGGCATTCAAGGGATTGTTTCTTGCAACCGTTGGCCGCATGAATTTGATGGCGACTATAGAACCAGCATCCGTGTCGGTTCCCTGAAATACAGCGCCCATTCCTCCCACGCCAATTGCTTTGGTAACAACGAAGCGATCATCAATTCTTCCCAGTGAATTCTCTACTGCACTCGAATCCAGAACTTCAACGATAGCCGAAACATCTGCATGATCTTCAATCGATAGGTGACGATGATGGGACTGTTGCGACAGTTGATAATAGGTCTGCTGACATTCTTTGCAGGTCGCCAAATGCCGCTCCACTTCGGAATCGAACTGGGTACCCAGGGAATCGTCGAGGTACTGCAGCAGGACACTCCGGTCTAGATGTTCGCTCATTCTTTTCTTTTCGCGAGTCTTCTGGAACGAGAATATGTCCTCGATTGTATCGGCTGAGCCCCAACACTCGAAGTGGATTAACCGGGCAAAACAAAGCCCCTGCGGTTAGGAGCGCTGGGAAGAGACATACTTGACTAACGCTTCAATCGTGATCGCCTGCTTGGTTTTCGGGCTGCCGTCTTTCTTCGTGCGATAAACCAAGTCATCGATCAGGTCAGACAGCTCTTGGGGGATTCGCGTATTGAGAATAGCGACAGGCCTCCCCCACTCTTTTGGCGACTCGACCGGATGTTCTCGCTTGGACTTCTTCTCAGGCTTCGGAGCAGTTTCTCTTGCGACATCAGATTGCGGCCGTTTGACCTCGCGTTTAATTTTGGGTCGCGTGTTCTGTTGGTCGGCCTTTGATGTCCTGGCTTCCTTGGATTTTTCGCGCTCTTTTTGTTTCAAAAGCTCAAACACTGCATCATCGGACTTGCGAGCGATCTGCTGAAAATCATCTGCCAAAAAATTCGACTTATCCATTTGCAACCTCATCAACTGAACCCAAGTATTCCCCGAGTATTTCACGGAACAGATCTTCAAGCCGCTGGGCTGCTTTTTGACCGCGGGTGTCACTCAGACGCGTTGGGGCAATTCGCATACCCGGCGCGTCCCGATAAGCGCGGAGCCTTTTTATGTTTGTTGCAGCCATCGGAACTTGAAACTGGTCGGCAAGTTTTCTTACCTGCTTTGCACCGAGGTCAGAATCGTCGGTTTGGTTAAGAACCAAAAATGCTTTTGGGATTCCGCCCGTTGCTTCTTGGGATAACCGAATTGTTGAAAGTGCATTTTCGATCGGCCAAAGGTCTGCGGCCGATGCCTGAAGCGGAACGCAAGCAATATCTGACTTGATCACACCGGCGGACGTTGTAAGGCCAGCCGCTCCCTTGGTGTCGATGACAATAAAGTCGAATGACTTGCGAAGTTCGTTGATGAGAAGCCGCAGCTCATCAGCTCTTTTCTCTTCCGACCGTTCTTCGAGAACCTTGATTGCGATCTCGTGATCAGCAACACCACTTAGCCATTTGCTTGAGGTTTGCTGGTCATCGGCATCGACCAAAGCAACCCGGTAACCCTGATCAAAAAGCCAAACGGCCATCGAGGTCGAAAGAAACGACTTTCCAACTCCCCCTTTGGTATTCACTAGCGACACAACACAACTCATAACCTGACGGTAGCGCGGTGCATGCAACCTCGCAAGATAGAAAGTTTGCAACCGTGGTTGCATTCAACCGTTCAACGTTGAATGCGTTCATGCACGTGTGGTTGCACGAATGCGCCCAACCTTGCATGCATGCATGCAGGTTTTTGCCGCGGCGAAGCATGAATCAGATGGAAGCCGTGAATCGTCACATGGCTCAAGGTTTCAAATCTGGATGAGGCAGAAAGAATCTCGCTCGGCCCGCCTTTCGAGTAGGCAGAGAAAATTTCCGCTTAGAATCGAAATATGGGGCTCGGCAAAATCGGTGAATCAGCCGCGGAAATATTCCGATCAGTCGAAACGAAATTCGCTAACTGAAAATCCGGTAGGGGACTCGGCTGCCGAGCAACTCAACTGCCAAAAGAATTACCGTTGCGCAAAGACGGCACCGAGGTTTATTCTCAGACAACTTTAACGCGATTAAAGCAAATAAGATATCGTGTTCTAAGACGGGTTAAGGGCAGATTCTATCGTGTTCTCAGACAGCCTATCGTTCTCTGAGACAAATAGACTCGTGCTCCGAGACGGCTTCTATCGGGCCCTGAGACGGAAGCACACGTGCTCCCAGACGGGTTTGTCGGTGGATCGGAAGTAATTCCAGGCACTTGGCGGAGCGGAACTAAAGAACTTATAGAACTTAATTAACTTGTGTTTTTCAAAAAGGGGGAACTTGGGCTCACGCAAAAAACGAAATCCAGAAGTTGACGTCATTCCGCTTTTTGGTCGGGATGAAATGAACCTGGTCGAGTTTCCGTTTGGACCAGTAACGGCAGTAGGGGAGAAGACATTCGAAGTTGAACATCCAGTCTTTGACCGGCAGCTAAAAAGGGAAGTCAAACGAAAACTCTTGATAACCGGCTCGGACGCTTTTGGACTCCCCAAGCCAATTGATGACCAAGTGCTTATTGGCATGAAGGCACTGACCTACGAAGCAAAGTTTGCGTCTCGTAAGGTTGAGTTCAGTCGTTACCATCTTTGCCGTACAATTGGCTGGGGTACTGACGGCAGGGCTTACCGCCGTCTTGAAGAGTCCTTTGACCGAATTGCGGGAACAACACTCAAATTCAAAGATTCGTGGTACGACAAGGGCGACCAAGAATGGAAATCAAAAACCTTTCACTTAATTGAAGAAGTCGAGCTTTGCTCGCGCGACAGGCTTGATCGTGCCAGGCAAAAATCAGGGCGAACCAGTCAACAGCTTTGCTCGTTTGTCTGGAACGAAACCATTTGGAAAAGTTTCGATGACGGGTTTTTGAAAAAGCTCGACATGGAAATGTTTCGAAAGGTGAGTAGCGGAAGACGAAAAGAGATCCCGCTAAGGCTTTACC
>CAZJEK010000108.1:0-924 GCA_964545005.1 uncultured Pirellulaceae bacterium
CCTTCCATTCCAACCCGGGTGGGTGCCGCCGTGTTGTGGAAGCAATGGCGGTTACTCGAAAACAAGCGACTGTATGATATTCAGTCAGACCCGCATCAGGATCACGATGTCGCCGATCAGCATCCGGAAATCGTTGCCCGATTGCAGTCGCATTTGCAAACCTGGTGGGACGACGTTGAACCGTTGGTGATGATTCCGCAACGGGTCGAGATAGGAAACCCAGCCGACAACCCGACGATGTTGACGGCCTGTGAATGGCTGGACGTGTTTGTTGATCAGCAAGTTCAGATTCGGCGTGGCAGTCGAAAGAATGGAACCTGGCATTTGCACGTCGACCAGCCGGGGACCTATCAGTTTGAACTTCGTCGCTGGCCCCGAGAGGCTGGCTTCAACCTGCAGGACGGTTGCGAGGCGACCGAAGTAACTGACGGATCCTATGTTGAAGGAACGGCGTTGCCGATAAACGCCGCCAAGCTGGAAATCAAACGCGGGTCGGAAACCCTGTTCACCGGCACCACGCAACCGGCTCAGGGCAACCCGTCACTCAGTTTTCAATGTGAGTTGCCGGCCGGTGAAATCGAATTGAAGACCTACTTTCTGGACCAGGCAGGAAAGTCGATTTGCGGTGCATATTTCGTCTACGTCAATCGACGTGATGAGAATTAAGCTCTCGTTGAGATCACGAATTCAGCGCAAACTTTTTTCGGCAAGCGCAACCAATCCGGCAGCAGGCTGCAGGATTACTGCAAAGTCTTGCACGCCATGCAATCGTGAAATCGGCCGTGAATTCGTAAGACTGAGAGACGCGTGGGAATCGCTGATCGAATTTTTCCGGTACGATGTCCCCACGGTGTAACCATCTCAACCCAGTTTTCGAACAACCGCAGCCAAGCTGATGATTGAGTCATCCTCTCCCTATTCCTT
>CAZJEK010000108.1:934-17114 GCA_964545005.1 uncultured Pirellulaceae bacterium
TGGATTATGGCGGTTTTCGATCGCCGCCTTGGCAGTTCTTTGCCTCAGTTCATTTGCGTTATCCGCCTGGTTGATGACGGACTTCAGCCACGAGCAGGCGATCATCAAGAAGATCTCCGGCCACTTACCGTCCACTGATTTGCCGGAAATAAAAGAATTGGCAAATGAATTGCAATTGCAGTCGCGGCTATTGCTGTTGCTGGTTGTCAACCTGTTTGGTTCAGCCCTTGCGTTGGCACTGGTGATGCGCGGCTATTTGACCAGCGAACGCGATTTTCGTCGGGTTCGGGTGCAAGCCGAAGACATTCTGGCCAGTCTTGACCAGGGAGTGGTAACGACGGATCAGAGTGGAGTGGTTTTAAATGTGAATCCGAAAGCCAATGAATTACTGGGATACCGCGGGATTGGAACTCAATTTGCATTGCGTGACTTGCCAGAGTCTCACCGTCCACTGGACCAGATGCGTCGGTCGGTTTTGGCGGGACAGGAAGTTGATGAAGACCAATACACGGTCGAACTGGACGATCACCTGCGCTACCTGCGCGCAGGCTGTAGCCTGCTACGAGACCATGATAAAAATCCGGCCGGGGTTGTCATTCATCTCCGGGACGTGACTGAAAAAACGTTGTTGCACCAAAGGCTGCTCAGAATGGAACGATACATGGGGTTAGGCTCATTGGCAGCCGGCTTGCAGCATGAGATCAAGAATCCGTTGAGCGCGTTGGCATTACACGTTCAGCTGTTGAAAGAGGGTTTGACCGACGAAGACTCAGATGACTCCGTGACCGAGAGTCTGGATGTTTTGACGACCGAAGTTCAACGGATCACTCGTGTCCTGGAAAGCTTTCGAGATTTTGCCTCCATCAAACAACTTGACATTGCTGAAACCGAAGTGGCTGACTTGATTCAACGCGTCATTCGTTTGACGCAGCCAGAAGCCAAGCAAAAAGGGATCAGCATACAGTTTCGCCATGATCCGCTGCACTCCACCATGGCCAGGATCGACCCAACCAGGATTGAACAGGTATTGTTGAATCTGGTGGTCAATTCTTTTTCTGCAATGCCCAAAGGAGGAGAATTGGCGTTTGAATTATCCAGCGACCAGGAGAGGATCGTATTGAACGTGTTGGATACCGGTTGCGGCATTCCCATCGAGTTGCAAGACAAGGTGTTTGATCCCTATTTTACGACCAAAGCGACTGGTACCGGTATGGGATTACCTTTATGTGACAAAATCATTCGTCAACACGAAGGCACGATCGATTTTGTATCCAGCGATGTGGGAACCACGTTCACTATTCACTTGCCAACCAGCCATTCGAGTAAGAGAAAAGACTGATGTCAGATGATTCGTTCGCCGTCCTGATCGTCGATGACGAGCCTAATATCCGTTCGGGGTTAAAAAAGGGTTTAGCGAAGGAGGCAACCCAGATTGACGAAGCTGAGAATGCCGAAGCGGCGTTGGAGGCCTTTCGTCAAACACCCTATCCGATGGTGATTGCCGATGTACGATTGCCAAGTGTGATGAATGGGCTTGAACTGGTCGAGCAGATGTTGACGCTCCGCCCGCAAACCACCGCGATCGTCATTACAGCCCACGGCACCGTCGAAACTGCGGTGCAGGCAATGCGATTGGGAGCCTTCGATTTCATTACCAAGCCGATCGATCTGGATCTGATTCGTCAGCAAGTCCGCAAAGCGCGTCAACATCATCAACTTATCATGGAAAACCAGCGACTCCGGACTCAGCTGGCCGGTGCTGGTGAAATCTCCGGTATTATCGGCAACTGTCGGTCGATGCAAAACCTGATGGAACAGGTCCGTCAGGTCGCTGCGACAGACGCGACCGTGATGATTCAAGGAGAAAGCGGAACTGGAAAGGAATTGGTCGCCCGCGCGATTCATGAATTGAGCCATCGAACGAGCGGTCCCTTCGTGGCCGCCAACCTGGGAGCATTACCGGAATCGTTACTCGAAAGCGAATTGTTTGGCCATGAAAAAGGGTCATTCACGGGAGCTGCCCGCCGCAAGCCTGGTTTTTTCGAACAAGCTGCCGGCGGAACGCTGTTTCTTGACGAGATCACTGAAATCTCTGCCAAATGCCAGGTCGATTTGCTGCGTGTTCTCGAGTCAGGTCAGTATTGCCGCGTCGGCGGCGAGTCGATGCTGCAGTCGGACGTGCGACTGGTTTCGGCGACCAACAAAAACGCCGTTACGGAAATTGAAGACGGCAACTTTCGCGAAGATCTTTACTATCGTTTGAATATTGTGCCGATCGAAATCCCGCCGTTGAGAAACCGACGTGAAGACATTCCGTTGTTGGTCGAGCACTTCCTGGAACACTTTTGCAAACGCCACCAACGCGAGTCCAAACTGGTTGCGCCGGAAGCCATGGATGCCCTGGTATCGGCCCGTTGGCCCGGCAATGTTCGGCAGTTGCGGAATATGATGGAGCGGTTGGTGGTGACAGTCAACGAGCCAATTATTCGCATTGAAAACATTCCCGCCGAACTGGTCGCGGCTCGAAAGACGACCAGTTCACCGACGGCCTCAACGCTGGCCGAAGCCGTGGAAGACACGGAAAAAGCCTGCATTGTCAATGCGCTTTCGGCCTGCGATTATCATCGTGAAAAGTCCGCCAAATTGCTGGGCATCAGCGTCCGCACGCTGCACTACAAGATGAACCGATACGACCTGCATTGATCAGCTGCAAACCTGACTACTCTCACGGTGCTGGCCGCTTGCCGATCGAAATCTGATTCGCGACTGCGACGCACCATCAACGGCTTGCTGTTCATCCCGCGCCACCGGCTGCAACGAACTGCAATCGTGATGCAGTCAATTGCAGAACTCTCACGACAGCACGACTTTTTTCGAGCGAAAACGGGTCTGTGACAAATGGTACGAAGTTTGCTTCCACTGTGAACAGGCAGCGGTCTGGTGGTATTTCAGGCCCCTTCCGCAGAAACGACTGGACCCGGCCGAAGTGATTGGGGTCGTTTGAGATCTGGCTATGAACATCGTTCACCGAAAATCGGAGAGAGTCACTAAGATGCGAATGAAACTGTTGGTTACGGCAATCATTGCCTGTCTGGCGATTGGAATTTTTGCTTTCGAAGGAGTGAAGGAGACGCTGGCTGATCAGCTGGCGATGCTGCACATAGAGTCGCTGTCGATTGGCGGCTCCGAAACGGATTCCGATTCACCCCACGGACACGTTGTCGGCGAATCCCAGCACGACTCCGAAGGTGAGCACCACGCCAAGCATAAGGTACTGGTCACCGAACCAGTCATGAAAGATGTCACGATTACCGAACGTTATGTCTCACAAATCCGCTCGCGCCGACACATCGAAATCCGGGCATTGGAAGAAGGATACCTCCAGGACGTCAACGTTAACGAAGGACAAATGGTTCACAAAGGGGATTTGATGTTCAAAATCGTCCCCACGCTTTACCAGGCGACGCTCGATGCGGATCTCGCCGAAGCGCAGTTGGCGCAAGTCGAATATGACAACACCCAGAAGCTGGTTGAGCAAAAAATTGTATCCATCCAGGAACTCAAACTGGCCGCAGCCAAATTGGCGAAAGCAAAAGCTCAAGTCGAACGTTCACAAGCAGAACTGAACTTTGCGGAAATCAAAGCGCCGTTCGATGGGATCATTGATCGATTGGAAGAGCGCGAGGGCAGTTTGCTGGAAGAGGGTGCCATGTTGACTCGACTGTCTGACAATGACGTGATGTGGGTCTACTTCAACGTGCCCGAGGCGCAATATTTCGACTACCAGGAAGCCATGCGCCAATCCCCGGGCCACAACCAATTGGATGTCGAACTGAAGCTGGCGAACCACAAGTTGTATCCTGAACACGGATCGATTGGTGCCATCGAGGCCGAATTCAACAACGAGACTGGCAACATTGCCTTCCGGGCTGACTTCCCCAATTCCGACGGTCTGCTACGTCACGGACAAACCGGCACGATTTTGATCCACCACCAGGAGGAAGGTGCATTGGTTATTCCCCAGCGAGCGACCTTTGAAATCCTGGCCAAAACCTATATCTATGTCGTTGACCAGGACGATGTGATCCATCAGCGAGAGATTACCATCCGGCATGAACTGGACGATATTTTCCTGATCAAAGATGGACTGCAGGCAGGCGAAAAAATTGTGCTGGAGGGTTTGCGGCAGGTCCACGACGGCGAGCACATCGAATTCGAGTTCGTCGAGGCCGAGTCGGTGCTTACCAACCTCAAGTATCACGCTGAATAAGTTTTGTTTTTAAACCGCCAACTGTTGTCTGGTTTGCCGTTGTCTGTTTTGGCAAGGTTGGCGACACAAAATCAGGGCCCGTGTCGCGCGCCCATGTTTGCCGTCCAGCTATCAAGTTTCCCAGTTGCCCCGATCTCGCAGCACGATGTTCTCCAAGTTTCTTCACCGCCCCGCGTTGGCAATCGTTATCTCCCTGTTGATTCTGTTCATGGGAGGACTGGCGATCAACGTTTTGCCGACGTCCCAGTTTCCGTCGGTTGCCCCGCCCAGTGTCCGGGTTTCCGTTTCCTACCCAGGGGCCAGTGCAAAAATCCTGGTGGACTCCACCATGGTTTTGCTGGAACAGGCCATCAATGGTGTACCCAACATGAGGTACATGATGGGGGATGCGACCAGTGCGGGAGAAGGGACAATTCAGATCGTATTTGAACCGGGTACGGATCCGAATGTTGCCGTGATGAATGTGAATAATCGTGTTCAGGCGGTAAAAAACAACCTGCCTCCGATTGTTCAGCGAGAAGGCATCATTGTGATGCAGAACATGACCAGCATGTTGATGTACGTCAACATATTCAGTGAAGACGAACACCACGACCAGAACTTTCTTTACAACTATGCGACCGTGAACGTCGTCAACGAGTTGAAGCGGATTCCTGGTGTGGGCCGCGCGACGATTCTGGGAAACCGTTCCTATGCGATGCGGGTTGAGTTGGATCTCGACCGAATGCGGGCGTACAAAGTCGATGCCGAAGACGTCATGAAGGCGCTGGATGAGCAAAGCATGATTGGCTCTCCAGGTCGACTCGGGCAGGCGACGGGGCGAACATCGCAAACCAAAGAGTACGTGCTTACCTGGATTGGGCGTTACAAGACTCCGGAAGAATACGAACAGATCATCCTGCGGGCAACCTCGGAAGGTGAGATCCTGAGGCTCGGCGACGTGGCTTCGGTTTCCCTGGGATCGTCGTTCTACGATTTGTATTCTGACATCGACGGCTTGCCTTCAGCCGCAATCGTGCTCAAGCAAACTCCGGGATCCAACGCGTCTGAAGTGATCAGGCAGGTCAAGGAAAAGGTCGAGCAAATCAAACAGGATCAATTTCCTCCGGGAATGGACTATGCGGTCACCTACGACGTCTCAAAATTCCTGGACGCGTCGATTGAGAAAGTTGTCCACACCTTGTTCGAAGCCTTCATCCTGGTGTCGTTGGTCGTGTTTCTATTTCTGGGTGATTTGCGAAGCACGTTGATTCCGACGCTGGCGGTCCCGGTTTCATTGATCGGCACCTTCTTTTTCATGATGGCGTTCGGAATGTCCATCAACCTGATCACACTGTTCGCGCTCGTGCTGGCGATTGGAGTCGTCGTCGATGATGCGATTGTCGTCGTGGAAGCGGTTCACGAGAAAATGCATACCAAACACCTTGGGCCCTATGCCGCCACCCAGGAAGTGGTGCGGGAAATCAGCGGTGCGATCGTGGCCATTACGTTGGTCATGACCGCCGTCTTTATTCCGGTCACCTTCATGACTGGACCGGTCGGCGTCTTCTATCGCCAGTTCGGCTTGACGATGGCAACCTCCATCGTATTGTCGGGTGTCGTCGCGTTGTCATTGACCCCAGTCTTGTGCGCGATGATCTTGAAACCACTGGATCAAAACGATCGCAACAATCGGCTGGCAAAATGGGTTGATCGAGGATCTCGAAAATTAGCCGGACGATACTCGACCGTGGTCAAATGGCTGCTGGCAGCACTGGTCGGTGGCGCAATTGGGTATGGATTTTATCAACTCTTGCAGGTTGAGCTCATCCATGAAATCGTCTCAGAACAAATTGCCCTGAATGAGACTCGATTGATCGTGATCGGGAGCATTGTTGGATTGTTGTCCGTGATTGGTATCCGGGCCGTTCTGTCTGGTTACGGGGGCGAGTCTCAAATGCGGGGACCGGTCGGAATGCTGCTCAATGCATTCGACCGCGGCGTCGAAAGAGTCACCGGTCTGTACGCCACCTTCGTCGGTTGGATCATCGTTCGCCGGATCCTCACGATCGTCGTCATCGCCGTGTTTGGTTATGGCATTCTGGTCGTCAATCGAGTTTTGCCATCGGGATTCATTCCGTTGGAGGATCAGGGCATGATCTACGGAATTGTGCAAACGCCGCCCGGTTCGACGTTGGAATATACCAACGCCAAGTGCCACGAACTGCAGGCAATCTGCGAAGAGATGGAAGAGATCACATCGGTTTCTTCCATTGCTGGGTACGAGGTCCTGACCGAAGGCCGTGGCTCGAATGCGGGAACCTGTTTGATCAACCTCGAACCGTGGGCAGATCGTGAGTTAACCTCCCGACAAATCATTGAAGAACTGGAAGAGAAGGGCAGGGCCATTGCCGACGTAAAGCTGGAGTTTTTTGAACCACCAGCCGTACCGGGCTTTGGAGCCGCGGGTGGTTTTTCCGTCAACCTGTTAGACAAAACCAATAGCGGTGACTACGTCGCGCTGGGCGAAGTCACTGACAAATTCCTGGCAGCGTTGAGCGAGCGGAAGGAATTGAAAGGTTTGTTTACGTTTTTTGCTGCCAACTACCCGCAGTATGAAGTCGTGATTGATAACGATGCCGCAATGCAGAAAGGAGTATCGATCCGCGACGCAATGGATAACCTGTCGATTGTCATTGGCAGTACCTGGGAACAGGGTTTCGTCAGGTTCGGTCAGTTCTACAAAGTTTATGTTCAGGCAGCACCCGAATTCAGACGCCTGCCAAAAGACCTCGATAGCATGTTCGTCAAAAACGACCGCGGCGAAATGGTGCCCTATTCCGCATTCATGCGGCTTGAGAAGAAGCAGGGGTTAAACGAAATCAGCCGATACAACCTTTATCCCACCGCTCCCATTCAAGGTGCTCCCGCCAAGGGGTATAGCAGTGGCGAAGCGATCGCAGCGATCAAACAGGTCGCCGCGCAGACTCTGCCTCAGGGCTTTGATATCGATTGGCGGGGCTTGGCGTATGATGAAGCCAAGGCCGGTAACACGGCGATCTACATTTTCCTGGTTGTCGTCGTGTTCGTGTACATGGTCCTGGTCGGGCAGTACGAGAGTTTTCTGCTTCCCCTGGCAGTGATCACTTCGTTGCCGATCGGCGTTTTCGGGTCCTTCGCGTTCCTCCGCGCCATGGGTCTGGCGAATGACGTCTATTGTCAGATCGGGATGATCATGTTGGTCGGTTTGCTCGGCAAGAATGCAATTTTGATTATTGAGTTTGCAATTCAACAGCGGCGGCAAGGTATCAGTATTCGCGATGCGGGAATCCAAGGCGGTCGGCTCCGATTCCGACCGATTTTGATGACCTCGTTTGCGTTCATCGCTGGCTTGATCCCACTTGTCAGAGCAACAGGGCCGGGGGCGATCGGAAACCGGACGATTGGAACCACGGCTGCGGGAGGAATGTTGCTCGGTACCGTGATCGGCGTCTTGGTGATCCCAGGTTTATACTACCTGTTTGCCAAGCTTGCTGATGGCAAGCATCTGATCCGCGATGAGCATTACGAACCGCTCAGCGAAATTGCCGAACGCGTTCAGCACCCGGAATCGTCTTGATCCTGTGAAGGCACAATCCGGGCAAACGTTAAACTCGACAAGACTGGAACAAGCGTTCTGCAAATTTTGTCACAATCGCTACCAGCCCGACAACGCGTAGATTACCGACAATCGCTGTGACGATACGCTGACAACCGAGCCAATTCGTACAACCGGCCCCAAGGATGGGACCGGGCAATCTGGCTCGCCATTCAGGTTCGTTTTTCGTCAGGGATGACCATGACCAAGTCTACCGGATTTCAGAAAACAGGGACAACGCTGTTTCGCATTGGGATGCTTTCGCTGGCCGGTTGCGCGCTATTGGCAGCGGGATGTCGCATCCCCGGTTTGCGTGGGCCAGAGCCGGGCGCGGCCTTGCCAGCGGCCTATGCGCTGAATAACGGTCGTCCGTTTTGGGCTCCAGCCAATCAATCCCTGCCTGGGAAAGCTGATGACTCGACTCCGGAAGTAGATGATCAGCAACCAGCGGCGGAGCCCCGGATAACGCCTGACGAAAGTGCACAGGCTGATTCTCCTTCGGGCTTCGTTCGTCCAGCCAGTTTCACTGACCGCACGAGCTCGGCCTACTATGCAGGAGATCGCGACGCTGAGGCAAAACTGGAGACGAATATCTACCAAGCCGGTAGCCAATCAAGCAGCACTTCGGCTTCCGCGAATCAGCCTTTTGTTTCCAGCGACAACATCGAAACAACGGTCGATGCCCAACCCAGCCTGGACCTGGAAACGCCGGCCAATTTTCTGCAGTCTGATCCGTTTTTGGCCGGACTGGTTCAGGAGGCATTGGTTGGAAATCAGGAACTAAAAATTCTCTTCGAAGAAATCCAGATCGCATGCAACGAAGCTTACGCCCGCAGTGGCGAATACCGTCCGTTTGTGACGCTCGGCACTGGCATGGGAGTCGAGAAATCGGGCCGCCACACTCGCAATGGAGCCGTCGAAGAACAGCTGGAAGTAACGCCAGGCGGAGATTTTCCCGATCCGTTGCCGGACTTTCTGGTCGCCGCAAACGTGTCATGGGAAGTTGACATCTGGAACCGACTTCGCAATGCACAGCGAGCAGCGACCATGCGTTACCTCGGATCCCAGGAAGGCCGAAACTACGTGGTCACACGCTTGGTCGCTGAGGTCGCGGAAAACTATTACGAATTACTGGCTCTTGATAACCGTAGCGCAACGTTACAGCGAACCATCGAGATCCAGCAGCAAAGCATGCAGGTCGCCCAGGCAAACAAGGACGCCGGTCGGGGCACTGAACTGGCCGTGCAACGTTTTAAAGCTGAAGTGCGTAAAAACGAAGCAGAGCAGTCGGTCATTGTTCAAGAAATTACCGAAGTTGAAAACCGAATCAATTTCCTGCTCGGACGCTACCCGCAACCGATCGCACGCCCGCAGGTCGAATTCGTCGATCTGGATTGCGTCGGTTTTGCAGCCGGCGTGCCCTCCGAACTGTTGCTGCAGCGAGCCGACATTCGTCAAGCAGAACGGGAAGTTCAAGCCGCTGGCCTGGATGTCCTGGCTGCTCGAGCAAGGTTCTATCCCAACCTGAGTCTGAATGCCGGATTGGGCTGGAATGCATTCAGTACCGGCTACCTGTTTCGGACACCTGAATCGCTGATCTACGGATTGGCCGGCGAATTGGTCGGTCCACTGATCAATCGGCGAGCCATCAAAGCGGCATACCAAACCGCCAACGCAGCTCAATTGCAGGCCATCTATGATTATCAGAAAACGATCCTGACCGCTCACATCGAAGTCGTCAATTATTTGACCAAAGTCGAAAACTACTCCGCCAGTATTGATTCCAAGCGGAAGCAGTTGGAAGCCTTGCAAGCGTCGGTGGAAGTCGCCACGAAGCTGTTCCAAAATGCTCGCGCTGAATACGTTGAAGTGCTGTTGGCACAGCGCGAAATGATGGAGGCTCGAATGCAGCTGATCGAAATCAAACGCGAACAGTTCTCCGCCATGATTCGCAGCTACCAAGCACTCGGTGGCGGAGCATTCTAGGTCAAACTGGTTGTCATGCGAAAAGTTCCAAGACGAAGCGAGCAAACCCAATTGTAGCAGTGCTGCGGCACGAAGTCGTTAGAAGTTAATCCGTTCACGTTTCGTGGTTTTTTGCGGCCCAAAAGGACGGAAGCCGAGTCGCTATGCTATAGTTGATTCCCTCGCAGTTTTCTTCCACAGGGATCGACATCCATGCTTCGACGCGCTTTTTTGGCTCCACTAATCGTCAGCCTGAGTTTGCTGGCGGGAACAGTAGCTGCCCAACACGACCACGGCCAGAGTCTGCTGGAACGAGCTCCTGACTCGGATCGTTCCACCGCCCATCAAGAAGGATTGCATGTTAATCCCGTACCCACCTTCGCCATCCTGGGCGCAACGGTTCACGCAACTCCGACTTCCGAACCCAAAGTCCAAACAGTCGTGATCCGAGATGGCAAGATTATTGCCATGGGCGTCGATATCGATCTGCCGACCGGAGCGAAGATCGTTGACTTGACCGGCAAGCACCTGTACGCGGGACTAATTGATGCCTACACCGAGACGGAACTGGCTTTTGATCCCAGCCGCGGCACCGGGTATTGGAACGAGAATATCCGGCCCCAACAAAAAGTCTCCAGCCAATTTGATCCCGGAACATTGAATTTCGGATCGCTGAGAAAAATTGGATTCACGGCCGCCTTGATCGCGCCCAATGAAGGCATCCTTAAAGGTCAATCCAGTGTCTTGATGCTGGGTGACGAAACCAACGAACACTGTCTACTGACCAGCGACGTGGCTCAACACCTTCGGTTGACCGTCAGTCGTGGCCGCGGCCGAGGTTATCCCAATTCTCCTATGGGCGCCTATGCCTTGGCGCGGCAAACGATGCTGGATGCCCAATGGTATCAGCAGGCTCAGGAGGCAGTCGCCGCCAATCCACAGACACCGCGACCTGAAACAAACGAAGCCCTCGTCAGCTTGCAACCGGCGATCTCCGGCAAACAGCTGGTGATGATTGATTCTTCGAACGAACTGTTTGCTTTGCGAGCCGATCGGTTTGCTCGCGAGTTCGGCTTGAAAGCGATCGTCCTGGGAAGCGGCAACGAATATCGTCGCATCAGGGAAATCAAACAAACGGGACGGACCATTGTCTTACCCTTGGATTTCCCCGACGCTCCCGATGTCAGTTCACCTGAGTTGGCTCAGAACGTTTCGCTGGAAACGATGATGCACTGGGATCATGCACCGGAGAACCCTGGTCGACTGGCAGAACACGGTATCAATTTTGTCCTGACCAGCCATGGACTGGAAAAGCGTTCCGACTTTCTCAAACAAGTTCGAACCGCGATCAAACGGGGACTTGATCCCGCTGTCGCGCTGGACGCGATGACCTTGGGTGTCGCGAAGCTTTATCAGATTGACCATCTGGTTGGAACGATTGAAACCAACAAACTGGCTAACTTGACCATCGCTGACGGTGACTTGTTTGCAGAAGGCACTAAAGTCAATGGTGTCTGCATCGATGGCAAGATGTTTCTGGACGACCACGCCAACCTGCGACAAATCGCTGGTAAATGGAAGCTGGACGGGAAGTTTCTCGATGGCCAAATCCTGGAGCTAAAGGATTCCAATGGCAAGGTCTCCGGCACGATCGCTGCAGCCAGCGCCGACGCCAAGCCGGACAAGTCAAAAGAAGCTCAGGCCAAGGATGAACAACAGCCTGAGCCGGTGAAAGTCAATTCCATGACGTTGGCTGGAACCCGGTTGACCGGCACGTTCGACAGCAAATCGTTGGACAAAGTTGGCGTCTCCATGTTTTCGATCGTGTTCGCGGACGAAGAGCTGGGGATTGGGCGGATGACCTGGCCCGATGGCTCCGTGACAGGATTCAAGGTGACCCCCGCTGATGAATGGGACAAGGTTGTCAATGGACACCAGCATCAAAAACCGGCACCTGACAAATCAAACGAAGCGAAAGATGCAGCCGATGACAACGAAGCAGCCGAAGACAACACGGAGCAGATTGCCAGGACTTCGTCCGAAGACCAGGATTCGGATCCGCAAGCAGCGACCGAAACGGAATCCTCCGTTGCCGTCGATCGTTCGGCTTCCTTCCCGGTCAATTATCCGTTGGGGGCCTTTGGTCGGGATACCGCGCCGGCTCAGCCGGGCAGCGTGCTGATCAAAAATGTGACGGTCTGGACGTTGGATGAACGCGGGAAAATCGAAAACGGTGCCGTGCTGTTTGGGGGCGGAAAGATCAAACAGGTCTTTGACGCACAAGCCAAACTGCCCAAAGCGGATCTGGTGATTGATGGTCAGGGTGGTCATGTGACGCCCGGCATCATTGACTGTCACTCACACATGGCCACCGATAGCGGCGTGAACGAAAGTGGCCAGGCGATTACCGCTGAAGTTCGCATCGGCGACATGATCGACTGCAATGATATCACCATTTATCGCCAACTTGCTGGCGGCACAACGATGGCCAACGTGCTGCATGGTTCGGCCAACCCCATCGGAGGCCAAAACCAGGTTATCAAGCTGCGGTGGGGAGCCAACGAAGAGCAAATGAAGTTTCAGGGTGCTCCGCTGGGCATCAAGTTTGCGCTGGGCGAAAACGTGAAGCAAAGCAACTGGTCAAACCCTTCCAATCGCTATCCGCAAACTCGGATGGGCGTCGAGCAGTTGATCGATGACGCGTTTCGCGCGGCCGAAGACTATCTTCGCCGCTGGGAAGACTGGGAACAGAACAAAACCGGACTTCCTCCTCGTCGCGACCTGGAGTTGGAAGCGTTGGCTGAGATTGTCAAAGGTGAGCGATGGGTTCACTGCCACAGCTATCGCCAAGATGAAATCCTGGCTTTGATTCGTACGCTCGATGCACACGGAATCACCATCGGTTCGTTCCAGCATATTCTGGAAGGGTACAAGGTGGCCGATGCAATGGCCAAACATGGCGCGACCGGAAGCGCGTTTGCTGACTGGTGGGCTTACAAGTACGAGGTCAAAGACGCAATTCCTTATGCAGGCGCCCTGATGCACAACGCAGGGGTCGTCGTTTCGTTCAATTCAGATGATGGTGAATTGGGCCGTCGGATGAATCAGGAAGCAGTCAAAGCGGTCCGCTACGGCGGCGTGCCCGAAGTGGAAGCGCTCAAGTTCGTGACTTTGAACCCGGCCAAGCAATTGCGAATTGACGATCGCGTCGGTTCGATCGAAGTCGGTAAGGATGCCGATTTGGTGCTGTGGACTCGTAGCCCGTTGTCGAACCTGGCGACGGTAAAACAAACCTGGATTGATGGGCGAAAGTACTTTGACCGATCCGAAGACGCGAGCGTTCAAGAAAAACAGCAACGCATGCGAGTCTCCTTGATCCAGAAGATCCTGGGGTCGGGCGACAAAATGGTCAAGCCCGACAAATCCAAAGTCGACCCGGCGAAACTCTGGCCGCGGTATGACGAATTCTGCGGCCACCACGACCATGAACATGGTGACCAGCATTTGCACGGGCAAGGAGGTGACCAATGAGATCCATGTATGGTGCCACCAAGACTTTCGCATTGCAACGACGGACTAACTTTCAGGGATTTCGCGTGAACGAGTTTTGTAACAGACGAATTTCGATTGGCTGCTGGATGCTGGCAGTACTTTTGATCGGCACAGCCCAGCTGGAAGCTCAGGAAGTGCCTGGCGCTGATCAGCAACGCCCAATCCTGCTTAAGGGGGCCACCCTCCATCCGGTCTCCAGCAAGGAAATGAAGGGCGATCTGCTGATTGTTGACGGCAAGATCAAATCAATCGGCAAACGAGTCAAAGCGCCCCAGCAATGTGAAGTCATTGACGTCAACGGCAAACACATTTATCCGGGCATGTTTGAATCGCATTCGCAAATGGGAATAACCGAGCTGGCGGCCGTCCGGGCGACCAATGACTTCAGTGAATCCGGATCGATCAATCCTAACGTAAAAGCAATCGTTTCGGTCTATCCGGACAACATGATCATCCCGGTGACTCGTTCCAACGGCGTCCTGTTTGCGGTAACAGCGCCCACGGGCGGACTGATTTCAGGCAAATCAGGTGTGCTGCAATTGGATGGTTGGACATTCGAAGACATGGCCGTCAAACCCGAAGCCGCATTGAATATTAATTGGCCTTCCCAGGAACTTTCTCCGCGGCGACGGGCACGAATGAGCGAAAAAGAAATCGCCGACGCCATCGCCGAGCAAAAGAAACGGCTCGTTCAGTTGCGAGAGTATTTTGATGCTGCCAGACGCTACAAGCAGGCGCGAGCTGATCGGGAAACGGGTCAAAAATACGACGCACGCCTGGAAGCCATGATCGACGTCGTCGACGGCAAACTTCCTCTGGTCATTCGGGCCGACGGGACGGCTGAAATTCAATCCGCCGTTGCCTTTGGAGTCGAACAGAAAGTAAAAGTGATCATTCTTGGCGGTTACGATGCTGAGCAATGTGCTGATTTACTGAAAAAGCACGACGTCCCAGTGATTGTCAGCGCCGTTCATCGTCGACCTCAACGTCGTGATGATGCTTATGACCAGGCTTACACGCTGCCGGCGCGGTTGCACAAAGCCGGAGTCAAGTTTGCGATTTCCGGAACCGATCGCAGCGAAACCTGGAACACAAGGAACCTGCCCTATCACGCCGGAACCGCCGTGGGATTTGGTTTGCCTGAAGACGAAGCGATTCGTGCGATCACATTGTCACCTGCTGAAATCATGGGAGTGGCCGATCGAATCGGATCGTTGGAGGTCGGCAAAGATGCTTCGCTGATTGTTACCGATGGCACGCCACTGGAGACGACCACCGAAACGTTAATGGCTTTTATTCAGGGCCGCAAAGTTGATCTGTCAAATCGGCAAAAGCGGTTGTATAAAAAGTACCAGCAGAAATACCAGCGACAGGGGCGGTAGTTTCGATTGAGGGACAGTTGACGTTGTAGCATGGCCGATCCGGTCGTGATCGCATCGGAAGTCTAACGAATGAATCAAACTGAATAGTCCGGAGGCACGGCAGCGATTAGCCCATGGCGCAAAGCGTGGGAGGCTGGTCGCCAGCCCCCTGCCGGGGCTTGGGATTGCTTGACCTTTTATCCCACGGCTCACGGGCCTGTTGATTTAGTCGTAAGGGAAACCCGAAGCGTGAGCGAGGGCTACACAAGTGCCGCCCGAAGGGCGGCTTCTCCTCACTTACGTTTCGGGTTTCCATTAAATCAACAGGCCCTCACGCCGTGGGCGAATTGCTGTCGCCACTACCGTGGCTAAAAAGCATTGGTGTTAGCACCACCATTTGCTATCCGGCGGGTAAAGCTAGACAATCAACCACCGAACATTCCCTGCACCAATACCATCGCGGATCCATTAAAAATTGTGTGTAAGGACTCGGGCCAATAGCCCAAGCTATGGCTCATTATTCTCTGTACTTCCAAATTGACGATCGGGTATCCAAATGCATTTTCGGCTGGCAATCGCTACGACAGTTTTATCGGCTTGCCTACTCCCCACTGCCTGGAGCCAGCAAGCATTAGATAAGGCTGTTAAATCGGAACCCGAGGTCACTGACGGCAATCGAAAATCTGAGAGCCGAATCACGGTCGATGGCTACCGCAATGACACGCTGGCAGGCTGGGAAATTCTGGTCAGTGAGCAGCTCGAGCGCGATCAACCTGAGAAAACCCAAACGGCGCTCCGATTGGCCGAACAACAATTGAAGGATATCGTCAACAAGCTGCCGTCCCAGATTGTCGACCGTTTGCGACAAGTCCCGATCTGGTTTTCGACTCCTTACGATGGAATCCGCCCCACCGCGGAATATCATCCGAATCGTAAATGGCTGATCAACAACGATCGGCTGCCGGAGTTGGCAAAATGCGTCCAGCTTACCAACATTGATATTTTCGAACGAGAATGTAAACGAATGCCGATGTTGATGCTGCACGAATTGGCACATGCGTATCACGATCAAGTGTTAAGTTTCAACCACCCGGAGATCGTTGCCGCCTATGAAGCCGCCGACGAAGCGGGACTCTATCGCCAGGTTCAACGTAATAACGGCCGGACAGAAAAAGCGTATGCGTTGACGAATCATAAAGAGTATTTCGCTGAACTCTCTGAATGCTTTTTCGGAGTTAACGACTTTTATCCGTTCACGCATGAGCAACTGAAGAAGCACGATCCGAAGATGGAACGTCTGCTGGCTCGGTTATGGCAGGTGGAGCAGGATTCTGCACCGTCCGATTCTGATGCCTTTGTTTCAACCACGAATTGGACTCGATTCCGCGGTCCTCACGGCTCAGGGGCAGCAGCGCC
>CAZJEK010000109.1:0-16850 GCA_964545005.1 uncultured Pirellulaceae bacterium
TGGTGACTCGCGATTGGGCACCTGCCATTTGACGGCATTTGAATGACACGCGAACGTTGTTTTCGTATTCGTAATCGATCGAGAAATGATCGTAGACATCGCCGTATTCAGGCCCGGTACGTGCCAGTCGCCCACCGCTGCCGTACGCCTTGACGGGAACACCGTTCAGGCCCCAGTTGATGGCATCGAGATTGTGGACGGCCTGTTCAGCAATATGGTCTCCTGACAACCAGCAGAAATACAGCCAGTTCCTCATCTGGTATTCCATCCCTTCGAAGCCGCCCCAGCCTTCCCATTTCTCCTGAGGGCCACGCAGCCAAAGGGTTCCAGAGCAGTAGTAGGCAAACGCGCTGGTCACATCACCAATGATGCCATCGTGAAGTTGTTTGATGGCATCGATATACGATGTTTCGCGTCGATACTGAGTTCCGGAAACAATGCCGACGCCTTTTTCTTCAGCCAGCTTGCCGCTTTCGAGAACATGATGGTAGGTTGCTGAATCAACGCAAACGGGTTTTTCAACGAACGAGTGCTTGCCGTTTTCGACAGCGCATCGCAGCGTTCGCGCACGAAGCCCTGGCGGCGTGGTTTGGATCACCAGGTCGACATCTTTGTGCTCGCAGACTTTTTCATAGGCATCCACACCGACAAAGCAATTGCCATCGGGAATGTCAGCCTTTCCTTTTTCGCCCCAGCTCTTCAGCAGCGATTGCCGTGAGGTCTGCAAACGATCTTCGGCCAAGTCTGCCAAGGCAACAATTTTGACACCCGAATTACTGTTCAACGAATTGGAAACCGCACCGGTTCCCCGCCCGCCGGCACCGACCAAGCCCAGGCGAATTTCATCCTGCTTGACGGGCGCGGCACTGTGGACCGACTTGGGAATCGCCAGGGGCGTCGCGGCTGCTGCGGCTACCATGCCGGACGATTTCAGAAAGCGGCGGCGTGAAGTGGAGTTCGAAGATTCGTTTTTTTCGTTGTTCATAATTGCCTCTGTTTCGGCGTCGAAGTTAAAACTTGGGTGGAAGTGAAAGCTGAATCTGCCTGGCGTCGATAGCCGGGTTCTATTTTAGCTCGGTTTCAATGTCGATGTTGATTAGCACATTATCGCGAATTGCCTGGTCCTCGGTGGCGTTTTCATAGATCACGCCAAAATCCTTGCGATTGATTTTGAATTCACTGGTCAAAGTGAACGTGTCGCCTTCCATGGCGGCGGTAACGGGAAATGTGATCGATTTTGTGACGTCCCGCAATTGAAAGTTTCCCTCGATTACATGAGTTGTCCCATCCGGGTCGTCGGCGCGCGGCTGGTCCGTGATGGACGTCGCCACGAATCGGGATGTCGGGAATTTGTCGACTTCGAAAAAACCATGGGTTTTCAGTTTTTCAGTTAGCGATTCGTTCATGGCCTTGACGCCGTTCATATCGATGTCGACTTCAAAATGTTTCAACTGGCGTGATTCGCCCTCCAACAGGATGTTTCCTTCAAGATCATAAAAATAGCCGTAGGGGGTCATGCCGACAGCATTGGAACCGGTCCATTTGATGTCGCAATTGTCACCATTCAGTTCCAGTCGGACATCATTGGCCGCGACTTCGACTTGTTTTTCTTTCTTTGCCGCGCCGGCATTGGCGTCGATGGTGTCCGAAGTTGGATCAGAGCACCCGAGCAGCAACACGGATAACACAATGGCTGCCAACAGTTGGTGGCGTGGTGTGAGAATTGATTTTGAGACAGGCATGAAGGTCGTATCGAAGCTGGGAAATTGTTGGAAAGAACTCATGCGTCGTGATCACGAACGCAATCTGTGAGCCACGCGAAATTACTTCAACGAATCGGGTTCGCAAACAATTCGGAAGCCGACGTAGTCGGCATCCTTATACCACCATTCGCTTTTGGGCGTATTGGGATAGTTTTTGTTCCAGATCGACTGGTCCTCAGCTTCCGACTGCTGGCCAGTCAGTTCCTCCAATGGGGTTCGGAAGCTGCCACCCCGGATGACTTTTTCTTCACCCGTGCCGGTCACCCACTCGGCGGCATTGCCCAGCATATCAAAGATGCCCAGAGCATTTGCCTGTTTCGATCCGACCGGCATTGCGCGATTATCGAAGGTTTCTTCGTCCAGAGTGTTGCCCAGAAACCAGGCCGATTCGTTAGCTCGGTCCTCGGTCAGGACGGTGTCCAATTTACCACCGCCTTGTTCAAACGCGTATTCCCATTCCTGGACGGTTGGCAAACGATATTTCTTTCCCGTTTGTTCACTCAACCATTCGCAGTAACGTTCAGCCGACAGTCTCGAGACACCGACGGCAGGTTGATTCTCTCGGCCCCAACCGCGATAAATCGCTGCCGTGTCGTGAGGAGCACTGGGCCGCAGCCGTTTCTCGCGCTGGACGATCGCCTTTTTTTCCTTGATGTCTTCGCACAACGCCCAATACGCAAACTCATCCCAGGTTACTTCTTTCGCGCCAATGTAAAACGGCTGCTGTTGATCGTCGTTTCCCGGTACCAACACCATCTCAAACTCGACCAATGTCTTGGGGACGGTCTCGGTGAACTTGGCTTCCAACGGCTGGGGTTGAACCGAGTCAGAATGGGAATCGCTGTCTGGTTGATTTTCATCAGCCTGGTTGTTCGTTGCCGGATCGGATTTTGTCGCGGGATCAACGGTCGCGGTCCCGTTGTCGCTGTCCCGATTGCAACCCGTTAAACCGAGAGACAAACAAACTGATAGAATGCATCCAAAAACGACGTGGTTCCGGTGGATCGAAAACATAAACGTGTCAGGTGGATAGTTTGAGAGGAAATAATCGCTGGAAACGAACAATCGCTGCGATGGGCGTGGTTGCCGGGATCGCGATCATCGGTTGGTTAAGTTTTCAAGTATATCAGCCCATCCAGCAGAAGGAAGAAACCCAACGGCTGGAGGAGTTTCAGTTCTCGCAAATTCACATGGGCATGCCGGTTACGTTGACCGTTTGGGCTGAATCTCGCCCGTCGGCTGAGTCGGCCTGCAAAGCTGCGTTTCGGCGAATTGGTGAATTGGAGAACGTGTTCAGCGACTACATCGATGGTAGCGATGTCGATCGCGTCAATTTTGCCAAAGTGGGTCAAAAAGTCCCAGTTGCACCCGTCTTCGCAGCCCTGGTCGCCCAAAGTCGTGACGTGAAAAAGATCAGCCAGGGAGCCTTCGATCCAACCTTTGGTGAGCTGATCAAGCTTTGGCGCATTGCCAGGAGAACGAAACAACTGCCCAGCCAAGATGCGATCAATTTGGTTTTGAGAGACTCGGGGCTGGGCAATGTAGAGTTGATTGATGAAACAGACGATCAGGGGAATGATGAGTTATACGCGATAAAAAACTCAGATCTCAGTTTTGATTTTGGGGGAATCGCAAAAGGGTTTATTGGTGATCGCGTTATCAGTTTGCTTAAAGAACAGGGCATCGATAGTGCCTGTTACGAAGCTGGTGGTGATATCGTATGTTCCAATCCGCCACCGGGAACCGCGGGCTGGCCGATCGACGTGCCAGGTCAACCAGAATTAAACGTGAGCAATTGTGGGGTCGCTGTTTCCGGAGACACGGTGCAGTTTGTGGTCATTGACAACGTGCGATACTCCCACGTTATTGATGTGCGGACCGGGCGGGCGATCACCGAGCGGACGATGGCAGTTGTGATCGCTCCGACAGGTACACTTAGCGATGCGCTGGCGACGGCAGGATGCGTCCTGGCCGCCGATGAATTCCAGACCATGATCAATTCCATCGATGGCGCCAGAGGCTGGCAACTGGATGCGGCACGTCTCGAATTCGAGGATGGCCGCTGAAGCCACTATCGACGAGGCAGCAAAATCATGTCCCGTTGCGAGACGTCTTCTTCACCAGCGATCGACAGCGTTGCTTTCAAGCTTCCCTTGCGGACGGCTTTGGGGCTGAAGGTCGCGGAAACAAACAAGACCCCATTTTCATCATCCCGCCCCGCTTGGTCCACGTCCGCTACCGCTGCTGATTCGGGGGCGTGCCAGAAGTAGTCAACCGGCACTCTGGCTTCGACAACGATCGCAGTGGTACGTTTGGTATCTTTAATCAAGTCCAATTTGGGAGCAGTGCTGGAATCGTTTGAGTACAGACCGTTTTCAATTGCATTGACCTGCCAAGCCAGGACTCGGTCTTGTGCCGAACCAGGGGAACTCGCAAACATCGCAGGCATGCTTTGTGCAGCTTGCAGGTTGACCGAGTCGTCCCACGGTTTTGAAAAATCAAAACTGGCGTAAACTTCCGGCGCCGAGACACTGGCTAACCCGACGCGCCAATTAAATTGGTCAGGCAGACCGTCAGGATGGTCAACGATGGTACCGGCAGGAGGCAGACAGCCGAATTCCGACTCGTACTGTTTTAGCGCGTCAGCAAGCAGACGCAATTTCTCCAATCGACTCGCATATTCTGCTTGATGGCTGATGTCGGCTAACCCAGATTTGATCAACGGGTCCAACGAGGGTGGACGTTGGAGAGTCATGGTCAACGTCTGGTTCTGCGCGGCGACTGAAAACAATTCCTGCTGTTGGATCTCTACTCCAACTTTTTCCAACCAGGTAGTCGATTGAGTCTCGAACATCGATGTGTTGGTTGGCTGATTGCCCAGCATTCCCAACATGCCCATGGATCCGCCACCCGACTGACCGCCATTGGAAGCGGAAAACAACTCCTCGATTGAAGACAACAAGACCGGGTCGTCAATCAACAGGTTGCCGACAAAGGTGGGAGATTTCGAAAGTGACAATTGAAACGTAGTCTCCTGCAGTGACTGTGGTAGCTGCTCCCACTTTTTCAGTTCGTCGCCACCGAAGGCCTGCGCTGCGGTTAAACCCTGATCGATCAAATCCTGAATGGGCGTCAATGTCACGGCACCTTCAATGTCAGATTCAAAACTAAGTTTGGCCAATTGCTGGGAAAGTGGTGTGCGGCGCGTCGAA
The DNA here is from genome assembly GCA_964545005.1 of uncultured Pirellulaceae bacterium. GTDB lineage: Bacteria > Planctomycetota > Planctomycetia > Pirellulales > Pirellulaceae > Mariniblastus. The sequence continues at coordinate 4,976 of CAZJEK010000109.1, forward strand.
TCTGAATTGCTGGCGATTTGGCTGGCCAACTCTTCACTGGCGATCACGACGCGGGTGCTGGTTACCATACGAGCGACTGGCTCGTGCCTGGCCTGATCCGAACCCGCCTTAGCCAAGCCGCGCTGTCGTTGCTGAGCAGCCTTCAATGCGTCGCTGTCGATTGCCGATTGAAAGTCAAGAATAAAGATGATCGGGGACGGCGCAGCTGGATCACCGAAATCGGTTCCGGAACGATCAAATACCAGCCACAACCGATCCAGCGAATCAAGCTTGGCGTTATCCGTGCCGATGGCAGTTTGCATCGGTTTTAACAAGGCATCCCACGGAAAGTCTTCCAACGTCGGGTTTTGCCGAATGGATTTAACGTTGACGCAAATGCAGGCAAAGTGATTGCTGTTCAGAAATCCGAGGTCAAGGGAGGATCGCGCGACCACCGCTTGCTTGACTTCTCCACCACGGACGACATCGAACTTGGATTCACGGGGCTGCCCGGAAACGCTCGAACGATCACAACCTGAGAACAGGCTGATCGCCAAAATGCACAGGACGAGGCTGGCTAACGTAGAAGTTGTTTGCGATTTCAGCAAAACAAGACTCCTTGGCTGAGGTGGAAGACGTTACGAAAAAAAGCTTGCGCTGCTTCGCAAATGATTGCTCAATGGTACCTCATTTCAATCGATCGAAGCTGCGATTGGAAATCTACGGATGGCATCGAATGAACGCAAGTTCGGCCGACTAAAAACATTGCGACGACGCACTGCTTGAGAAAAAATCATTTACCGCAGAGACGCAGAGGACACGGATTTTTGTACAACGATTATCGATCGACTCAGCGTCTCTGCGGTTTTTTATATCTGACCCTGCCGGCAGCTACAGCATTTTCTGCAGCTCGTCGGTGTCGATAATTGGGATTCCCAGCTTGTTGGCTTTGGCGGATTTGGAACCGGATCCGGGACCAGCGACCAGATAGTTGGTCTTTTGGGAAACGGAGCTGGAACATTTGCCGCCACGGCTTTCAACTTCCTGTTCCCAGTGCTTCTTGCCTTCGGGAAAACTTCCACTGAAGCAAAAGACTTGCCCATCCAGTTTGCCACCGGTTTGCGGAGCAACTGGTTCTACATACTCCAGCAACCGGTCGATGTCGGATTCGTTGTCCCTGAGATACTCGAAAATTGCCTGGGCGGTAATCGTGCCGACATCGGGAACCTGTTCCAATTCTTCGACCGATGCGTTGCGGATTGCCCGAAACGATCCGAAATGATCCGCCAACGCCTTGCCGGCCGATTTGCCTGCTGCCCCGATACCGAAGGAAGCGAACAGTTGCCACAACGGAACCTGTTTCTTCTGCCCCGTGGCGTCTTCGATCAATTGATCAAGTTGATCGTTTTCCAACTTGTCTGGAGCCGGGATCATCTGAATCGCGGCTACGGCCAGTGTTGACTGACGGCGAGAGAGGCCGGATTCCATCACGCGATCGACATCCAACGTATAAAAATCAGCGGGAACAGAAACGAGATCGTGTTCGACCAATTGAGAAACGCGACTCTCACCCAGCCCGAGAACGCCAAATGTTGCCAGGTAGTGGCACAACCCAGAAACATTTTGTGCTGGGCAATCGGCGTTGTCGCAGACCAGTTCCAGCATCTCTTCGGTACCGCCTTCACGCAGACGAGTCGGTTGACCGCATGTGGGCCTGGCTTCTGGTAATTCGGGCGGGCCTTCCCCAGCCACAACGCCGGTGACTTTGGGAATGATCTTGCCGGCTTTGCGGACCGAGATTTTTGACCCAATCGTGATCTGGTTGCGTTGCATGAATCCCGCATTGTGCAGCGTTGCCCGCGAGACATTGGTGCCCGCCAGGCGTACCGGCTCAAAGTTGGCCACCGCCGTCAATTTTCCAGTACGACCGGTTTGCCATTGGATGTCTTTGACAACCGGCGTCGCTTCCTCCTCGCGGAACTTCCAGGCGATTTTTCCACGGGGGTTACCCGTCCTGGGGTCTCCAATCCGCCCCAGTTGTTCCTGGTCCTCCAGCAAGTTGACTCCGATAATCACCCCATCGACTTCGAAGTCGAGCTGGTCGAGCTGGTCTTCGAACTGTTGCAGTTTTTCAAACTCGAACGGAACGGTTTCAATATACGGGATGCCCAATACCTGTTGGCAATACCGGGCTCGTTCTATTTCGGTGCGATAGGGTGGGTTTTTCAGATTTTCAATTCCATAGGCGATAAAACTGAGCCGCATCAATTTGGTTTTCTGGGGATTCTTGAATTGGCGGATTCCACCGGCGGCGTGGTTGCGAGGGTTGGCACGAAGTTTTTCGCCAGCCGCATCCAATTCCTGCTGCACCATTTCGAAATCGGACAATTTGCAAATCAATTCGCCTCTTACCGAACACGAAACGGGTTGAGGCAGCTCGACGGGAATGCCTTTAACGTATTGGCATTGTTCGGTAACGTCCTCACCATTGATGCCATCGCGGGGCCGAAGTCCAGCTTTCACCAGCTTGCCATTTTCGTAGTAGATCGCTAATGCGACGCCGTCCAATTTGTAGGCTTGATAGAAGTAACCTCGAGGATAAGTTACCGGTTCGCCCTGGTACGTTTTTCCGCCAGCGGTTTGCTGGGGACCGTTCAAGACTTTGTCTGCCGCGACGCTGGTTGCCTTGGACATCCATTTGAACAATTGTTGTTCCTGGTTATCCAGATCCTCATGTGACGCTTTTTCGATGGAAGTCATCGGAGGTTCGTGAACGACCTTGTTGGCCGTCGAGGCCAGATTCGAAGCGGTGGCCTGAGAAAACACCTCCGAATCAGGACGCAGCAGTTTTAACTGTCTTCGCAGCGCATCGTACTCGCCATCGGTGACCAGAATATTGGTATCGGGATGCCGGCACGCTTGCCCCTGTTCGTACAAAGTGTCCAGGTGAGCGATGACTCGTTCGAGTTGGTCTGCTTGTGCCGAAACGGACTTGTCAGTGGATGAAGAAGGAGACTTTGACATGAAAGTTATGATTGAAAGTGCCGGATTTTATCAGGCAGCGTGCGCCGACGTGTTTGTGATCGCTTATCTTATAAAATGCATCCGCCAATTTGTGCAGGCAGAGACAGGTTTTTTATGCATTCGAAACAAGCCCGAACACAGCTGCAACAGTGGCTTGATCGGTTGAGTCAATTTTTGCCAGCGATGATCGTCGGCATCATTTTGAGTATTGGTTTCGCAGTTTCATCAGTCGCTCAGGACGATCAAGGGCCTCAGGATCAGGAAATCCGGATGCTTGGGCAGGAGGCTGGTTCCTGTTTTTTGCCACCGCCAAGGGAAGTGGTCCAGCCTTTGATTCGAGCCCTGCGATCGATTGAAGAGGGCGAGCCTGGTCGTGCCGTGTTGTTGATCGGCGAGTTTCTAGCCACTCCACCTCGGGAAGATTATCTGGTCAGCGAGGGACAGCATCCCGGGCTTTCGATCAGCCTGCGCCAGCGCGCCGAGCAGATGCTGGGAGGCTTGCCAGTTGAAACACTGCAAACCTACGAAATGAGATTTGGGATTCCTGCCAGGCAAGCGCTTGACCGGGCGACTGCCCAGACAGATCTGGGGTTGTTGCGCGATGTTACGCAAAGATACTTTCTGACTTCAGCCGGAACCGAAGCAACGATGCTGTTAGGGCATCAGTATCTGGATCGAGGTCAACTTTTGCCGGCCGCCGCCTGTTTCTCACGTGTCAAGTATTCGCCTGCTCCATCGGCTCAAAGTTATGAACCTGAAGTAACCATTTTGCTGGCGACATGCTGGATGCTGGATGGACATCGAGAGCGAGCTCGCGAAACACTGGCAGAATGGAATCGAAACACGTCCAACAGCTCAATTGTGTTCAATGGACGGCGTGTTCCAATGTTCGAGCGAGATGATCAGGCATTGGATTGGCTCTCGAACTTGATTGGTGATTCGCCGTTAATCGCGGCTCGCCCAGTTCGAGAATGGTTGATGCAGGGGGGCCAACCCAATCGCAACGCTGCGGCCGCCGGTGGGTTTCCTTTTGGTGCCCCTGCGTGGGTGACCAAAACCAGTGCCGACCCGGATTCTCGGGAAGAGGAATTGTCGTTTCAATCGAGTTTTTCCCGATCTTCCACTGGAGCCATCGCCGTGACAACCGCATTGGCCGTTGGTGATCGCGTGGTTTTGAAAACTCCTCAGGCAATGATCGGCATCGATTTTGAAACAGGACGTCGGTTGTGGGAATATCCAAGCTCGGTGCGCGAGGTGGCTCAGCAGCTCGATGGTTCGGCGGCCGAATCAGATAGCTTGGGCATGCAAGTGGCTTGGCAAGACGCTCTCCATGGACAATGCAGCAGCGATGGGGAACTGATTTTCGCTATCCCGGATCGCATGGTGGCGTTTCCGCTGGAACGCGATGGCCGGGTGTCGATGGTTGAGACCAATCAGTTGCATGCCATTAGCCTGGATCAACAGGGGGCTTTGAAATGGAGTTTGGGCGGAAAGCAAAGTCCCTCGGATCCATCGCTACAGGGTGCCCGATTCCTGGGGCCACCATTACCCTTGGAAGGCGACTTGCTGGTCATCGCCAATATTGAACAGGAGATACGGTTGATCGCTTTGGACAAGCAAACGGGGAAGGTCCAGTGGCAACAACATCTGGCCGAAGTCGCTAACGTCCGCAGTCAACTGGCGACGATCAACTACTCCCTAAGCCCTTCCTATACCGATGGTGTTCTGGTTTGCCCCACCGGGCAGGGCGCGCTGGTCGCAATTGATTATTTTAGCCGCAGACTGTTGTGGGGCATGCAGTTTGAGCCCAATCTGCGTCGATCCAATCGGCTGAACTGGGCTCCTGGCAAACTGGTTTTGGAGGACGAGTTGGCGGTCTTCGCATCGCAGGAGTCTGGCAACTTGTACGCCTTTGAGTTGGAAACCGGATTGCCAGTCGACGATTTTGGACGCTCGGGGTTGCCGGCGGCCAGTTTCATGGATTTGGCCTGCGTCTATCACCGCAACGCGGTCCTGGTTGGCAAATCCCAGGTGGAAGCATTTTCACTGAACGACCGCACCTCGCAATGGTCCGTTCCAATTGACGCTTATGGTGCTCCCAGCGGCCGTGGATATCGCGACGGCAAGTTTTTATACTTACCGACCCTGGATCAGTTCGTGGTCAAGATTGACTTGGACAGCGGAAAACTGGTCGACGCCGTCGAGACCGGGCAGACGCTTGGCAACTTGCTTCCCTTTCGCGGTCGAGTCCTGGCGCACAGCCCTGCGGTAATTTCCTGTTTTGAAACGGAAGCGGTCGTGCGAGAAAAAATCGCAGCCGCGGTCAAACGATCAGGTTCAGCCGACCGCCTTGATACACGACAGCGGATCCAATTTGCCAGTTTGCAGGCTCGTCAAGGCAACTGGACGACGGCGCGAGACGTGCTGCTAACCCTTGATCCTGATGTGGGCGTTCGCGTAGCCGCCAGTCAACTGGCAGGACTGTTGCGGCAAATGCTGGACAAGAATGTCGCGGGCTGCCTGGAAGTGTTCGATCGATTTATCGACGACATGCCTGCTGAGGAGCGTCAATTGTTGCGTCTCCAGCAGGTCAATTACCTGGTGGAGCAGCGACTGGTTGAGCGAGCTTTGTTGGCGTTATCGGAGTGGGCTGATCAGAGCAAAACGGAAGGGACGTTTTATCCGCCGCCGCTTCCTGAGGAATTGGAGCCGGAAATGAAGGTTGAAATTCCCCAGTACTTGATCGATTCCAATCCTGCAAACGACGATCCGGACGTCTCGAATCAATCCAGTCGACGGCAAACGATCTCGTTTACCCGGAGCGCCTGGTTTCGCTCCTGTTTGCACCGGATGTATCGACATGCCAATCTGGAACAGCGGCAGCAAATTAAAGCATTTGTCAATCGGCGCGTTCAGGCAGCGGCGGATTCGTCGTTTGTTGAGTTGGAAAAGCTGGTCGGCTGTTTTCCACTGTACCTCGTCGACGCTCAAACCAGGTTTGAATTGTCGCGTCGATACATGGAAGCCGAAAACCATCCACAAGCAGAACGAGTACTCGATTCACTGTGCCATTTGTCAGAACTATCGCGTGCCGAGATCCGGGACGAGCAAGGCGAGATCAAGTTTGACTTTGGCTCCGAACCGACGACGAGTGAAGTCAGCGTTGACCATCTGCAGCTGCTGTTGCGATTGTTAATTCAGCAGCACCGGTACGCTGAGATCCAGCTTTTGAAACACGCGGTCGAACAGAATGTGCTTACGATAGCCGGTCGGCAAATCGTTGATTGGTCAGTTCTTGCGGATGAGGAAACGATTGTCGACTCAACCACGAATGAGGATCCGCCGTATAATGATGTAGCGGTCGACGTCGAGCCTAAAGAGGCAGTGTACCAATCCAATCAAATGCTTCCGGTCAAGGTTCAAGGGCGGCGTTTTGATCGACTTGGGGAGCAGTCCTTCGTGTCCTGGCATCAAAGCCATGAACTCGAAGTGCTGGATGCGTTCGGAGTCACGACCAAAAAGTTTCCTCTTCGGCGTTACCCTACCGGTTCCAGTTCCGTTTCCGTTCGCTCGCTGGGGCAAATCCGGCCTAGTGGATCGTTAGCGGTTTTCAAACGGGGGTGGGAATTTGTCTGTCTGGACGCCAACAAGCTAATTGGCGGGAACGGCAATCCCGTGTTGTGGAATCGGTTTCTCCAAGGCCGAACGTTTCGGCCTAAATTGGACGGAAACGATGTCAACGAATTGGATCTTGCGCCCTACGATTCAACAGGATACGAAATTCCCTGTTCAGACGGTTCGCACAATGGCATCTGTTATTACGACGGGCGGCGAATCAGTTGCGTCGATCCGGTCAGCGGCCGTGAGTACTGGCAGCGCACAATGACCGGAAACTTGCAACTGTTGGGTGATCATCGCAACCTGATCGTCGTCGACTGGGACCAACGACAGGTGAAGATTTTCGACGTTGTCTCGGGTCAAAAATCACGCCAATACAAATTGCCTGAAGATTGTCATGCAATTTGGGACAGCGATGGGGCAGTTGCCATCCTTTTGGGGGATCGCGAAGGCGGTGTGAAGGCCGCAGCGTCGGAAACCATTACTGGTGATTTTGCGTCAGTTACAATCCCGACGGCGGCAAGCAACGCTCCTGGGGTCGCCGGAAAGCAGTTCGTGGCCGCGTTTGATTTCCTTAACCAGTCCTATCTTTGGCGGCGAAGTGTACCTGATCAGGCATGCGTGGCAAGAATGTCTCGGCTGCGTTTGGCGTTTCTCGATCCGGAGGGAGAATTGGCAATACTTGACGGCCGCTCGGGAAACCAATTGGCGGCCACCCGCCCCGCGTTCAATGTGGAACGCGGGGCGATCCAGAACATGGGTGCGATGAAAGTGGGTGATCAGCAAATGCTGATTTTTAACCAGATCGATGCGCGGACCAGTAACCAGCAATTGAATAAAACCTTGCGTGCCTATCGCATCAACAACACCGAGCGTTTGATTCGTGGCGATGTCATGTTGCTTGCTGATCAATCGCTGCAGCCGGTCTGGAAAGAGGGGGCAATGGTGCATCTGAATGCCTTTTCTCCGTTGCCGTTTGTTCCCAATGCGTCGCCCGTGTTGCTGTTTCATCGCCGCGTTCAGCCAACTTCCGCGGTGCTGAGCAACGTCAGGAAAGCCCAGCAGGTGGTGGCCATTTCACAGGCGACCGGAGAATTGCTGATGAATCGATTAATGCCCAACTATCAGGCGCGATTTCTCCAACCGATCCGATGGTCGAGTGAGAAAAACGAGTTGTCACTCAACCTGGTTCACTATTCCGGGACCATTACATTCAAGCGATCGGACGACATGCCACCGCGTCCGCTAGCAATGATCGGTGCGAACAATGCGGTCCCGATGTCTGCATACGAGGAAGAACCGGCAAAGCCGATGCTGGATACCGATCGACTAAAGGCGATCAACGCCAAAATTCGCCAGCAGATTCTGGGGGCCGGCGGTGGAGAAAGCCCGCGTCAATAGTAATTTGAATGAAGGATGCGATGTTGGTAGCCTGGCCGATCCGACCGTTTTGGCAGCGGAATCGAAAAGGTTAGGGGCTGACCACGTAAGAACTATCTCGACTACCTGGGTCGTCTCATTGAGGACTTAAATGGAGGCGCTTGCGTCTTTCTTAGCAGCCATGCTAGTGATGGTTCACCACAGATGCACAGAGGCACAGAGGCTCAGAGGGCAGAGATAGTGACACAAGGGTCCGCAACGAAGGCACAAAGCGCAGACAGGTTGTGGACTGATCTCCGTGGACCGTTGACTTTGTCGTCTCTGTGGTTTGTACGCGGGTTGGCCGGGCCGTGGCTGTCCTTCATTCTTTCATCGGAAAAAGCCTGCCTCGCGACTGATATTTCCAGCTCAAGCTGAAACTCAAGTTGAAGTTGAAGTTGAAGTTGAAGTTGAAGTTGAAGTTGAAGCTTTTGACTTGAGGGTTTGGGGGGAATGGGTTTGGTGTCTGCACCCAGCTTGAGGGAATTCGCTTGTCTGACTCAGAAAACCAGGCATTTCTGAACTCGCGCGGGTTCGAAAACCTGCCTGCTGACAACCTTGGTAATTTATGCGGCCTCGTCCTGACGGTCTCACGGGGTTCGTATCTTCATTCCGATTTAACGCCCTGTAAGACTTATGCCAACCTCGTTGCCGTTCCCGCACGCAACCTGGTCCCCTGACCCAATCAGGCAGCAGCAGGCTTTATGCAATCACGACTTGAACGAATTTTACCGCTGTTGCTATTCGCCCTGATGACAGCAGCAGGAACCGCATTGCCTCGCTGCCAGGCCGAAGAACGTCCGAGCCGTGAGAGTCGCGAGACTCCAATTGTCAAAGCCGTTGCGGGCTGCCGGATGTCGGTGGTCAACCTGCGGGGCCGAAAGACGATCCCCAGCGACGATCAGGATACCTCTGGCAAGGCCATGAAGCAGGTTAACGGCATGGGGACCGGAGTCGTGATTGACCCGCGTGGCTACGTGCTGACCAACTATCACGTTGTGCAAGGTGTGCGTACGATCGAAGTGACGACCAGCGACCGTCAAAAAACGACTGCCAGGCTGTTGGCCCACGATCCGGATACGGATTTGGCTATTCTGAAGATCGACACCAAGTCGCCGCTCCCAAAAATCAAGTTAGGCACTTCGACTGACCTGATGTTGGCGGAACAGGTCATCGCCGTTGGTAACGCTTACGGTTATGAACACACGGTGACAGTCGGCATCATTTCGGCACTCAGTCGAACCGTTCAAGTGAACGATGAGCAGATCTACCGGAACTTGATTCAAACCGACGCAGCCATCAATCCTGGGAATTCGGGCGGCCCGCTGCTGAACACCAACGGAGAGATGATTGGTATCAACGTCGCGGTCCGAATTGGCGCCCAGGGAATCGCGTTCGCGATTCCTGTGAATGATGCGATAGAGATTGCGGCCGACTTGATCGAGGAACTTGAGGGCGAGAGCTCCTACCACGGGATGGCTCTCAAGACGCAATATGTTGATGATCAACCATTTCTGAAAGTCACCGCCGTTGCCGAAGGAAGCCCTGCTGACGAGCTGGGAATCATTCCCGGGTCTCGAATCGTGACGGTCAACGGCGAGCCTACATCACGGCGGTTAGAGTTTCAGACCGCTCTTTTGGCCGCTCAGGAAAACAAAAACATTGCAGTCGCGTTCGAGCCCGCTGGCGACCATGAGTTGCAGGAAGGCAAGCTGGCGTTGCAACGACGTACTGTTGATCAGGCTCCTGTCGTACCCGCCTCATCGTTGGCGTGGAATCCACTGGGCTTGAAATTGGTCGTCGCGTCGGAAGCGGAGCTTAAGAACCGGCATCCGAACTATCAACGCGGTTTGCGGATCACGGATGTGCGTCCCAACAGCCCGGCTGAGGCAGAAGGCATCATGCCCGGGGACATCCTGGTTGCCATGCATGGTTGGAAAACTGAGTCGCTGGAAAACCTGGCTTATATTCTCCAGCGGCCGGATATCAAGCAGCGAAAAAATTTCATGTTTTACATTCTTCGAGATAAAGAACCGTTTTGGGGTCAAATGCGAGTCGCGTCATTGCCTCGCTAGGAGGGCTGCTGCTAATCCGGCTCGCCCCAGACGAGCCGTGATCTCCCCCAACGGTTATCATGAGAAACCGCCGATGCACCCGCGCATCGGCGGTTTTTCCTTTCCAGGTTTATGGGTCGATGGAATATCAATTTCACCAATGGTTGCGGACTACTCAAACTTTTGCCCAACCGGAACATGTCGTTTTGGGAATTGGCGATGATGCTGGCGTACTAGACTGGGATTCGTCGAAGCTGGTCGTGACGACGGATACGATTGCCGAAGGTACCCATTTTCTGCTGGACGAAATCAGTCAAAGCCAGTTGGAACGGATCGGGCGAAAGCTGATTGCCGTCAACTTCAGCGATCTGGCGGCGATGGGGGCGACTCCCTGCGCAGTCACGTTGAATTTTCAGGTGCCCGATTCGTTATTGGCAGACCACGTTAAACATCTATTTACCGGTTGCCGGAATATCTGTGATCAGTTCAATTCGGTGATAATTGGCGGTGATACCAACGTCTGGAAAGATCGTCTGGTGTTGTCGGCGACTGCCATTGGCAAATTGCCTGCTGACCAGGTGGGCTGGACTTTGAATGGGGCACAGGTCGGTGACTCGATTCTCGTCAGCGGAAGTTTTGGTGGCAGCATTCATGGCCGCCATTTCGATTTTGTGCCTCGCTTGGAGTTGGCCAGCTACCTCCGTCAGCGCTACCAGATTCACTCCGCAACCGATGCCAGTGATTCACTGACATTGGATTTGACGGCGATCGCGCGAGCCAGCCAGGTTCAGTTTCAAATCGACCTCGGCCAGGTTCCCATTTCGCCAGACCTGGAACAGTATGATCCTGCGTTACAGGGGGAGTCGGATGCGGTCCGGCAGCAGCGACTCAGCCACGCACTCAGCGACGGTGAGGACTTTGAGTTGTTACTGACCGCCGAGCCGACAGTGGCGCGGAAAATCGTGGAGGATCTGGACTGCCCTGCCCCGTTGACGATCATTGGTACGGTTATCGCTGGGCAGCCAGGTTTGATTGACATGGATGAGAACCCAGTTCCAGTGGATGGATACATTCACTGAATTGAGATGAGGGGGACGTAATTTGCGCTGCACGCAAGTTTGTAGCATGGCCGATTCGGCCGTGATCGCAGCGAAATACCTAACGTTGGGTGAAAAGTTTGCGGACTCGGGCCAATGGCCTTGTCCTTACACACATCTTGATCGGCAAGTTTGCGTTATTGAACATGCTGGCAAAATGAGCGTAGAGTTCGGGTTCATGCGATGGTTGTCGCTACGCCCGGCGGAGCGCGCCTTGGGCCAGTGCCAAATAGTCCCACAGGGACGGCATGATGTAGCCACGAGTGCAACCCGTGGATCGCGGATCAAACGACACCAAGCCCTGAAAGGGCGACATAAAATCATTCTCGCATGAAGCGATGCCTGTCCAGGACTGCTCATGCCGTCCCTTCAGGACTACCGATTCCATTTGCCTTTCTTCCACGGGCTGACGCCCATGGCTACATCATGGCACCGCTTCGCGGTTCTCAAGAGTTGTTTACAACTACCTGTTTACTAGCACGGGTAATCGAGATCCACTGGCTAGGACTAATCCAACTCAATGAAAGTCTGTTAATGCTTGGTAAAACTGAATCGAGCGGTAGAAATCTGTGTAGGGACAAGGCCAATGGCCCAAGCTACAACGATTCGTTATCCAACGTCCCCACAAATGGAGACTTCCATTCCCAGCTCATGAGCTGCGACGGCTCTCGTCTCGAGTGCCAG
>CAZJEK010000110.1:0-15475 GCA_964545005.1 uncultured Pirellulaceae bacterium
AACTATCGCCTGGCCCGGGGATCCAAAGCCTGCATTCCGGTGACGGTGATGTCGGATATGGATTGGACATCAGTTGCCGCCGCGCGTGAACAAGCTCGGGAAAACAACGGGCCGACCGGCTTCGCGATGGCTTGCTGGGCGGTTGTCCAGGCACTGAAAGAACATTCCAAGTTTCGCAGTTCGCTGACCGCCGACGGTATGTCGCTGAAAGTGTTTCATCGCGTTAACCTGGGAATCGCGGTTGCCCTGCCGGGTGACGAGATGGTCACCGCGGTGGTTCGTGACGCCGACCAGTTGTCAGCCGAGGAATTTTTCCAGGCGTATGCCAAGCAAGTCGAAGCGGCTCGTGACGGCAAAGACCAGGCGGATGAGTCAACCACGATCACGGTTTCCAACATCGGTAAAGCAGGAATGCGGATCGGAATTCCCGCGATCGTCGCTCCCGCTGTTGCCACGCTGGCTTTTGGTGAAGTCTTTGACCACCCGGTGCCAGATGGAGACGGATTCAAATTCGTCCAACGGGTCACGGCGACGTTATCATTTGATCATCGAATCGCCAACGGCGTCGGCGCTGCCAATTTCATGAACGACGTGAAAGCCAACGTGGAAAACTTTCAGATGGCGTAGCTATTCTTGGGGCTTCCGCCCCAAGCTATAAGCAGACGGCCCCTCCGGGGCGATTTGAGTTCAATTTTCCTCGCAGGCAAAACTGGCTGCAAAGCGAACTGCGAAATTTGCAACTTCAAAACTTGTGCGTCGGGTTTCCAAGAGCGTGGAACCACCAGAGTAAAATCACCGGTCTCGAACTGACATATAAAATCAGCAACGAGGCCCCTGACTCCCAGAACCCAGCAAAACCCTCCGTAATTCCGTCCAAAATACGACGTTACCAGCTTCAACCATTGAAAATGGGGGGCATCGAGCCTATCGTTGTGATTGGCGAATGGGTGGGAAAACCTGGTTTTGTTGCAATACTTCGATGACACTCAGATCTGCACCGGCCACTTTGGCTGCGATAATTTTCACCTGTTTAATCAGCGTTAACGCTGACGCCCAGCTGGCATTCAATTTTTCATCCAGTGGCAATACGGAAGCGGATGCCGCATTCACGGAAGCGACTGCGGCCTGGTCCAGCGAATTCAATGATGCGATCAGCATCAACCTGGGTCTGGTTTTCGAAAACCTCGGCGGCGTGACACTGGCCAGCACTCAAGCGGCGGAACAAACCCAGACGTTCACTGAATTCCTGAACGCGGTGGATGCCGACATCAGCAGTAGCCATGATCAGACATTTCGCAACAGTCTGCCAGTTGGCTCCGGGTTCTCCGTCTACATCAATCGCACGACCGACTCCAGTGGAGCTGAAAACGAAGTTCCCTATGTCGACAACGATGGCGGCCTGAACAACGAGACCGTTCGCTTGACGACTGCAAACGCCAAAGCGCTGGGCTTGCGTGCCAGCAACGATCCGTTGCTGGATGCCACCATTTCATTCAACAGCAGCTTCGCCTGGGACTTTGACCGCAATGACGGGATTGATCCGGGATCGTTGGATTTCATTGGGATCGCGATGCATGAAATTGGACACGCGATGGGATTTGTCAGCGGTGTCGATGTACTGGATGCCAACGGAGACGGGTTGAGTGACGACGACGAATTTGACTACGTGTCGGCCTTGGACTTTCTCAGACACTCAGCCGATAGCGTCGGGGCTGGTGCCGATATCGACTGGACAGCTGATGAGCGAGAGAAGTTCCTGTCGATTGATGGCGGTACGTCCGAATTAATTGCCGGATCGGCTCATTGGTCAACCGGTTTTGAGTATGGGGATGGCGAGCAAGCCAGCCACTGGAAAGAAGGCGGAAATATCGGGATCATGGAACCAACGACCAGTGCTGGGCTGATCAATTCGATCAGCGGAACAGATTTGATCGTCTTCGATGTAATCGGTTATGGCCGAGTCACTGCCGTGCCGGAACCCGCTCAAGCTGTATTACTGTTAGCGGGCTTGTCCTGGCTGGGCACGCGACGACGTCGTTTAAGCGGTTAGGCGCGTTGAAGGTAGCATGGCCGATTCGGCCGTGACCGCAACGGCATACTGAATGAACGTCACGTTTGGCAACGTGAACGTTAACAATGCCAGCGGCTTTGGCGCTAGCCACCGACTTTCAATAACTTAGACTTCGACCAGTTTCTCGGGCCACTGGCCCAAGCTACTTATTTCACCAGTTTCAATTTCACAAAGGCCAAATGAAACGTGCGGTCGCCGAATTCGGGAAACCGGATCGTCGCCATCCGCTTTTTCCCGGAGCCCGATAGCTTGACGATCTTGCCGACACCGAATTCGGCGTGCTCGACACGAGCGCCCAGTTGCTGTTGTTCAGCCGTCAGCACCGCACCTTGGAACTGAGAATCTCGGGCTTCGATATCTGCGCCGGTCAACATCTGCGGCAGGCGTTTGGCTGACGCCGAGCCCTCCTGCGAAACTGTCCCCTGGCCTTGCCTGGCGGCTGCCAATTCCAGCAACTTGCTTTTCATTGCTGACTCCAGTTCCGCCGTCACCGACATCGTCTCGCTTTCTTCGGCAACCGATCCGGCATCCTTTTCCAAGCCACCGTTGTCGTCATTGATATCGATGCTGGGCAAATCATCCCAGTCGTCCAACGATCCAATTGCCAGTTCCAAATCGTCATGACTGAACGCGGTTCGGGAAGGCTCGAATACAGCCATCTCGTGCCGGGGCATTTCCATCAAAAAACGACTGGCGACGGTAGGCCAATTGCTGCCGCGTCGAAATCGGGTTTGACATCGACTGATCTGCAAAGACTGTTGGGCGCGGGTGATTCCAACGAATAACAGGCGTCGTTCTTCTTCGACCTCGAGGTCATCCTGCGAACTGCGTTCGTGAGGCAGGATTCCATCTTCTAAACCGATAATGAACACGCTGGGAAATTCCAATCCCTTGGCCGCATGCAGCGTCATCAAGGTGACGAAGTCATTTTCTGAGTCCCAGATATCGGTATCGGCAAACAAGGCCGTTTGTTCCAGGTAGGCTTCCAGCCCACCTTCGCCAGGATGGTCGCGATCAAATTCTTCTGCAGCGACCAACAATTCATCGACGTTGTCGGCACGCTGATAAGCCTCTTCGGTTCCGTCCTGAATCAACCAGTTGCGATAGTCAGACTCACTTAACACGGCACGCAGCACGGCCGCCACATCGTCATGCGAAATGCTGGACAAACGATCGACCATCGTGACAAATTCGGCAATTCGTTTGGAAGCGGCGTTGGAAATCGAATCGATCTGGTTAACTTCGCGAGCTGCTTCCAACATCGACATCCGATGATCTTGAGCGTACCGGCGCAGCCGCCCCAAGGTAACCTTGCCAATCTTGCGAGAAGGCACATTGATGATTCGTTCCAGCGCGACATTGTCATCAGGGTTGTTGAGCAGATACAGATAGGCCAACAAGTCCTTGATTTCGCGGCGCTGGTAAAACTCGTGACCATTGATCACCTGGTACGGCACGCCCGCTGATCGCAACGCATGTTCGAATGAACGGGACAAGTAGTTGGCCCGGTACAGGATCGCAAAATCCTTGGCCGACCGCTGGCCGCGAGAAATCGCCAGGGCGATTGTATCAGCGATATCAACCGCTTCATCGTCGGTAGACGGATACGCGACCAGACGTACAGCGTCACCTTCTTCGTTTTCGGTAACCAGAGACTTTTCTTTGCGCTGAGTATTGTTTTTAATCAGCTGGTCGGCGACTCGCAAAATTGCCTGGGTACTTCGATAGTTTTGCTCCAGGCGAACGACCTTGACGTCCTGGTAGTCTCGCTCGAAATGCAAAATGTTATTGATATTCGCGCCTCGCCAACCATAAATCGACTGGTCCGGATCGCCGGTCACGGCCAGGTTTTGATAGTTATGGTTTAGCAATCGGATCAGCTGGTATTGAGCCAGATTGGTGTCCTGGTATTCGTCAACCAGCATGTAGCGGAAATGCTCGTCCAGCGACTGGCGCAACTCAGGCGAATTCCTGAGAAGTTCGACGGCGTACAGCAGCAGGTCGTCGAAATCGACACCATTCGCCAGTTGCAACAGTTTTTGATACTCGGGATAGACGCGAGCCACGATCGCGTCCACCGCGTTGCCGACCCGCGGCTGAAACTGTTCTGTCGTAACGCCGTGGTTCTTGACGTTGCTAATGGCAGCTGCCAGCTTGTCGGCCGAGTAGTGTTTCAGGTCGACTTCAGCATTTTCGATTGCCTGTTTGATGACTTTCTTTGAGTCGCCGGCATCGTAGATCGTGAAGTTTTCTTTCAGGCCAACCATGCCCGCGTGTTGCCGGATCAATCTGGAACAGAACCGATGAAACGTACTGGTCCAGGCGCGGCTGCCGGGAGCCAGCTTACGAATCCGGCTTCGCATTTCCTCCGCCGCTTTGTTGGTAAACGTCAGTGCGACGATGTTTTCAGACGGAACCCCCGAGGCAATCAAATGGGCAATTCGATGAGTGATGACTCGCGTTTTACCGCTGCCAGGTCCAGCCAAAACCAACAGCGGACCATCGACATGCGCGGTTGCCAGTTGCTGTTGAGGATTGAGACCTGCCAGTATTTGTTGCTGCGATAAATCCTGCATCTGGCTCGCTAGTGCTAGCGTGAAAAGAAAATTGCGTTCGTCCGTACTCGAAATCCCAACGCTGTATGTTATATTTTTGTTCAGTCGTGACAAGCGTTCGACTCTGGATTCCCCAACGGCCAACGGCCTCAATGACGGAGGGCATCAACCTGTGGAAACCAGTGCGTTGCAATTGATCCAGACATTTTCATTATTGGGAGGGAGCCCTGATGGCCAGAACCAGAATTCCGCTTTCCGCTGCTGAAGAAGAAACCCGCAACCTGCGTGAGAAGTTGGACCTCAGTACCGCCGAGATCGGGCTGACCGTCCGCACCACCAACTGCCTGGAAGAAAAAGGCATCTTCAACGTTCGCGACCTGCTGAACACCACTCGCTCGGAACTGCTCAGCATCAACAACTTTGGCGAAAAGACGTTGGAAGAAGTTTACAAGTCGCTGGAAGACATTGGCTTCTGCCGTTCGACTCCGGAAATCAAACCCAAATAGTCAACGACCAACGGTTTGACAGCTAAGCCCGCAAAACAGAAGTCGCGACGATTTTGGTCGCGACTCATTCAACGACGGCCGATTGATCCCAATCGGCCGTTTCACTTTGCCATGGCGCTGGCGTGCCTCGTAGCGGGGATCCTGGCACTATTCAATCTGGACCGCACGCTCCACCTGCCCCAGTCCCACGAGATCAGCTTCAATGCCAGCCAACACGGCTGGCCGATGATCTATCTACAGCGGGAATTCGATCCCGCTATCCCCAACCACGTGCGGCTGGAACGAACCCATGACTGGCCCTGGCCAGCGGTGAAAGGGGAAACTCGCCAATGGAATTTGACCGGTTTACTGGTCAATTCGTTCGTCAGTGCTGTCTTGATCCTGTCGGTATTCCTAATTGTCCGCGCAACAGTTAAGCGGTTCTCGCCTAAAACGGCATAACTGGTCGGTATTTTCACGTTCACCAACGGTTTCCAGCTCATTGCTGTGGCCAAAGATCGGATCGAATCCGGTGTTCACCGCCGAATCTTGATGACCGAAACGGCCGTTTTTGGGCTCCCTTCCCCAGTTTTCTCTGGAAACCTCAAAAAAACATTTCAAAAAAATCTCCAGATTGGGAACTCGAACCAGGGGTCCCAATGCCACTTAAACCTGAGATTTTGGGAAAGATTGTTGCTCCGAGTGACTTTGGTGGACCTGATTAGCGGGTTGCCTTGCCTGTTCAACCCAAAAAATCGTTAAAATTTGTTGAATGTCGCGTGAAGAACGATTAGCCTGTTGGGTGGTTCACGGAAAATTCATTTGCGTTTTCGGATTTACCAGCAACCGAAGTGCCCGTTTCGATTGTCGTTTATTTAACGAATTTGCCACTTTTTGGAGGACATCTTGATGCAGAGAAAATTAGCTTTGTTTTTGGCCACTTGTGCGATGGCTTTCGCGTCAACCGCGAACGCTGACGTGCTAATCTTGGTCGATTTGTCGGTTACCGATCAAGTGACGTTTACCGCTACCGATGGGTTGTCAGCAATCACCACAAGCGGCTCCAGTGGGACCGGTATTTACCTTGAGGATTTCTATAACAACGATCTCAACTCGGTTGTCTCTGACACTCTTATCACTGGCGACTTGACCAATGCTGAAAATCCAAGCGACGGCAGCCCAGCCATCTGGACTTCCGGAACGCTTACCGACCGCGGCTTAAACATGTTCAGCTGGTCGACGGATGGAACCGTCTCATTTACTGCCGGATCGCTTGCGTTCACCGGATCGGCCACTTGGACCGTTGATAGCGCAGATTATGCCGACATGCTTGCAGGAAATACCTTTGGAGACCTTTGGTTTCCTGCTGATACGGTCGATGACTTGACCGGCGCGGGAATTCTGGGCCAATGGCAAGTTGTTTCTGTTCCCGAGCCCGCATCGGCTCTCGCTTTGCTTGGACTGGGTGGTCTCGTGATCGCTCGTCGTCGCAAGTAGAGAACACTCGACTAAGTTCAGCGTTCGACAAACCTTTCGAATCCTGCTTCCTGGGTTCGAAGGGTTTTTTCAGGCGCTGCAATAACGTTGCTCCATGCATAAATTGACCATGATTAAAACAATTGGTTTCGGTGCCTTGTTAATTCTCGGATTTCCAATGCTCACATCCGCGGACGTCGTGCTTTCAGGATTCGGCAGCATCGCTGACACCGACGCTCTGCCTGGCGGTGCTGTCACGTTGTCGGACTCAACAACGGTCGACGAGACGATTACCGACGTACGAGTCGTCTTGCAGGGCGCGGTTCATTCCTGGGTCGGCGATTTACAAATCACGCTCAGCAACGGGACCAGCGAAATCATCATCATGGGGTTGCAGGATGGTTTGACCTTTAACGGAACCAACACCCAACAGGGCACCGTCGGTGCCGGCGGATTCGGTTCCAATGCCAACCTATCCGGCGTAACAGCACTGGATTATGTATTCGGGACCGGTGGAGCCGATTTTGATGCCGCCGCAGAAGCAACCGCAGGTAATTCTGCAATTGACAGTTCAATCACCTACGCCCCGACGGCTGAGAATGCCTCGTTAGCGGATATCGGGACGGTTCTGAGTTTCGCCGATGTGTTCGCTGGCCAATCAACGGCTGGAACCTGGAGTATCAACGTCGTGGATACGTTTACGTTTGACGAAACAGGCTCCTTTGCAGGGTTTGAAGTCACCTTGATTACCGCTGCCGTTCCCGAGCCCGGCTCAAGTCTGGCGCTGATCGGCTTGGGAGGCTTGTTTTTTGCCTTCCGTCGCCGCGTTTGAACTCCCCATACAGTTTTCCAACTGGGACCACGAAGACGAAGTTTTTTTGGAGCCCGTTTACCTCTTCCGGCCCCAGCGCCGGCGTCAAATCTGTTATAATCGGCACAGTTATTCACCTTTGCTTTCATCATCGGACTTGCAAATGCTAAAAAACATCTGCCTCGCAACAGCCTTGATTCTGGTTTCCCCGTTTTACGCCTCTGCAGACGTTGTCCTTTCTGGTTTTGGAAGTGTTGCTGACACCGACTCGCTGCCCGGTGGTGTCGTCACACTAACCGATTCCACCTCCGTCAACGAAACCATCGAGGATGTACGAGTCGTCTTGCAAGGCGCGGTCCATTCATGGGTCGGACAACTACAAATCACGCTCAGCAATGGCTCAAGTGAAATCACGATCATGGGCCTGCAAGAAATCTACACATTCAACGGTACCAATTCCCAACCAGGCAGCGTTGGCGCCAGTCCATTCGGTTCTCCGGCCAATTTGTCTGGCTCCACACCGTTGGACTATGTGTTTGCAACCGGCGGTGCGGATTTCGATGCGGTGGCGACGGCAACCGGGAGTAGCACGGCAATCGATAATTCAATCACCTACGCCCCCACGGCGGAAAGCTTTTCCGACCCTGACTCAGCAGTCATCCTCAGCTTTGCGGATGTTTTCGCAGGTCAATCGACAGCGGGCACCTGGAGCATCAACGTCGCCGATACGTTGTCACTGGATAGCTCGGGATCATTCGAAGGCTTCGAAGTTACCCTGATTTCCGTTGCGGTTCCCGAACCAGGCTCAGCATTGGCTCTGGTCGGTTTGAGTAGCCTGGTTATGGTTCGGCGACGCAAGTAAGTCTGCAGAAATTGGAAGCAGCATCGTATTCATCACCCGGGCAACCCGGGTGTTTTTTTTGGCAACTCATAGACGTCACTTCAGCCACCATGTACTCACGGCCGAATCGGCCATGCTACGGAGCCAATTCGGCAGCTCGGTCACAGAGCTGCTTGGCATCTTCCATCCGACTGGCCTCGGCAATCGCCCGCACAATTGGCTCGGTGTTGCTGGGGCGTACCAGGATCCATTTGTCTGACCAGTCCAACCTCAATCCGTCCATCGTACTGGCTTCGGCTTCGGGAAACGCCTGTTTCAACGCTTCGTATAGCGAGGGAATCTGATCGGGCTCGATTTCGATTTTGGTTTTGTAGATCTCGTAGCGTGGAATTTCAGCCGCCAACTGACTGACTGCTTTTCCACTGGTCGCCATCGCATCCAGTACCTGCGCCATCGCCACAAAACTGTCCCGTACATAGCCGACCCTGGGATCAATCGGGCCGCCGTTTCCTTCGCCACCGTAGACCGCATTTAACGCGATCATCAAATTGGTCACATTTGCTTCACCAACGGCACTCAAGTGCAACTCGCATCCATTGGCCTGACAGATATCGGCCGACATGCGACTGGAAGAACAGTTGGTGACGACCGGCCCTTGCCGTGAACTCAACGCATGGCTTAGTGTGATGGCCAGCGTATACTCTTCACCAATATAGTTACCCTGCTCGTCGATAATCGCCAGCCGATCGGCATCGGGGTCCTGGCAAAAGACTGCATCGGCACCAAAGTCACCGGCTTGCTGAGTCGTCTCCTGCAAGTTTTCTTCGGTGGGTTCGGGGGATCGGGTGAACTTCCCATCGGGTGTGTCACCCAAACACTGGACCTCGCAGCCCAGCGTTTCCAAAACTTTCCTCCCCAGAACGGATCCGGCACCGTGATGACTGTCGAGCACCACTTTGTAGGATTTGGCCCGAATCGCCTCGGCATCAACCGTCGCCAAAACCGCCTGTAAATGAGCTGAAGTAGTATCTTCCAGGTTGGTCAAGGTGCCAATTTGATCGTGGGAGACTCCCGGAAACTGGAAATCGCGGTAAGCCTGAATGACCTGTTCTCCCTGATCAGCAGGAATCACGCGCCCATCAGCCCCAAACAGCTTGATGCCGTTATAAGGAGCCGGATTGTGGCTGGCTGAAATCTGGATTCCAGCCGCAGCTTGGTGCTCACGCACCAGGATTCCGCACGTCGGTGTGGCTGCCACATCTCCATAAATCACGTCTCGCCCCATTGCCAGTAAGCCACTGCAAATGGCCTGCGCCAACATCGAACCGGTGGCTCGGCCGTCGCGGGTAACCACCAATGGACCGGGTTGATCCAACAGCGATGCGTAAGCGCAGCTGTAACGAATTGCCAACAGCGGATCAAGGCTTTCACCGATGATCCCACGCAGACCGGACACACTGATAATAGGTTCTTGCATTTGCTTGAGATTCGAGATTTGAGATTCAAACTTTAATCAAACCTGGGCTGCAAACGATTCCATATCGCTGGCAAACCCATCCAGTCGATTCGTCATCGCCCGCTTCGCTTCATCCAGTTCACCCAATCGGTCAGCTGGAACATAGGTGAAGTTGTAAAACTTGATCTTGGGTTCAGTTCCCGATGGCCGCGCGGCGACATAGTTGCCTTCTTCGGCAGTTTCAAAAACCAGCACGTTGCCATTCGGCCCGTCAAATCCCGATTCGGTACCATCGGTTGCCACGCGTTTGCCCGACTGATAGTCCCGCACCGCAACAACCGGAATCCCGCCGAGCGACTGTGGAGGATCGCTGCGGAACTTTGCCATCAATGCTTCCATTCGTTTCATGCCATCGGATCCTTCCATCCGAATGTTGACCAGTCGTTCCTGGTGGTAGCCGTATTTGGCATACAGGCTATCGAGAAACTGATGCAACGACATTCCCTTGGCTTTCACATCCGCGGCAAGTTCCGCCATCAACATACAGGCCACCGCGCCATCTTTATCCCGGCAATACTGACCGACGAGAAATCCATGAGATTCCTCGGTTCCGTAGACAAAATCATCAGGACCTTGCTCGTCGACGACACTACAGATCCACTTGAAACCGACCAGGTTATTGTCGAAGCAGCGAACCCCGTAGCTTTCACAAGCCCGCCGCAGCATCTGGGTCGTTACCAGCGTCGTCACAACGAAGTTACTTTCACTCAACGTGCCGGCCTCAGCCCGTTTGCTTAACACGAACTCGCCCAACAATACCGACAGCTGGTTGCCATTGAAGGTATCCCACGGACCTGCTGGATCGATCGTCATCGGAGCCGCTGCTCCCATCCGGTCGCAATCTGGATCGGTTGCCAGAATCAGTTCGCCGCCCGTCTGCTGGGCATGTTCAATAATCGCTGTAAAGACTTCTGCGTTTTCCGGATTCGAAACGTGCCCTGGAACATTGGGGAAATCACCGCTGGGTTGGCGGTGAGGACCATAGATTTCCAACGATTCGAATCCTACCGCATTCAAAGCCGCTTTAACATTGAACTCGCCAACGCCGTGCAGCGGAGAATAGATAACTTTGATGTTGCGAGGCCCCGAAAAACTTTGCTGGACGTGCTCCTGTTTCAACGCTTCGTCCACTTCCTGGGTCACCATGTGAACGTTGCCTTCTTCAACCGCGGCAGCAAAGTCCGCGGCATTGATCTCCTGAACCTGATCCACTTTTTCGATGACTGCTTTGTCATGCGGAGGAATCAGCTGGGCTCCACTGGACCAGTAAACCTTAACCGCATTGTCCGAGGGAGGATTGTGGCTGGCAGTGACCATGATCCCACAATCACATTGCTTGTAGCGGATCAAAAACGACAATTCCGGCGTACTGCGATAGTCGTCCAGAAAATAAACCTGGAACCCATTGGCCACCATGATTCCAGCACACAGCTCGGCAAAATGACGACTCTTATGCCGCGTGTCGTAGGCAATGCCAATCGACCATGGCCCGTCGGGCTTGATCTGCTTGACGTAATCCGCCAGTCCCTGGGCACTTTCTCCAATCGTGCGATCATTGATTGCATTGGAACCAAAGGGATACATCATGCCTCGACGGCCGCCAGTTCCAAACGGAATTACCGTCCAGAATACGTCGTCCAATTGTTGCCATTTTTCCTGATCAATGTGTTCGACAATCTGAGCAACGTAATCTTGATAGCGGGGTTCGGTCAGCCAACGTCGGATGTTATCGACAGCCGCAGCGGTTAATTTCCCCGCCGCCGAAGCTGCCTGAACTTTTTCCAAGTATGCCGCTGTATCAATCGTTTCGCTCATGAGTTTTCATGCTGAAATTAGTGGCGGAGAATACGACTAACCGACCGACAAGGCCAGGTTTTTCGCACTCAGGAACAAGCTGATAGTCTAGTAGATGTGATGTCAGCGTCCAAGCACCGCGCCAGCGTTGCCTGTCTTGATTGGTGTAACTTCAACTTGAACTCAAACGCGTACTAAAACTCCACGAATCGTTTAGCTATGGCCAGGCAACCCACCGCGGCTGTTGAGTTTCCCCTGCAGAACAGCAATCTACCCCATCAACAACAGCGCCAAGTTGACGTAAATCAGGATGCCAAGAATATCCACAATCCCGGCCACGAACGGAGTACTCATCATCGCCGGGTCCCACCCAATTCGCTCAAACAGAATCGGCAAAATCGAACCGGTTAGCGTTCCACAAATCACAACCATCAGCAACGTGCCCGGAATCACCAACATCGCTGAATAGCTGGGCGGCGGATCACTGGGCATGATAAAGATGGAAGCCAAATAACCCATCAACCCCAACGCCGTTCCCAGCAGTACTCCCATCATCAGTTCACGGGTCACGACCCGAGTCCAGTCGCGCATCGTGATGTGACCGCGGGACAATGCGGTAATAATCAACGTCGCGCTTTGACTGCCCGAATTTCCGCCGCTGCTGATGACCAGGGGAATAAAGGCCATCAACCACAGCCATTTGTCGATCACCGACTTGTAACCCTCCAGCGCAAACGCCGTAATCAAGGCAAAGAAAAACAAAATCGCCAGCCAGATTCCGCGCTTCCAGGTCAACGTCAAAATCGATGTCCGCAAATAGGATTCATCCAACGGATCGACGGCTCCGATCCGATGCGCATCCTCCGTCGCTTCCTCCCGGACAACATCGATCACGTCGTCATGAGTGATGATGCCCAGCATTTTGTGCTGGCTATCAACAACCGGGATGGCCAACAAGTCCATCCGCGCGACTTTGTTGGCGACGTCTTCCTGGTCATCCAACACATCAACGGTGACAATGTCCGTCTGCATGATTTCACGCAGCTTGGTTTCCGGTTGCCGCATTCCCGCCAACAATTGCCTGGCCGACACGATGCCCCGCAGATGATCGTCATCATCGACGATGTACAAGTAGTAGATCGTTTCGTATTCTTCGATCTGTCGACCGATTTCATTTAAAGCCTCGCGAATCGACAACTCTTCACTGAGTTTGGCGATTTCGGTAGTCATTACCGCGCCGGCGGTCTCTTCCGGATATTGGCTCAACCGATGAAAGTCGCGTCGCTCCTCAGCCGGAATTCGATGCAGCAAGTGCTGCCGACGCTCTTCTTCCAACTGCTGCAGCAAGTCGACGCGGTCATCAGGCGGCAATTCCGCAACCAACTCCGCAATCTCTTCGAGGTTTTCTTCCTCCAGGATTTGCAGTTTCTTGTCACTCTTGAGGTACGAAAAAATACCGACGCGCAATTCTGGTTCGGCGCTGGTCAGGACCTGCCACGTTTCTTCGCTGGTCAACCCTTCCATGAACTCAGCGGCACGCGTGGGGTTCAGCGCAGCGCAGAACTCATGCAGGCCCTCTTCATTGCCGTGGGCCAACATTTCCCGTAGTTCGGGGAGGTAGAGCGTGTTCAGCATCAGGTGATGGCCTTCTTCTCAGCAATCAAGGCATCCAGTTCCGTTTTCAACCGGGGCAAAATCTCATCGTAGGAATAAGCCCCCAACGGTTCTGGACCTTTTTTCAAGTTGACCACTTTGGGACCACACCACAAACCAAGATCCGCGTCGTCGGTTTCGCCAGGCCCATTGACCCGACAGCCCATCACCGCAATCGTAATCGCGTGTTCTTTGGCGTATTGGGTCATTTCTTTAACCTGGACTGCCAAATCAACGAACGCTTCGTTTTCGACCCGGGAACAACTGGGGCAGGAGATGATGTTCAGCGACTTATCGTCAAAGTTGACGACACTGCGCACGCGACCGGCGTGGATGTCGTCGATGATCGACTGCGCAGCCTCGATCTCTTCTCCTTTGCGATCGTTGGGGACGGTCAAACTGACTCGTACGGTGTCGCCAATCCCTTTCCCGATCAACTGCTCAAACGCGATCCGCGTTTTGATTACGCCGTCAGGGGGCATGCCGGCTTCGGTCACTCCAAGATGCAAGGGGATATCAGGCCGAGCCGCAGCGAACCGCTGATTGACCTCAATCACCTTGCGAGGGTCCGAGTCTTTCAGCGAAACGCAATATCTCACAAAACCGATAGAGTCGAGGTAAGCACAATGTTCGAGCGCGCTTTCGAGCATCGGTGTGATCGAATCTTCCGGGTCGTACTTGGCTTTTTTAGCCGGATCGACTGATCCACAATTAACACCAACTCGCATGGCACAATCGTTGTCACGAGCGATTCCGGCGAGATAATCGACTTTCTCCTGCCAGGGTTTATCCTTTTCATGGTGGTAAAGGTGGCCAGGGTTGTAGCGAATTTTGTCGACGTGCGGCGCGACGATTTCGGCCAACCGATAGTTTTCTTGCAGGTCCACGGACAGATTTACCTTGGTCTGCCGGCGAATCTCAGCCAACGCCGCTGCCTCACTCTTGCTGTCGACCGCGATTCGAACCACGTCGGCGCCAGCCCGATGCATCAGATTTACCAGCGCAACGGTAGCGTCGACATCGCTGGTTTTCGTGGCCGTCATGGACTGGACCGCAATCGGGTGACCGGCACCAATCGTGACCGATCCAATTTGAACCGGTCGAGTAGGGTTACGTTGTATGTCAACCACGAAGTCGATACTCCGAATCAAGATGCGGGAACAGAAAAACTGCGATCAAGTAGCATGGCCGATTCGGCCGTGATCGCGATGGAATAATCTAAGTTGGTGAAACCGCTGCCGACTCGGGCCGATGGCCCAAGCTACTTCTCCGACACTCAGTTTAACGTGCCAACCAGACTTTCCGTAGGCATTGGCTGCAATTTCCAGATTCAACGCCGTACCCCGAACGAATTATTACCGCGGACTTGTGGATTTCAACGGCTGCGACGATAACAGTGGGCCCGGTTCCATCACTTAGACGCCATGCCCGATCCATCCCCCACCGATCCGTTGCTAATTCGTCCGCAGGACCCGGCGGCAATTAACATCGTCCTGTTTCAGCCTGAGATTCCCGGCAACACCGGGGCCGTGGGCCGCACAGCGGTCGCTTTGGGCGCAAAACTGTGGCTCGTTCGCCCCCTTGGATTCCAGCTGGATGAAAAACGACTGCGTCGAGCTGGACTGGACTATTGGCCGCACCTGAATCTCGAAGTTGTCAGCCATTGGGACGAACTAACCGATCGATTGCCCGACACCCGTCTCTGGTTTTTCAGCCGCTTCGCGACCGTCAGCTATTCGGCGGTCGCGTACCAGGCAGGAGACACGTTAGTCTTCGGCCGCGAAACATCCGGCCTGCCCAGTTGGCTGACCGAACCTTGCCCCGACCAACTGTTGCGAATTCCGACCACCGACAACGTTCGCAGTCTGAACCTGGCAACCAGCGTTGGCATCGCGGCCTTCGAAATGCACCGACAGGTGAGCGCGAAGCGAATGTAAGGCAAATTTCCTCTCGCAAGCGCAGCAAGTTTCAAATTCGAGCCCCGCGCAATTGACATGCGGAAAGGGGCTCACGCAAAGCCGCAAAGCCGCGAAGGAATACCTGAGAATCAAGCAGCGTGGATTTTTTGCGACAGGTGTCTCCTCAAGGAATTCTGCCCCCCTTGCTTCGGCGTTCCACCCTGCCTTCGCGGCTTCGCGACTCCGCGTGAGCTATTTCCATAAGAAACTAACAGAGTCATGTTTTGCCAAGTTGGCTGACGAGCCCCGCGCAATTGACGTGCGGAAAGGGGCTCACGCAAAGCCGCAAAGCCGCGAAGGAATACCTGAGAATCA
>CAZJEK010000110.1:15575-16839 GCA_964545005.1 uncultured Pirellulaceae bacterium
TCGCGACTCCGCGTGAGCTATTTCCATAAGAAACTAACAGAGTCATGTTTTGCCAGGCAAAACCGAGTTTTACTGCTCACATCCCAGCTGGCCTCATCTGTCAGCGCCACCCCCTTCAGATTACCTGGAGACTGCCAGGAACAACCAGGACTAAGCTTTCTGCGCTGATTTTATCAGTTCGATTACGGCCGAATCGGCCATGCTAGTCGCCGTCGGATTCCAACGCCCGGTTCAACACTTCCGTTACCTTCACTTCCGAACCTGCGGGCTGAAACTGGTAAATCTTGTCCGCGTATTTTTCAAACAAATTGACATCGTGGTGGGAAATCATGATCACTTGAAAATTCAGCTCCCGAGCAGCGCGGTAGACGATGTTGACCAATCGAGGGACCAACTCGGGACGCAACCAGCAATCTTGTTCATCGAGCACCAGAAATCGGCGATGCTGATCGGAGTCCAACCGCGCCAATGCGAACAGCCTTAAACCGACCGACAGCACGTTTTGCACCGAACCGCCCTGCCCGCGATTGACGTCTTCCTGGTTACCTTCGCGGTCCACCGAAAACTCAACGTTGGCCGCGCCTCGTTTAAAAGATGCCTCGGCGTGGAACTTAACGGGTTGTTCGAGCACCTCCTGGATCGCGATCGACAGTTTGTCCCGGAGCAGTTCCAGCACTTCTTCAAACAACTTTTGGCTCAGCGCGTCCAGCGCTTCGGTGACTTGCCCCGACAAGGCGATATACTGTTCCAGCTGCTGTATAATTGATTGAGTCTGTTTCAAATCACTCGTCAATTGCTGTTCTTTCCACAGCAATCGCTCCAGCCGTTTCCGCACCGGCCCTGGCATGGGCAAGCCTGGTTGCAGGGAACGGTCATCTCGCCCAAGCTCAGCTGCCCGGTCGGAAGATGACAGGGAGCCATTTTCTCGAGTTGTCGATGATTTCGAATTCACGCCCTTACTATCCTTGATCCTCGTGTTGGTCGGAAGCAAATTGCTGCTCAACGGCGTTCAACTGCCGGTCGACTTCATCCAAGGCAGCCTGATATCCGGCCCGTTTCTGTTCGTTCTCGGTCTTCATCTTTTCCAGCATTTTCTCCAACTGCTGGATGTCGTCTGATCCGTACAGTTGTTGGGCTTGCTGTTTCAAGGAATCGAGTTCCTCCAAGGCCGAATCACGCTGGGTTTCGTACTTGACCCGTTTAGCTTTGAAATCCTCATAACGTTTTTGAAGCTGTTCGATGTCCTGCTTGGCGGTTTCAGCCA
>CAZJEK010000111.1:0-16779 GCA_964545005.1 uncultured Pirellulaceae bacterium
TCTTGGGTCGTGCCCGCGAGATTGGTAATCCATCGTTGCATTGGGTGGGAAGGACAAACCGCAGAGACGCAGAGTTTGCTGAGGACATGCAACGTTTTCCAAATTCGGCAAGCTCCCCGGACTCTGCACCTCTCCGGTTCCGAATTCCTTCGATCATGGTGTTGTTCTGGCACAACATGTCAACTTGAGCGAAACGTGGACTTACGGTTGCGTCTTGTCTGTTCCCGGGTCGGTCAAGAACACCAGAATCAAGACCCAGAAACAGAGGATCAAGTTCTGGATCGGCAGTTGCAAGCCGAGTGGCAACAGGTAAACCAGGGCACAAGCGGGGATCCAGACAAACCAGTTGGAAACCAGTGTCGGCAAAATAATGCGGCTGAACCAACGCTTGCCCAGCCGCTCTCGGAACTGGCTCCAGCTGTAGTTTACTTCCCGCCACCTGTAAAATAACACGGTGTTGGTCAAACCCATCGCGGGCGCGTAGATCGCCTGGTCGACGGCGACTTTAGGTATCACGATTGTCCAGTGAGCACTGTCCCCAAACAGCATTGCCTGACCGCGGTACAGCAAGTCAACTTCGATTCCTTTGTAGGCCCAAAACAGCAGGTTTGAAATCAGGTAGGGTGCGGTCAGCTTGACGGAGGGTTGTTTCGCCAGCCTGCCGATCAGCGGCGGGATCAGTCCCCCGACGATGCCGGTTGAGATGGCTGCAAACACCAGGCCCCATTGCTCTTTCCAGACGCGCAACGTCTGCAGGGCTTCATGGATCGCGGGCACCTGGTAATACGCCGTCACCAACGCCACTCCAAAGATCCACAATGCCAACGCGGGACCCCGGTTGGCGGCGGCTGCGGCCAGCCCAGTTTGAATGCCAATGCGAAACGGATTGGTCCTGGGGAGATCGTTTGCGGAGTTGTCGCTCAATGGTTACTCCGAAGTGACAGGCTGGTTAACCGGAGTCGCTTGGGCCATTGGCCCGAGTCCGCAGCGTTTACACTCAACGTTGAGTATTCCAATGCGATCACGGCCGAATTGGCCATGCTACATAACTTTCGCGATGTGAAAGGCGACAAGCTGGTTGCCGGTTGAGTTAAACTGAACATGTCGTCGACGATTAATGCTGGATCATTGGCTGCAATCGAGTTTTGAGGCGATCCAGGTGATGCTCAAAATGTCCGACCAGGATATAGATATTGGCGCGAGCCGTGACTGAACTGTCCGAAGCTGTGCCGACGCGGATCCAGTCGTTGTCGGTCAAACGTTTGACAGCCAGCTGGTTCGCGATTCTCAAATGCTCCAGTTCGTCCAGCAGATCAGGCATCGGCAACGCGGTGTAGTTCACTCCACGGACGAACATCTGCTGGTCGATGCCGGGAATCGGAGTCTGGTCGCCAACGCCAATTCGTAACATCCGATCGCTGAAGATTCGTTCGGTGTCGATCAAGTGACCGACTACCTGTTTCAGCGTCCAGGTAAAGGGCTCATGCAATTGGTCGAATTCGCTGGTCGGCAATTTCCCGAGTAAGTTCCTCAATCGCGGAACCTGATCCAACAGGCGGATAGCAAATGTCGCTTCGTCAGGAATGTGAGCGACATACTTGCGATAGAATTCGTGATACTCGCTGTCGGCAGGGCGAGTGACCTGCGGGCCCTCGGGGGGCGCAGTTGATTCCGTGGCCGGTGTGTCACGCGCATCTCTTGCCGGGGCCATTAAAGTCGTAACTGCCGCAGCGATATCGTTGGAACGCATGAGTGACTCACCCACCAGCACGGCCGCGACGCCGTGATCTTGCATCAGCTGGATATCCTGGGGAGATGAGATACCGCTCTCGCCGACCAGAGCAATATCGGCCGGTAGTCTTTCCTTGACACGCAGACAGTGCTGTAAGTCGACTTCGAATGTGTTCAGGTCGCGATTGTTGACTCCTACCAAGGCGGGTTGGCACGCTAATACGGCGTCGATGTTGGCTGGTTCGTAGAGCTCAACCAGGGGAGTCATCCCCAGTTCCAGAGTCAATTCGTGCAACTGTTTAAGCGTTTCCGGTTCCAGGCATTCGGCGATCAACAACACCGCGTCAGCGCCGGTAGCACGAGCCTGGTAAACTTGCTTGGGATCGAGAATGAAATCCTTGCGAAGAATTGGCAGATCGACCTCGGCACGAATCGCCGTCAGGTAATCCAGATGGCCTTGGAAAAAGAATTCATCGGTCAGCACGCTAAGGCAATTCGCACCTCCTGCCTGGTACGCCCGGGCAATTTCCACCGGATTAAAATCGGCGCGGATCACGCCTTTGGAGGGGCTGGCTTTTTTAACTTCGGCGATCAGGCTGACCCGATGTCGCTGGTCTCCGCCGGTTAATGCGGCGTGGAAATCCCGCACAGGAGGTTCATCTCCGGTCAAACGAATGTCGGGCAACGCCGAAATTTCTTCGCGTTTACGGGCAACGATTTTGGCTAGGATTGAGTTCACACGGATCCTGCAATGAAGCTGGGTTTTTTCCGACTGACAACGACATTGTGGCACAGATTGGTGGTTGCCGGTATGCCCGGCAACCTCATTCCGGCAATGAGATTTCCATCACGATCGGCAAATGGTCCGAGCCTGCTGCCGCGGCAGTGGAACGATCCTGAATGTGACAATCAGGCGAAACCAGGAAGTGGTCGATTGGGATCATCAAGGGCCACAGTTCGCAGTTCCAGGTGGCCTGATAGCCAAACCCCTGACGGCTGTCACGCATTCCTGTTTCGCGAAGAAGATCCCGCAGGTAAGGAGAGGCGGGAGTGCAGTTGAAGTCGCCCATCAATACAGTCGACGCTCGCTGCTCATTCACATGATCGGAGATTTCATCCAGTTGGGCATTCCGCATCGTCAACCGAAATGCGTTGGTGGGCGAAATCAAATGGACGCCGATCAGACGTAACGTGCGAGTTCCAACTGGAACCTCCGCCACAATCATTGGCGCATCGGTCCGCTCTCGGATCAATTGAATGGTGCGAACATTCAGTAGCGGTCGTTTGCTGAAGCAGGCGATTCCATATCCGTGCCACCGGGGAGCCAGATGATGGAACGGGAATTCGGTGCGCAGCGATTCCAGGTTTTTGTGCCAAACCGCGTCGTACTCGGCAATCATCAGAACGTCTGGGTCAACGTCGGCAATTCGCTGCTTGACGATTTGGGTGTCACGGTTGGCCGTCCATACGTTGAACGACATGATCCGAATGGTCTCGGGGCCAGCGGCAGGTTGAGCTGGGGGGATCCAAAGCCAACCCCATTGCAGAGTCAACCACATGAACACCAGGGCCAGCGCCAGAGATAGCTTTCGCAACTTTGCGAACAGGGCCATTGCCAGGACGACCGCGACCAGGAGCAATAACTGGACCTGAAAATTGACCAGCAGTTCGGCGACGTAAAAGTAACGCGCAGTCCAGGTAAACAGGAACAAGCCCAGCGTCAACACTCCGGCCGAACCAACCAGCGTTCTGGACCACTTGGAATACCTTGCTCGACCCGTCGGTGACGTCGTTTCAGTTGTTGAATGGTCTGGCAACGTAGTTGTCTAAGCGGCGGTGTGGATAGATGGCTCAAGCAGTTATGCGGTTTGGCGAACTTGATCGTTTCGATACAGGTACGGATTGAGCGCAGGGTCATTGTACATCTTGAATTGCCGATACGTGCGATGACGCTTGGTGCCAGTGAAAATCGCGTCCAGCAGTTCAGACAACGCCTG
The DNA here is from genome assembly GCA_964545005.1 of uncultured Pirellulaceae bacterium. Taxonomy (GTDB): domain Bacteria; phylum Planctomycetota; class Planctomycetia; order Pirellulales; family Pirellulaceae; genus Mariniblastus. The sequence goes on from CAZJEK010000111.1 coordinate 3,729, forward strand.
TTTTAAATCGTCTTGCTGCAGCAGGCAAATGGCAATTTTTTGATTGACCGAATCCAGGTGGGCCTGATCGACATCGTCACGTTCCAGCTGTTCTCGCAGATGATAAATCCGCAGGGCCAAAATCGACAGCCGATCAATGGCACAACCGGGCGTTTCGGTGTTCAGCGGAGCTCCGTCGCTGAGTTGCACGGCTTGATCCTCGAGCATGGCCGTGATCTGATCGTCGACCTTTTCGATCCAGTCATTGCGTTGCTGATTCAGTTTATCGATGGATCGTTTTACGCGTGCAATCTCGGTATCGCTGACGTTGGGGCTGCGGGCAATGTCTTCTTCATGCCACAGCAGATAGTTGAATTGATGCTGTTGGCAAATGGTTCCCAGCAATCCATTGTAGGAATTGTCGACAGGTTGCTGATGCCAGCGCGCAACGGTTTCGGTTTGCAGGTCGATGATTGGCTGAACATGGATAGGGGATGACATGGGAATCCTTTCGCGGGTCATTCGATCGATGTTGAAATCCTACCAACTGCTGCCAGAATCTCCCATGCCGATTTTTTCGTGGTCACGAGCATCGCAAAAGCGCACACCTATCGTGAGGGAGCTGGATACGTGAGTGGAGAATCGACAGGGAATCGGTTTTTAATAGAATAGGTTAAACGTCATGCGGCACGCTGGTGCGGCAACACTGGGAGTTGGCGGTTCCGTTTCGATGTTATCTGCCTTGTTGGGCGAAGCCGTTCAGGTGTGCCAGGGCTTCCTGGAGCATTTGTTCCCCTCGCTGCAGGCATTCGTCGGCTTCGTCGAAGTATCCATCCGCCGAGGCACTCCAGGCTCGATTGATCGCTCGTTCTCCAGCAGCAAATTGCGTCATGACATCGGCAAAAGCTTCCAAGCCATAATGCCGAGTGATCTCGTCGCGGCCATCCGCAAAAGTTCGCAAGTGATCGGCGATCTGATCGTCGATTTCGGCGGTAATGCGACTGGGCGGCAGATTTTCCAGTGACTTGCGTACGCCCGAGGTCGCGGCGACTGCTTGTTTGAGCGCACTTTTTAACTGATCGATACTGGCCGACGTTGTGCCTTGCTCTTGAATATCAACCGGTCCGTGCTGGTTTCCGATCCGGATCAAGACGATGCCCACGACGCACACGGCCACTGAGCCAGCAAACCAGGGCCAGGGAATCAATCCCCAGCCGTCATTGGGCAGTTCGACCTGCGACAAGTCGGGTATCGTAACCGGTTTGACTTTTTCCGCGGTCTTGGGGTCTTTCAAAAATTCGACACCCGCAGATGGCGGATTCAGGACGGTGGCCAGTGAGCCAGACAAAAAGCCCAACCACAGTAATACTTGTCCAATGAGTTTCATGATTCAACCGATCAATCAGTTGTGAATAAGTGGTTTGCTGATGGTCCCAGTGACGGTATCAGACCATCCAGGCGCTGATGATTTTTGAAAACGCAATCCCGACGTCTGTCAGTGCCTCGCCAATAATCAACCCGGCGGCGATCGGGATTCCAAACTCTTCCGCCCAGCGAACGCCCATCGTTCGATTCGTGATCACTCGGGCGATACAACCGAACGTGTAGGTCAAGACGATCGCAAATGGCATGTAGAATCCCAGCGCGACCATCACCCCGATGCCACCGAGGCCTGAGACGGCCAGCAAAAATCCAAGCGTCCCTGCGGCCGTGTAGCGATAAGTTGGCACGTTACCTTCGACCAGGCCCTCAATCACGCTGGCCAACGCACCGGCTTGAGCGGCGGGAAGATCTTCGCTACCGAATCCGTATTCTTTCGGCTCATTTACTTCGTCGTCTCCGTCAGGCTCCTGCTCTGATGATTCGGCGGCACCGGCAGCGGCCAGCGCTGGATCCGTTGGTTCCGCATCGCCGGGATCAGCAACACTGTCCTGTTCAATCGTCTCGTCAGCCTGCGTGACGGTTTCGGCGGCAGCGACAGGCGTTGCTTCCGGTGGCTTGTGAGCGGCGTGCAACACGAACATCAACATCACCACGACACAAGGGCCCAGCCAGGCGCCGATGAATTGAGCCATTTGTTGGCGACGGGGAACCCCGCCGACCAGGTATCCGGATTTAAGATCCAGCATCATGTCGCTGGCCTGGGAGATTGCCAGGCAAACCGCGGCGCCAACCACCATGCTGCTGACAATTGTTTCCTTTTTCTCCAGCCCCATGCTGGTTGCGATCACGATCAGCAAGGTTATCGCGATCAGAGTCATTCCGGATAGCGGGCTCCAGTTGGTACGGCCGACGCATTCGGCGACGATCACTCCGGCGATCCAAATCCACAGCGTGCCCAGTACCGTCATCAGTACTGCCGCACCGACGGTCATGCTGGAAACCGACTGGTAAGCCAGGAACATCAGGCAGATCGCGCCGATGATCACGGCCACGGCCAGCATCTTGATCGGCATTTCGTCGCGAGATGCCTGGGCACCGGAGGAAGATGCGCGGCTCATCGAACCAATCGCGCTGCGGATCAGCGGAAAGGCCATGATAATTCCCCCCATCGCCGCGCCGATCAACATCCCAATACCGGTCGGCTTGTAAACGAAGCCACGCATTTCTCCTGGTAATTCGACCAGGGTCTGAGTCGCCGGATCGCCGTAAAGGCTGAGCAGCGGCGATAACAGCCAATAGCAAATGAATCCCCCAGCTCCAAACCAGAATCCACCTTTGCCAGATAAAAAACCAACGCCGATCGTCATCAGCGAGCAGTACAAAACCAGGTTGTAGCGAGGAGAAACGCCCAGTTCACCTCCCAGGTCGAAGTTTTCAATCTCATAGTAAAGCTTCATCACCATGGCAAAGGCCGCCGACACCAGCGCGGCCCCAAACAGCATCTGGGACTTGCGGATACCAGCCCCGGGCGATTTCAAAATCGTTGCTACGGCGATGCCGCCCGGGTAAGGCAAACGTTGGAAATCGATCATCTGTTTCCGCAGTGGAATCACGAATGCCAACCCGACAAAGGCCCCGGCAATGCAAGCGAAAATCAGCAGCGGCACATTGAAGTTGGCCACACCTTCCAGCTCGGGATTCTTGTTCAGGATGAACAGTGCTGGTACCGAAAACATGATTCCTGACGAGGCGCCATTTACCGCCGAAGCAACGGTCTGGTTAATGTTGTTTTCCAGAATGCTGGTTCGGCCCATCAATCCCCGGAGGACTCCCCAGCCAAGAATCGCGGCCAGTTCCGAACCCTCGATCGAAAATCCCAGTTTCAACGCCGCGTAACTGATCGAGATGGCGATCAGTATTCCCAACGCCCAGCCGATCAAAATCGCCGGCCAGGTCATTTCCGGATAAGGGCCGCGACGAATGATCTCTCCGCCACGAATTTCCGTTTGAGGTTTGGTCATGATATTTCCCGATCCGTTTCCGTCGCGGTCAGTAGTGATTCGATTTCGCCAACAAAACTAATGGCGTCGGCTCCGCGAGCGTTTGGCAGTCGATTGATGTATCCAATGCGGTGAGCTAACCGCAGAGACGCTGAGTTCGCTGAGGACGCGCAGAGCCTTTTTCAAATTGTTGCATGCTCTCCGTTCTCTGCGTCTCTGCGGTTTTTCTCGTTGCAATCCTGCTACCATCATTTTTTGAAACTACACTTCAAATCCCGACCGATCAAAAGGCAAGGATTCAATAAACTGTTGCTGAACGCTGACAAACGACGCCAACAGTTCTTGAGGCGTCGTGTCGCTGGTTGATTCGATCCGGATCAAATTCTCTTCGATCACTACCGTGGTCGCTGAGTTGAGAACATTGATTTCGCACCAAGTCAGGTCCTTATCATAATCAACCGAAACGTTCTCGTTTTCTGCATCTTCAATGGCATCCACGATTGCTTCCAGATCCAGCGGCTCGGAAGTGGCAACTTCCAGTGAATGAAATCGCGTCCCGAAAACCTCATCGAACGGGCCAGCAAAGATTCTCGCAGGTTCAACAACGTCGGAAATCGACCGGGTGGTAACAACCTGGGATGGTTGGTTTTCGTCCAGTCGCATCTGGATACTGAATTTGAAAAACGGAGTCTGGATGATGCCCGTGCCTTCATACGGACCGTCAACTGAAATCTCCTTACGTTTCAGCCCATAGGCTCGACGCAGATCGGTAAAAAACTGTTGCAACTGTTCGTCCAGTTGTGGGGCTGCCAGGTTGGCGATGAATACCTGATCGGAATGAGTCGCCGAGGTGGGGACCCGATGGTGCTTCTGAAACCCTGGCAGCTGTTTAACGGGTTCGACTCGTCGTTCCACAAATCGTAGCTGGCAGGCTTGGGTGCTGGTGGCCATGATGTCTCCTTACTGACGGCATTGTTTGACGGCGTTATCGGATTAGTTAGACGCTGGGCAGACCTTGAATCCGGCGCCAGGCACTGAGCTGGCCCAGGTGGCTGTTTTCATGGTTGAACATCAGATAGGGCAATGCGATGCCCGCCGTCGGCATGATTTCTGCCCAGCGAGCTAATTGAATCTTCTGTTGAAACAGCGAGTCATCGGCCTGCTTTAACAGCTCGGTGATTTGATCGTGACCGGAAATCCAGTCGTCGACAAGTTGTTCCTTGGAGGCATACAGCGACGCATCCTGCTGGGGTTTAGAGAGCATGCCAAAGGGATGCTGCTTGGGGTCATCAAATGACTCGCCCTTGATAATTCCCATGATCACGGGGTGATATGCGTTCAGGTGGCTGAACACCCAAGCCGGATGGTTGGCCGGCAATCCATCAGCAGGAGCCGGTTGGAGCGTCATTTGGGCCTGATCCAGATCAGCGACCAGTTGGGGCCCGTAATCACGATTCTTTTTCCAGGCAAACAGGAAACCTTCGATCAGCGGCGACATTGGTTAACCCAGTTGGGAAGATTGAGTTGATTGGTTTTCTGTATCTTAACAAGTTGCCAACTTGTCGAAAACGACCCCGCTGGGAGGTAGCTTGGGCCATTGGCTTGGGCCATTGGCCCGAGTCCTACACAATTTTTTTCTGTTAAAACGTCAGGGTTTCCAGACATTCACCGGGGGTTCAGCGTTTGAGTAGCACGGCTAAACGAGTTTGATTTGCCCCGGCTAAGAATCCCATGTTGCTAAGAATGAACCAACAGGTTTTGCTTTACCTTTGCGATCTCATTCCATGCGAGGCGCTGCTCACCATTCGGGCTTGTCCCGATGGAAGCATGACCGATTGGCTAACAGTCAAACCCAATCGAACTCTCGCTCTTCTCCGGGCTCGTCCCGGTGGAAGCAGCGATTCTTAAGCAAAAGGTTGCCCAGTAGCTGTCCGGTCATCACGCCACCGGCACAAGGCCAGAGGGAGCGGGTTCCAAGTAAGACTTTGTCACTACGGATTCTCAACAGATTTGTTCGTAAAACTGGATCTCATCGACAATCTTGTGCGCAAGAGCAAGGCATTCGGCCCGAGTCGGCAACGGATTCGCCCAACTTTGTGTATTCCTTTTACGATCACGGCCGAATCGGCCATGCTACCTACCTCGGCGGTTAGCTTTTCATTGCACCGTCTGATTCGTCGTGGTCCTGCTTCAAGAATACCTGTCCATCGGATAACATTGGCGAAACATGTCGACACCTGTTTCCTGAAGGAATTTCCGTGGCACAAGATAAGCTGGCAGATATTGGACTGATTGGTCTGGCGGTGATGGGCGAAAACCTGGTGCTGAATATGGCCAGCAAAGGCTTTCACGTCGCGGTTTACAACCGCACCACCTCCAAAGTTGATGACTTCATCGCTGGGCGGGCCGCCGGAAAAACGATTGTTGGAACCCACTCACCCGAGGAACTCTGCGCGGCACTCGAACGCCCTCGTCGGGTGATGATGATGGTCAAGGCTGGCGCCGCAGTCGACAAGGTGATTGACAGCCTGCTGCCGTTTCTTGAAGAGGGAGATATTCTGATCGATGGCGGCAACAGCGAGTTTCCGGACACCACTCGCCGGACCGCGGACCTGGCCGAGAAAGGCATCCTGTACATCGGAACCGGTGTTTCCGGGGGCGAAGAAGGCGCTTTGAAAGGCCCTTCGATCATGCCCGGAGGCAACCCGGATGCCTGGCCTCATGTGAAACCCATTTTTCAATCCATCGCAGCCCAAACCGACCAGGGCGAACCCTGTTGCGATTGGGTGGGCCGTGGCGGTGCCGGGCATTTCGTGAAAATGGTCCACAATGGGATCGAGTACGGCGATATGCAGATGATCTGCGAAACCTATCACATGATGAAAGTTGGCCTGGGCATGACCAACGAAGAAATGAGCCAGGTGTTTGCCAAGTGGAACCAGGGTGTGCTGGACAGCTACCTGGTGGAAATTACTCGCGATATTTTGGCCTACAAGGATGAGGATGGTAACGAAACCGTCGACTTGATTTTAGATAAAGCCGGGCAAAAAGGGACTGGCAAATGGACAGCTATCTCAGCACTCGATATTGGACAGCCGCTGACCTTGATCGGTGAAGCCGTGTTCGCACGTTGCCTGTCAGCCCTGAAGGACGAACGAGTCGCAGCCGCCAAAGTGCTCGATGGCCCCAACACCCACATCGAAGGTGATGGTCAGCAACTGATCGACGATCTGGAACAGGCCCTGTACGCATCCAAGATTGTCTCGTACGCACAAGGTTATCAATTGATGCGGGCGATTTCGGATGAGAAAGACTGGGATCTGAACTACGGTGCGATCGCGTTAATGTGGCGGGGTGGTTGCATTATTCGTTCAGCCTTCCTGGGCAACATTCGCGATGCGTTTGCCAAAAACCCCAGCTTGATCAACTTGCTGCTGGATCCGTTTTTTGAATCGGCTGTCGAGAATGCTCAATCGGCTTGGCGGCGCGTCGTGGCAACGGCCGTGAATCTGGGAATCCCGATGCCGGCGATCAGTTCGGCGCTGGCGTATTACGACGGTTACCGGACCGAGCGCCTGCCAGCCAATTTACTCCAGGCCCAACGCGACTATTTTGGGGCTCATACCTACGAACGAGTCGATAAACCGCGCGGTGAATACTTCCACACCAACTGGACCGGTCGAGGTGGTACGACGTCGTCGACCAGCTACAACGTTTAGTGCGCTGGCCGATCGATACGTCGCAGCAAGCAGTCGAACGTGCAGTGCAGGCAAGCATAACAGGAACAACGGAGGCAGCCAGGGATGAGTACAGACGACCGACCCGAACCATTGATCCTGGTGATCTTTGGAGCGTCAGGAGATCTCGCTAAACGAAAATTGTTGCCGGCAATCTTCGACCTGTATGCGCGGAATTACCTGCCAGAAAACTTTGCGGTGCTGGGCGTCAGTCGCAGCAAGTTGACTGACGATGATTTTCGAAACCAGGTGTTCCTCGATAGCCAGTTTATCGATCTCAGTTCTGTTGATCCCACGGTCAAAGAAAACTTTCGACAGTGCCTGCACTACGAAGCGATCGATACCAATAACGCAGCCGATTACGCGCTCGTTAAACAGCGAATGGATGCATTGGCCAAGGAGCATCAAACGGGGTCGAACGCGATATTTTATCTGTCGACGCCACCGATTCTGTACGAGAAGATTCCCGCTTTTCTGGCTGAGCACGGATTGAACTGCTGTCCGACCAACGCAGCTGCAAGCGATCCCGAAGACTGCCAGCAACAGGGCTATCGGCGGTTGGTCGTGGAAAAACCCTTTGGTTCCGATTTGAATTCGGCTCGCCAGCTGAACCAGGCGTTGAAAAACTACTTTCCCGAGAACGAAATCTATCGCATCGATCACTATCTCGGCAAGGAGACCGTTCAAAATCTGCTGGTGACTCGATTTGCCAACGGTGTGTTTGAACCGCTGTGGAATCGAAACTACATTCACCATGTTGAAATCACCAACGCTGAGCAGATCGGCGTCGGCTCGCGAGGAGGGTATTACGATCAATCCGGCGCGCTGCGGGACATGTTGCAAAACCACCTGATGCAAGTCGTGGCACACGTAGCGATGGAGCCGCCGATAGCGCCCAATGCTGATTCAATCCGCAAGGAAAAAATCAAGCTTTTCGAATCATTGCGACCGATTCCCGAGCATCAGATCAAGACCTGCGCCATTCGAGGACAATACACGTCGTCGATCGTTCGAGGAGAACAAGTCAAGGGTTATCGGGAAGAAGAGGGCGTTCCGGAAGATTCGAAAACAGAAACCTATGCGGCCGTTCGATTCTTTATCGATAATTGGCGGTGGTCGGGAGTGCCCTTCATTGCCCGCACCGGAAAACGATTGCCGACCAAGGTTACCGAAGTCACGATCACGTTTAAGAAACCGCCGCACACGCTGTTTCGACGGCGACAGGATGTTTTCGAAAACGGCTACAACCAGTTGGTGATTCGGATTCAGCCGGATGAAGGATTGCTGTTGAATTTCGGTATGAAGATCCCCGGACAGGGCTTCCATGTTAAAAATGTGGGAATGGATTTTCACTACTCGGATCTGACCCAGGATGATGTCCCTGAAGCCTATGAGCGGCTGTTGCTGGACTGCATGAAAGGAGACGCTACGCTGTACGCACATGGTGACAGTGTCGAATCGACCTGGGAATTCGTTGAACCGATACTCGACGCGTGGCACAATGATCCTGATATTCCCGTGTATGGTTATCCGGCAGGAACCTGGGGACCGGAAGTTGCCGATCGGCTGATTGAACCTGACGATCTTTGCTGGCGAAATCCCTGCCGAAGATTGACAGACGATAACTCATTTTGCGAACTCTAGCGGCTCGACCCGCCGATGGTGCACTCCGAATTTGAAGCCGCGTTTAAAGAACTGGGGACCCGGTTTGATGGTCAGCTGCATCTTGATCGGCTGACTCGAAAGCTGTATGCCACCGATGCGTCGGCGTACCAGGAGCTGCCGCAGGCGGTGGCGTTTCCGAAAACCGAACCCGACATTCAGCAGTTGATCGAACTGGCGAATCGGTTTCAGGTCGGCTTGATTCCCCGCACGGCCGGTACGTCGTTGGCCGGGCAGGTGGTCGGCAACGGCATTGTGGTCGACGTGTCGCGATACTTTACCTCGATCCTGGAAATCAATCCCCACGAGCGTTGGGTTCGCGTCCAACCCGGGGTGATTCGAGACGAATTAAACCGCGCGCTGCAACCGCACGGACTGCTGTTCGGGCCCGAGACATCGACCGCTAATCGCGCCATGATCGGCGGCATGCTGGGCAACAATTCCTGTGGCTCCAATAGCGTTGTCTATGGCAGCACTCGTGAGCATACGCTGGAGGTGTCCGGGTTTCTGTCCGATGGAAGTCGCGCTACATTTGGCCCGCTGCCCAGCGACCAGTTGCAGCAGGCGTGCGAAGGAGATTCGCTGCAGGCGAGGATCTATCGGCAAACTTTGGAGTTACTGCAACCGGCAGAAGTTCGCCAGTGTATCGTTGATCAGTTTCCCCATCCTGATATTCATCGTCGCAACACTGGGTACGCGATCGATATGCTGATCGACTGCAATGCCTTCGATTCGTCTTCTGACCGACCGTTTGATTTCTGCCAGCTGTTGGCCGGGTCCGAGGGCACGCTGTTTTTTGCAACCGAGATCAAACTCAATTGCTTGCCCTTGCCACCGCCAGTATCCGGGCTGCAGTGCGCACACTTTGAATCAGTCGACGAGGCCTTGCGAGCGACCAGCATTGCCCTGGAGTTCGAACCGTATGCGGTTGAGTTGATGGATCACCTGATCATCGAAGGGGCGCGCCGAAACCTGGAACAGCAACCGAATGTCGAGTCGTTTGTCCAGGGTGAACCGCGGGCGATTCTGGTAACCGACCTGCGGGGCGATTCCGAAGCCGATGTGTTGCAACGGACAGGGCGTTTGCAGCAGCGACTCAGTGAGGCGTCGTTGGGCTACCATTATCCGGTTGTTTTCGGTGCTGATGCGAAGAAGGTTTGGGAAGTGCGTAAAGCCGGGTTGGGCGTGGTGGCCAACATTCCCGGGGACGCCAAGCCGGTTGCGGTGATCGAAGACACCGCAGTCGCCGTCGCTGACTTGCCAAACTACATCCGGGATTTCAATCAGATTCTGGACAGCGAGTTTGGGCTCAGTTGTGTGCATTACGCGCACGCGGGATCGGGAGAAATTCACCTCCGTCCAATTTTGAATTTGAAGACAGCAGACGGCAATCGCGACTTTCGGCGTGTCGCCCAGCGAATTGCTGATCTGGTCAAGCAGTACCGCGGCTCGCTCAGCGGGGAACATGGAGATGGTCGCTTACGGGGTGAGTTCCTCGAGCAAATGATTGGTTCTGAAAACTACCAGTTGATCAAACAGGTCAAACGGATTTGGGATCCGGTGGGTGTTTTCAATCCCGACAAAATCGTCGACACCCCGCCGATGAATACCGGATTGCGATACGAACCTGGGCAGTCGACACGTGAATTGGAAACCGTTTTCGATTTTTCCGCTGAACAAGGAATCCAGCGGGCGGCCGAATTGTGTAACGGGACCGGTGATTGTCGCAAGTTGGCGACCACGGGAGGCACGATGTGTCCCAGTTACATGGCCACCAGGAATGAGCGTGACACGACGCGAGCGCGAGCCAATCTGTTGCGGCAAGTGTTGACCGAACCGGTTGATCCGCAGCGGCCGTTGGCCAACGAAGAATTGAAGCAGGTGATGGATTTGTGCCTGTCATGCAAAGGTTGCAAACGGGAATGTCCGACCAACGTGGATGTCGGGAAAATGAAGGCCGAGTTCTTGCAGGCTTATCAGGACGTGCACGGGGTGCCGACTCGGTCTCGGCGGATTGCCGGGTTTGCCAGCCAAATGAAGTTGGCTGCCAAGGTACCGTGGTTGTATAACGCGCTGGTAACCAGCCGATTGACGTCCGGGTTGGTCAAGCGTTTTCTCGGTTTTGCGGTCGAACGATCGTTGCCACGGTTGCATCGCCAGACACTTCGTCGCTGGTTCGCGACGCATCGCCCTGCCCCAGCGGCCGGTTCGCGCGGGAAGGTTGTGTTGTTCTGCGACGAATTCACCAACTACAACGATGTTCCGATCGGGATCGCTGCGGTGGAAGTGATGGAGCGGCTGGGATTTGAAGTCGTGTTGCCAGACCATGTTGAAAGTGGTCGGGCTGCGATGTCCAAAGGTCTGTTGCGGATGGCGCGCGAGTTTGCCGAAACCAATGTCGATCAATTGGGACCGGTCGTCGAAGAAAACGTGCCCCTGGTCGGTATTGAGCCCTCGGCCATTCTCAGCTTTCGCGATGAGTATCCGGTGCTGGTGCGGGCTGAGAAACGAGAGGCTGCTCGGGAACTGGCCAGTCGGACGCTGATGTTCGATGAATGGATCGCTGGATTGATTGCAGCGGATGAAATCGATCGCAGCTTGTTTGAGTCTCGGGAACAGTTGGTTCGATTGCATGGTCATTGTCACCAGAAGGCGTTGGCGTCGCTGAAGCCGACGGTGCAAATGTTGCAACTGCCACGTGGATACCAGGTTCGCTTGATTCCTTCGGGCTGTTGCGGCATGGCCGGTTCGTTTGGGTACGAACGCGAGCACTACGACGTGTCAATGAAGATTGGCGAACTGGTTTTGTTTCCCACGATTCGCGACGAGCCAGCTGACAGTTTGGTCGCGGCCCCGGGAACCAGCTGTCGGCACCAGATCGCCGATGGCACTGGTCGGCAGGCCTTGCACCCGATCGAGATACTGCGGCAAGCGATGCGTATCGAGTGACTCCTCGAACGATTGCGCAAGACACCCTCCCGCTCGCGGGAGGGTCAAGCCCCAGCGAGGGGAGGGCCGAGCGCGGATGAGCCCGTTGGCACTACTAGCGGCAGTTGTTTTATCCTGTCTCAACCGGAGCTAGCGCTTTTTGAAGTTGCACTATGCAGTTTTTGTTCGGAAATGGAAACCCGACGCGTGAGCGAGGGCTACACCGATGCGTGTATTTCCCTCGCTTACGTCGGGTTTCCATAAGTGTGCAACTTCAAAACCTAACGCTCAAACGGCTAATAAAAAAAGCCCTCTCGTTTCCGAGAGGGCCTGGACGTTCCCCGAGCGAGTAACCTGGGCTGGGTGTTAAAATCGGAAGTGAATTTGCGAGCTGCCACCGCCGATGGTGAATCCAATGCCATTACCTCGTCCAGATTGGCCCCGGTTGGCGTTTCGATTGCCATGGCCTGAGCCGTGTCCCTGGAATGACCCGTAGCCGTGACCGCGGTAGCCTGTTTGATGTCGGCTGGCCGGAACGATTGCTGCTGGGGCAGGGGCGAATCCATTACAGCCGGGGTCAGGACGGTACACCGGTTGGCTGGGGATGATCACGGGGCGAGTGTAAGTTGGAACTGGGTTGTAGTGCGGACGATGGGACGTATGCCGCTGCAGTTGGACAACATCAGATTGAATGTGATGGATTGCATCTTCGATGGAATTCATCAATCGCTTGACATGTTTGATGTTGCCATGAACGTGTCCAGTACCATGGATCGTGTTGTGCTCGATGATATCGAACAGGTCCTCCAGCCGATGAAAGGCGCTGTCCAATTGTTGCAGGTCGCTGCGCAAATGGACCAGGTTACCTTCGAAGTGAGTCACATCGTGAATATGAGTTGCCAGCTGGTTCAGCGAATTGGTTTCCTGGACCAGCAACGCATAGTTCGCGGTGTGCCGAAAGTGGATCGTTTCCCGCAACAACTGTTTGGTCTTGTTCTGAATTCTGATCGCCATCCGATCAATATGGTCGTATTCGTCAGCCGAAGCCGTCGTGGCCATCGCCAGCAGGCAACCGATGGTGGCAGTTACGCGGGTCATGAATCGTTTCATTGGTCTCTCCCGTGGGGGTGGGTCGCGTGAAAACGTCGTTGTCTTCACGGTCGACCTGGTTGCAGGAGTCGGACCAAAGGTGTCAAAACTTGCCAGTCGTCGGGATGGATTTCGGTTTGAGACGGCAAAAACCAATGTCAAAGTTGAATCCAGCCAAATTGCGGGCTGACCAGATCGGCGTCAACGCCGGGAGCAAAGCTGTGGTCAGAGTGACTCGTTTGTCTTCGGATTGATGGCAGGAGGTAGGAGGTA
>CAZJEK010000112.1:0-16740 GCA_964545005.1 uncultured Pirellulaceae bacterium
TCACGCTTCGGGTTTCCCTTACGACTAAATCAACAGGCCCTCACGCGTCGGGTTTTCATTCCCAAGCGAAAACTGCATTAGCGCAGCATGGTAAATTCACACGACAGGTTCGCACGTCGCCTGATCGGCAAAAATCCAATCGGCGATCTCGCGATTCTGGTCGCCCTGGGAAGGCCGAATCAGGCTGAGGGCTGCCCGCACGCCGGCTTGCAAGGTTCCCGTCGGCAGCATCGAATCCGGATGGATCGTTAACGCCTGAGCCCCATTGATCGTGCCGAGTTTCAAAATGTCTTGCCAACCAAGTTCTGGAAAGCGCCTGGCCACCTCCCGAAGTTCTGAGTACAAATTGAGGTCGGGATTCGAAGCTCGCGAATCAGTTCCGATGGCGACATTGATGTTACGCGATAACATCGGTTTTAACGGGTAATCGTCGTGCTGGAAAAAAGCGTGGGTTCTGGGGCAAAACACCAGGGACATTCGGTCGCGATGGGAAGCAATCAAGTCCAACTGATATTCATTCAAGTAGTTGCCGTGGATCACCAAGGACCTTCGGCAAGATGCCAAACGTTCGAGAATTTTCGTGATTGATTGGCGCGGCTGAAAAGTTGCCGGATCCCAGACATTGAACTCGCGCAGCATGTCAACGAACGGACCGGTCAACTGATCGAGCAGTTCAAGTTCCTGCTTCGTTTCGGCCAGGTGCATGGCGAGGGAGCAATGTTGAATTTCAGCCATGCGGCAAAGATCATCCAGCAGCGCAGGAGCAACCGAATAGGGGGCATGAGGGCTGATCGCGGTTTGCGACATCGACGGGAGGCTTGCAGCGAAGAAGCTGTTCAGTATCGTCTGGTTAGCCAACCGTTTTTGTTCGCTACGGCCCAGTGACTCCAGGAACACGGTCGTGTACGGCCATCCCTTTCCGGCAGGCGGTTGGTAATCATCAAGCGAAACCGGGTCGGTAGCAATTTCCCCGAGCCACCACGTGCCGGTGGCAAACGCTTCTTGCAATCCTTGTCGAATCGCGCGTTGTTTTTCGATGGCGTCCGCTTGTCCTCGCGCCGACATCAACTGCCGGATCCATTGGGTAAACTCAATTCCGGGCTCGCCGATCGGATCCTTGAGCCCGCTGAATTCCAGATGCGTATGAGCGTTGATCAAACCGGGGATCAATGCGCCGGTGCCGAGTTTAACGATCTCCGCCCCGGTCAAATCCAGCTGGCCCACTGCCCCCACAGACTCGATCAAGCCGTCCCGCACCAGCACCGCACCGTCTTCGATCACCGGCGTGATGACCGGACAAACCCAGCGGGCGAGATAAGCAGTGACAGGTCGGTTCATGGGAATTCAATCTATTGAGAACAACTGAATTCTAAAACAGCGACGGAGTTTTAATAGCTCGGCGCCATGGATTTACTATCCATTCGAGGGTTGCCGTGCGGGAAGCAGGGTTTTCATCAACCTGCCAATTCCAGCTCCCAACGGTTCTCGCTCGGGGGCGGGTTGTTTGGCGATCCAGACCAGCAGCCAGATGCCGATCGCCGTCATGGCGATTCCGGGCAGGATTCCATACTGATAGTTTTCCCCGTCAGCGGTAAACAAAACCGTTCGCAAGATCGTTGCGTTTTCAATGACCGTTGACTCGGCCGATGATAGCAATACGGCCAAGCTGTTATGGGTCAGGTGAAACAGGATGCAAGGCAGGATGCTCCGCGTTTGAATCGCGATCAGCCCTAAAACCAGCCCGACGCCAAATGTAATCATGCTTTGCTGAAGGACACCGTGAGCAATGCCGAACAACAGGCTAGTGAGGGCGACTGCCTGCCATTTGCTGCGCATCGATTCCAGGCCTGACAAGATGAATCCTCGAAAGGCAAGTTCTTCGATGATCGCGGGTGCCAGTGCGAATACGGCGATCACAGCCCATAGGCCCGGCGCCGATTCGAGAATGTTGGCGACCACCGATTCCATCAAAAACAGGTCTTCCGACGGCGGGTAGATGTACATCACCAGCGACGTAAACCACGTAAATGCGGGATTGAGCATGATGGCCGTCAATACGGCTGCGGCCATCATGGAAACAGAACAACGATTCAGCTTCAGCGACTTGGCGGCGTTTCGAGTCAGAACCAGGGCCATCATCAACGCTGGTACGGCAATGGTTGCGACCAGGATAATCAATGTCTGTTTGGCAAAGTCTCCAAAGTTGCCTGGCGTTTGCACCACGAAGCCAACGAAAAACTTGGCAACCAGAATCGCAACGGCGCACATGATCGCGCTACCAAACGACGGCATGTCGTGACGTTCACGCATCACGTGTTTCAGGTAAACGCTGACACCAAACCGTTCACTCGGTCGGAACAAGACTGATTCGCTGTTGAATTGGTGTATCACCCAGCGGATGGCAAACCAGCAACATGCCAACGTCACAATACAAACCGGTCCGGCAAACTGCAGGCACTCGGTGTATTGGCCTTCAATCAATCCACGCAACAATAGCATCAAGCCGCTGACGGGAATCAGGCTGCTGCCAAAATCCAACTTGGCCGCTGGCAACATCGGGACCATCATCAGTGGCATCGAGATCATCATTAACGGAACCAGGTAATATTGTCCTTCCTTTGAACTGCGGGCAAACGCTGCGGCGGCCAATGCGATGGCACTGAACAAAGCCGAGATTGGAATCAAGGCCAACAGTAGCCAACCTACGCTGGCAACCGGCGGCGGACTCAATGGCATCATGCTGGATGAACCGGCCAGCTTGGAAACGACAAAGATCCCGGTGAACCCCATGCTCATCAAGTTCAGCACCGACGTGGCGATGCTGAACGTCATGACGGTCAGCAGTTTCCCGATGGCGATTTCAGACCTTGCTGCCGGGCTGGACAACAAGGTCTCAAACGTGCCACGCTCTTTTTCTCCAGCGCACAAATCGATGGCTGGGTAGAACGCTCCCGTCAACGACCAGATCATCACGATAAACGGAAAGATCTTGGACCAGGCGGCGGCTTGTTTGCCAGCTTTGTCAGCGACATCGGCTTGAACAATCCGGGTGCCTTCCAGCAAACCAGCTGGAACATTGGCTTGCTGCAAAGAATCCTGAATGTAGGCTTGCCGCCATTTGGCAACGGCACCTGCGATTCGTTGGCCCCCAATCCGAGACTGATCAACGGCTGAGTTCTGGAAAATGTAAACCGCCGCGGATGAATGATCAGGTTCACCTTCGGCTACTGGTTTTGACGGCGTATCGATCGGGTTGGGAATGAAGACTGCGACGTCCACTTGGCGTTGCTTCATTTCCTGCTGGATCAATTGATCAATCAGATTGGGCGCCTGCGGCATCTTGGATCGTTCGCGAAACCTGGTGATCAACTCATGGAATTCCTGGTCACCCTCCTGTGAAAAGACGAGTTCCATCAAGGCTGCATCGCGTTCGCTGACCAGTTCACCAGAGATTTGACCGTCTTCAATCAAGGCTGGCGCGGCCGGCAGGTTCTCGTTGCCGACCACCCAGATTCGAGTCGGATATTCTCGCATGAACTGTGCGACTTGAAGCAGCGCGATTCCCATCAATGGGTACAGCAGCATCGGCATCACCACGACGGTGAACAAGGTTCGCCGGTCGCGGAGTTGATCGCGCAATTCGCGAGCAAAAATCAGTTTGACGTTAGGCCATTTCATGGGAGGTATTTCGGGGAGTTTAGGCGAAGGCGGCGGGTTCGGTTGCGGTGGCCTGCATGTGTTGCGATATCAGCTGAAAGAACAGTTCCTCCAGATCTGTTTCGTCGTACTGCTGTGACAATTCGTCGATGGTGCCCTCCGCCAGGATGGTCCCTCGATTCATGATCGCAATTCGATCGCACAGCCGGCTGACTTCTGTCATGATGTGGGAAGAGAAAATGACGCATTTGCCGTGATCGCGAACCTGCTCCACCGTTTTCAGTACTTCTCGAGCCGCCAGGATATCCAGTCCGGATGTCGCTTCGTCAAAAATCAAAACGGGAGGGTCGTGGATCATCGCTCGGACGATCGACACTTTCTGCTTCATTCCCGTCGACATCTTGCTGCCCAGCATGTCGCGGATATTGTTCATCTGAAATCGATCGAACAGTAATTCCATTCGTCGGTGCAGGCAATCGACTTCGAGCCCGTAGAGCTGACCGAAATATTGAACCATTTCCCAGGCCGTCATGCGGTCGTAGATTGCCGTGTTGGTGGAAACAAAACCGATTTGACGGCGAACCTGTTCGGGCGCTGCAACGACATCGTAGCCATTGACGATCGCGGTACCGCTGGTGGGCCGTAGAACCGTGCTCAGGATTCTCAGGGCGGTTGTTTTTCCGGCCCCGTTGGGGCCCAGCAGGCCATAGATTTGACCGGGCATTGCATCGAATGAAATACCATCGAGTGCGGTGAATCCTCCAGACTGAAGATCCGAATAGCATTTGGTCAGTTTGCGAACGTGAATCATGGCGATTGGCGGCTGGGACGGAGGGGGCGTAACGGTCGTGACAGGCGACCGTTTTTGTCTGGGGCTGGGTCTGGGGCAGGTCGATAGTCCTATGGGATTCTCGAAGGTTAGCTTACGGTTTACGCCGTGCGCGGCCGGAAAAACTGTTCGTAGCGATTGCGCCGAACATTCCAAGGATACAGTCGTAAAGGTCGCGTTAGGAATCGTTTCATGGATGCATCACAGGACTCATTGGGCAGTCAAATTACGGGTTCACAACAGGTGTTTGTCCCTCCAGTGGAAGCAGATCACCATGGCCCGGGCGAAGCGTTTGTACCGCATCGGCCAGCCGGATTGAAAGAGGCCGGACTGCATCAAAACGACTTGTATCCGCTGATCCTCAAGTTCCTCTTCCTGCACGGCAATCGCAGCGGACATCAGATCGCACAACAGGTTAAGATTCCGTTCCCGCTGGTTCTGCCGGCGCTGGATGCATTAAAAAATGACTTGCTGATTATTCACAAGCGATCCGCTGGTGTGGGCGACTACGAGTACGAGTTGAGCCCGAAGGGCACCGAGCAGGCTCGGATTCATCTCTCCCGCAGTACGTATTGCGGCGCCGCACCGGTCAGTTTGGCGGCTTATCGTCAATCGATCCTGCGCCAGTCCATTCGCAACCTGCACCCCAAATTCGAAGATGTTGCCCGGGCCCTGAACGATCTGGAAGTGACCGATCTATTGATCAGCCAACTGGGGCAAGCACTCAATTCAGGAAAAAGCATGTTCCTGTTTGGAGCTCCTGGGAATGGCAAGACCAGCCTGGCAAAGCGAGCCATTTCGGCACTATCCGAACACTTGTGGATTCCACGGGCGATCACCATCGGTGGCGAGGTAATTCGCCTGTACGACCCCTCCGTTCACATCGCCGAACCGATTCCGTCCTCAGAGGGAATTACCAACGATCAGGAAATCGATGAGCGTTGGATTCGGATCCAGCGACCGACCATCGTTATGGGCGGTGAACTGGAGATGAAGCACCTGGAGGCAACGCTGAATCCGATCACTGGAATCATCGAAGCACCGATCCATGTCAAAAGCAACTGTGGATGCCTGGTGGTGGACGATTTCGGACGCCAGCAAATCTCGACCACCCAATTGCTCAACCGCTGGATTGTACCGATGGAGTCCGGCAGTGACTTTTTGAACTTGCCTTCAGGGCGCCAGGTGTCATTGCCGTTTGATCAGTTCCTGATCTTCTCCACCAACCTCGAGCCGTCACAGTTGTGTGACGAAGCATTCCTGCGACGAATTCCCTACAAGATCGAAGTCTTTGATCCAACGGAAATTCAATTTCGGCGCTTGTTCGATCAGGAGTTGAATCGCCTGGGGTTCCAAGTGGAAGAGGGAACGGTCGACCAGTTGATCGAGTATCACTATAAACGAGTCGGGCGACCGTTCCGTTTCTGTCATGTGCTGGATTTGATTGAACAGTGCCGCGATTTCTGTCAGTTCCACCGCCGCCCAGCCCTGTTCAACAAAGACATCATGGAACTCGCCGTGCTGAACTATTTCTCGGGGATGGCGACTGGGAAGTAACCTGTCGAATTTGAAATATCAGGTCTGAGATTTCAAATTTGAAATGACAGATTTCAACTTTCAAAATCGAATCCCTCTCGCGGCTCGCAGGACCTACTGATCGCTGTTAATCAGCGACATGAACTCCTGTCGAGTTGACTGGTTCTGCTTGAACTCTCCTCGCAACGCGCTGGTGACCGTGCGGCTACCGGGTTTGCGGATGCCGCGGATCGACATGCACGAATGTTCGGCACTGACCACCACCGCAACGCCCTTGGTGTTCAGGTGTTGGTGTACCATTTCCGCAATCGTTTGCGTCATCCGTTCCTGGACTTGTGGTTTCCGCGATACTTCTTCCACAACGCGTGCAATCTTGCTCAAGCCTGTCACTTTGCCATTGGGAATGTAGGCCACGTGAGCATTGCCTGAGAACGGCAACAGGTGGTGTTCGCACATGCTGGTAAAACGGATGTCTTTGATCAGCACCATTTCGTTATAGTATTCAGGAAAGGTCACCGACAAATGGCGCGCGGGATCGAGCCGAAGGCCGGAGAACATTTCCTCATACATGTGAGCGACCCGTCGCGGCGTCTCTTTCAATCCCGGTCGATCAGGATCCTCCCCGATCGCGGTCAGAATCATGCGAACTGCTTCCTTGATTTTCGGAATGTCGACTTAGGTTTAATATTTTTCGTCCAGTTTTAAACTGTCAATTCTCATGATTAAGACAAATCGGGGACAGGCTTTCGAGTGTCCCGATTGACCCGTAGAAATTCTGACCGAATAACCGCGCCGCGCGAAGCGCCACCGGAAAAAACGTTCACTTCCCTGTCGCGAGCAGCTATTTGACGACTCGCAGGCTGCGGTGAGCCGAGTATTTTCGGCCATGGCGGTCGATCGTCTCGGCAATAATCAGGTGCACACCTGGATCCAGCGCTGGTAGTTGCCCGTGCCACAGGTGGCTGGATGGAACTGGTTTGGTTAATCCGGGCTTGAGGTCCTTGTCGCGGTCGTGGAGCCGTTGAAAGTAGGGATCGATGGCTACTTTCTTTTCCAGCTCAACCCATGGCCCGCCGTCAACCTGTAAACGGACTTTGGATTTCTCTGAGCCGTTATAGACATTCACCCAAACATCGGTGTTCTCAACGTCGGTTGCGGCCAGTTTTGCCGGCATGTCGATTCTTAACTGGTCTGCCGCATCCTGGCGAGCAGCCTTGAAGTCCAGCCGGTAACCGTTCTGGTCAAAGGTCAGTACTGAATACCCGTTGGGCGCACCATCTTTCATCGTGGTGTGTGGGATGCCGTTTTCATCGGGGGCACCTGACCACCAGCTGCCGCTGACGGTGACGTTGATAATATGGTGGTGCTCCTTGTCGCCGTTGAATCCATCGTCTTTGCCCAAAAACAGATGTTGGTGGTCGTGAGTGTGTCCCGAAATGGAAATGCAGTAGGGGCGTTTCTCGATCAAACGGAAAAGATCGGCTTTATCTTTGGCACCGATAATGGGAATGTGCATCATCAGCACGACCATCTGTGATTCGGGAATCATCGCCAGGTCTTTTTCCAGCCAATCCAATTGCTGTTTGCCGAACCGGGCTTCGTAATGAAATCGATCTACCTGTTCATTCGGTCCCAGCCAGTCAATGTTGTCCAACACGACAAAGTGAACTTGACCGTAGTCGAACGAGTAATAAGTCGGCCCATACGTTGCTTCAAACGTCTCGTTGGAATGCTGGCGATCACGCGAGTCAAAGTTCAAGTCGTGGTTGCCAATCACGTTGTACCAGGGAATTCCGATCAGCGCGATGGTCTGGTTGAGTGTTTCGAACGTCTCCAGATTGTCAAAAGCAATGTCGCCCAGCGTAACACCAAAAGCATGATCAGTGCGGCCCACCAATTCGGTGACAACATCATGGGCGATGTAGTCCACTTCCTTGTTGTTGCGAGGCTGAGGATCCCCGAATAGTAAAATTTTGAATTGTTCCGATTCGCTTTGGCGGTACAACGGAAAATCGATCGATTGCGGAAGCGGTCCTGTTGGCTTGGAACCAGGGTATTTCAGCTGCGGCGATCCCTCCGTTTTGTGAATGAAATAAAACATCGGCAACTTGTTGTCGGTGAGTTTGGCCTGGAACCCGTTGGGCTTGACCACGAACACGATGCCTGGGTCTGAAAGCGGAATTTCATACTTACCCAATTGGTCGGTTCTCACAAAATCGGTGCCGTTGGAAACCTTGATGCCAGCGAAAGGCGTATCAACGTCGGAGAATTTACCGTTGCGGTCCACGTCGACGAAAACGCGACCTCGCGCGATCGGTTGATCCTGCTGTTGCGGTTGGGCGGGTTCCTGTTGAGCCAAACTTGCGGCGGTGGACGACAGGGCCAGGTACAGTGCTAAAATGGAAATGCAGTTTCGCATGGCGACCGTTTTCAACTGGGGTAGTGGGACGACGTTCTGGTTATCCTGATCGAAGCGACGTGATTTGCAACCGGGCCGCCGGCCGCGGAATCCATTTTGCCCGGCGATTGCCGCGAACTAACTCGTGTTTTAAGATAGTTTCATCAAACTTGACCGGGCTTGGCTCCATCCATCTGACCACGAGGCCGACTGTGCCTGAAGAATTTCCCGACGCTGAATTGGAAGCTTATCTTGATGAGACGCTGGATCCTGATCGGGCTGCGGAGATCGAGCAGGCACTAAAGCAGGATCAAGCCTTGCTGGAACGGTTGTCGTTTATCAATGGTCGCCGGGACGCGGGCGTCCATACGCTCGGTGAAATCTGGCGCCGCAATCAACTGGGAGTTCCCAATGCTGAAAAGATGGGCAATTACCTGCTGGGTGTGTTGTCTGAAGAAGAAGCCAATTACCTCGAATTTCGGATGCAGCAGCTCAAGTGCCCGTTCACGTTAGCGTTGTACAACGATTTACTGGAACGGCAGAGCGAATCGGCGGAGAAATCCCAAAGCCGACGCGAACGCTTTTTCAATTCCAGTGCAAACCTGTTGAATCGGAAAGACGATTAGTCGTTCGATGAGAGAAGTAGCTTGGGCCATTGGCCCGAGTTCGTAGCGGCGTCGCCAAGGATACAGTATTCAGCTGCCAACACGGCCGAATCGGCCATGCTACGAATCTCTTGCAGAGGTACAGCCACCCATAAAAAAACCTTCCCGCGAGGGAAGGTCTTTTGGAATTGCAAATTGACGGAACCGCGATTCCGATCGAACCAGCCACCAGAGATTAGCGATTGAATTCGACCCTGCGGCGACCCAATTGCTGTTGCAGGCGATGAACGATGCTGCTGTGCATCTGGCTGACTCGGCTTTCGCTCAAGTCCAGCGTCATGCCAATCTCCTTCATTGTCAATTCTTCATAGTAGTACAGAATGATGATCAACCGTTCGTTGCGATTCAAGCCTTTGGTGACCAATCGCATCAGGTCATTCTTTTGAATCCGGCGAGTCGGATCTTCACCCTTTTTGTCTTCCAGGATGTCGATCTCGCGGACATCCTTGTAGCTGTCGGTTTCGTACCACTTTTTGTTCAAACTGATCAAGCCAACCGCGTTCGCGTCACTCATCATCTTTTCGGTTTCCTTGACCGAAAGCTCCAACTCAGCAGATAGCTCATGGATGGTGGGGGCACGTCCGAGTTTGGTTTCCAGCTTACGAGTTGCATTATTGATCTTGCTGGCTTTGGAACGAACCAGGCGAGGCACCCAGTCCATGGTTCGCAACTCGTCTAACATCGCACCGCGAATCCGCGGCACGCAGTAGGTTTCAAACTTGACGCCGCGATCGAGGTCGAAGGCATCGATGGCATCCATCAATCCAAACACACCCGCCGAGATCAAGTCATCCAGCTCAACTCCATCGGGGAGTCGTTGCCAGATCCGTTCTCCGTTGTATTTGACCAATGGAAAATAGCGTTCCATGAGTCGATTGCGGAGATCTTTGTCAGAACAGTCCGGCTTGTATTGGCGCCAAACTTCCTGAATTTCGTCAACGTCTGCTGCACTTGTCGCCATGCAATCCTCCGTGATTGATATGCGAAACCGCCGAAGCGGTCTGTTATTCGTTTGGAGGGCTTTACGCCCATCGCTGGTGGTAGGTTCGATTGGTTGGTTCAATCGAGGAGTGGTAAATATCAAATTCAGCCGAGTCGCGTCAATGAAATATTTACATGGTTCATGTAAAAATCGGATGGTTTTTTTGCGGCTTGCAAGCTGTCATGGGGGAACCGCGCAGGAGTTAACGCGGGTGATATTGACCTGAAACTTTTTATCGACGAACCGCTCTCCAGACTTTTGGAAAAATTCCAGTTAGCCAAAAGGCAGCGGATTTGCGACGAATCTACCGACACCTCAAGGGAAATGCTGGTTTTTCCGGGGTCAGTCAGCGATTTTCGCTGCCGACAGGTTTTGCCTGACTGGAATGATCGGTATCGTTGGAGGCTAAGAAATCCGTCACCAAGCTCCAGGAATCAGTGCCTTGCTTGCAATTCAATTTCAAGATGTCGGCGTCGTTACGTCGGCCGAGATGCCGTTGCCAAAATTGGAAAATTTTCGCGATGCTATCGTCGAAGTCACCATGGCAGGGTTGTGTGGCAGCGATCTGCATCCGTTTTGGGGACGCGAAACCGGCTTGTTGCCCGGCACCGTGATGGGACATGAACTGGTTGGGATCGTCCGGGACGTTGGTGATGCGATTGATCCCGGTATTCTGGCGGTTGGTGACCGCGTGTTTACCTCGTTTTCCACCAACTGCGGAGACTGTTTCTACTGCCAGGCTGGGCTGACATCACGTTGCCAGGCCGGCCAATTGTTTGGCTGGCGGCAGCAAGACGGGGACACGGTAGCAGGCTTGCACGGGTGTCAAAGCCAATTCGTCCGGGTTCCTTTGGCAGACGCAACGCTGAAAAAGCTTCCGGACTCGATTTCTGATGAGTCTGGCTTGCTGCTGGGCGATAATTTTTCGACCGGCTACTATTGCGCTGAGATGGCCGGTATTGAGCCTGCCGGCGTCTATGCGGTCATTGGTTGCGGAACCGTTGGGCAGCTGTGTATCCGGGCAGCTCAGGCAATGGGGGCGACTCAAATCGTTGCCGTTGATCCGTTGGAAACGCGGCGGCAACAAGCCGAGCAGATCGGCGCAATTCCCTGCACTCCCGAACAGGCATTGGCCGAAATCCAATCGCGTACTGATGGTCGGGGCGCTGACGCAGTCATGGAGCTGGTTGGCATGCCACCAGCTCAGCAACTGGCCTATGAACTTCTACGGCCCGGCGGTGTCATGTCGGTCATTGGTTGCCACTGCACGCCCGATTTTTCGTTCAGCCCGGTCGATGCCTATGACAAGAATCTCACGTATCGGACCGGTCGATGTCCCGCCCGCCACTACATGGATCAGCTGACTCCACGCGTGGCCGCAGGTGAGTTCCAGCTCGATTCGCTGGTCACACACTACCTGGGCTTCAACCAGGCCGAGACCGCATACGAGCTGTTTTCCCGCCGGCTGGACGGGTGCATCAAAGCCGTGTTCGTTAATCGATGAATGCTGAAGACTACGCAGGAACGTGGCCATGGAATTGCCTGACAAAATCAAGTTACTCGCCGACAAGCTGGCGAAGGCTCGTCGTTTATTCGTTGTGACGGGGGCCGGTATCTCGGCCGACTCGGGGCTGCCAACCTATCGAGGAATTGGCGGGCTGTACGATAATCGTGATACCGATGATGGATTGCCAATCGAAAAAGCGCTGTCGGGACCCGTGTTTCGCACTCAACCCGAAATCACCTGGAAATATCTGGCCGAAATCGAGCAGGGAGCCCGCGGCGCAACCTACAATCGCGGCCACGAGGTGTTGGCGCTGCTGGAATCCCGGATGGAAGAAGTCTGGATTTTGACTCAGAACGTCGATGGTTTTCATTCAGATGCCGGTTCGACGAATGTAATTGAAATCCACGGCAACATGCACCGTATGAAGTGCACTCAATGTTCCTACGGCAGAACTTATCGGGACTATACCGAATTTGCGCTGCCACCAGTCTGCCCAGATTGCGGGGCCATGGTCCGTCCCGACGTGGTTCTGTTCGAAGAACAATTGCCGATGGACGAAGTGTCCCGGCTGATGGGATGTTCGGAAATCGACTTTGATCTGGTCATCTCGATCGGGACCAGCAGTTACTTTCCCTACATCATTGAGCCCGTTTTGGTGGCGCAACGGGCTGGCGTTGCCACGGTCGAGATTAATCCCGGTGAGACGTTTTTGTCATCCCTGGTCGACTTCCAGATTCCATTGGGAGCCGCCGAGACACTGGATCAGGCCTGGGAACGTTTGCAGTCCAATTAAACAAAAAAGCCCGAGGCAGCACGTTGAAAACGCTCTGCCTCGGGCTGTGTTGAATTGACGAGCTTTCTCAAGTCGTCTAGATCACGAAGAAATCTTCGAAGTAGACGTCCTTCAGGTCGTTGTCAAACGTCCAGCCGCCGGATCCACCGCTCTGGCCAAACAGTTCAGCATCATCGCCATCAACCAGCGTTACCGAGTTGTAACCGCCGTTGCCAAAGATTCGGAATGTGGTCTCGGTGCTGGCGGAGACGTCGACGTGGTTGCGGTAAGGTGTCCCATCCAGTCGGACGTTTTCGGTGCCCGCAAACGTCAACCCGGCAAATGTCGCCGAAGGGCTGCCACCATCCCGTACGAATCCTGGACCCAGGTCGTAGAAGGCGGTCGCACCGCGGCCAACATCGTTCAGGTTAACGCGGTCATTGCCAACGCCGCCATCGAAGTGAACCTCGCCCTGAATGGCGCCCAGGTTACCGTTGTTGTCGGCCAGTGATGATCCCATGTTCAACAGGTCATTGCCGCCGTCACCAGAGATATTGACCGTCGAACCGGCATTGGTCGTTTTTACCAACGCTGAGTCATTGCCAAAGCCCAGTGAGACGTTCAAGACCTTGTTGACGATCGGACCGAAGGTGGAGTGAACAAAGACCAGGTCATCGTCCGCACCGCTCATCAGGTTGACTTCTGGCGAACTGAATCCGTATACCGAAGCGATATCGGGTGCACCACCGGTCATGATGTTGGTGGTTTCGGTATTCTGGTTGTAGAACACTCGTTGTTGCTGGACCGAGATCAAACCGACTCGAAGATCAAATCGGTCGTTCAACACGGTTCCATAAACATTCATCGTGTCCGTTCCGACCGTCCCGGTATCCCGGGCAACAACATAACGGGAGGAACGATCAGCGACGGAAATATTGTAGGTGTCCGAACCTTCTTCACCGTTGATCTGCGAGTTGCTGTAGGTGCTTTGCGAGATTGTGAACGTGTCATTACCGGTACCGCCGTAGGCATTCAGGAAGCCATCAACGGTTCCAGCGTTGACCGTGATCGTATCGTCGCCGGAACCAGCTTGCAGCAGCATGCTGTTGACCCCGGAGAAGTTGTTGACCACGAAATTGTCGTTACCGGTGCCGCCGATGATTCGCATGAATCCGACGGCCACGTGGTTGATGTCGATCACGTCGTCGCCACCACGGGCGTTGACGATCATCGATTCAAAGTTCTGGTTGAACTTGAAGTTGTCGGTCTGAACCGTGAACGCCTCGCCAGCCAACGTCAGGTTGTCCGCCCCTTCGGTCATCGAGATCACGATACGGTCAGATCCTGTAACGCCGGTGTCCAATGCCAGCAGATTTCGATTGTTCATCGAACCAACGGCGTATTGATACAGGTCGCTGCCCTCTTCGCCGTCAGCACTGACCCGTCCCAGCGTGCCTTCGCTGACCGTAAATCGGTCATTGCCGCCACCACCAAGCATCAGGAGTGAATCCAGACGTTTCAGCGATGCCGCGGTAAAGCCATCGTTGAAGTTGGCCGAACCAATCAGCGTAATACCACCGATCGGCTGTCCCAGACTGAATGACCCGGAGGCCGAGTATTCAATCGGGATCCCGGACATGCCAGTAATGGTGCTGGAGGTGATCGTGGCAAAGTTGCCATGACTTTGGTATCCGGTCACGGTCATCGTGTTGCGATCGTCACCACCATCAATTCGCATGACTCCGGACGAGCCCAGCGGGGTATGGTTTTCAATATTGAAGTGATCGACTCCCGCTTCACCGAAGAATGACAGTTCACCGGTGTTGTCCATCACATGGAACGTATCCATGTCGATGCCGCCATAGAATTCACCGCCACCATCGGTGCCGGCGACCGTGAATTCGTCATTGCCTTCGTCACCGCGATACATCGCGGCGCCGGTGGCGGTGACATTGAAGGTGTCGTTACCCTGGTTGCCATGGAACAGGTTTCCGTCGGCAACCCCCATGATGTTGAACAGGTCGTTTCCAAAACTGCCCATCACGGTTGTTTGAGCAACATTGGTGTCGATGTTGAAGGTGTCGTCGCCACCGAGACCATCGACCAGGACCGTTTCAATTCCGACCATCATCACGGTTCCACCATTGACATTGGCCGTGTCGGCGGCCAGCGAAATGGTGTCGTCGAAACCCGTTCCGAATCCGGTGAAGTTGTCGTTGGTGCCGGTGCCAGAATCGGTCACCGTAACGTTGGTAAAGGACATGAAGTGAACGATGTGTTGATCGTCGCCTTCGCCACCGTCCATCGTTACCGTGCCACTGCCGCTGTTGACAACGGTCAGGATGTCATCGCCGTCGTTACCCAGCACGGTCACATCGCCGGTGAAGGAAGCTCCCATCGTGACGGTGATGCTGTCGTTACCCAACATGCCGTCGATCGAATAGGATTCGATTCCCTGGATATCCCACTTTTCGCCACCGTTGTAGGTCAGGCCGTCCAACTCCAGCTCAAGCGTGTCGTCATTGTCAGTACCGAACACGCCCAACTGATCGTTTTCCGAGTTGACACTGTCCAGGATCGTGAAAATCGTCGCTGGTTCAACCTGGTAGACGTTGTACAGGTCGTCGCCAACTTCGCCCATCAGCGTCAAGTCGCCGGGGCCGGATTGGACGACGTCAAACTGGTCATTGCCGTTGCCGCCCTGGGCCATGATTGGGCCGGTACCGGCCGAGTTGTCGATCGTCACGTGATCGTCACCATCATCACCGGTCAGCATCACTCCCGCGACGCCAGCGCGAAGAATCATGAAAGTGTCGTTGTCACCGTCACCACTCAAGTTGACGGCTGACAAGCCACCGTCGTTAACCGTGAAATCATCTTCGCCTTCGTTGCCACGGAACACAATTCCGCCGCCAGAGTTGAGGATCTCAAACGTGTCGTTACCCAGATTTCCATCAACCGTCAGCATTCCCATTCCGGCACTGTTGGCTCGGAATGAGTCATCGCCGTCACGCAGATGGACCAGCAGATCGGTATCCGTTGCAATCACGTTAAAGTCATCCACGCCGTGACCACTGGTGATCTCTTCCAGTCCCGTGAACGTCATCGGGTCGACATCCATCGTGACGGTGCCGGAGCCATTGCCATCAACCAGCCATGAAGCGTCGACTGATGAATCCACGATCAGGCGTTCATTGCCGTCGCCCAGCAGATTCAGTCCGCCAGCAACCGTTGGCGTTCCATTGACGCCATTGATGATGAAGGTGCCGTCAACCTGCAGGTTTTCGATTTGATCGGCCAGGTAGGTGTCGCTGATGACCGATTCAATTTCCAGTCGCAGTTGATCAAGCGGGTCGACCAACGGATCGTTTACCGATACGGTCAATGTGTTTCCATTGGCTCCCGCACCCAGGTCGTTGACGATGAACGTGTCATTGCCAGCACCGCCAGAGAGTCCAGTGATGCCATTGGTCGCGGCTCGGATGTCGAACACGTCGTCGTTACCCTGGCCATTGAAACTGATGTTTTCAATTCCGGTATAGACCAGCAATCCGCCGTTGACGCGAACACCATTTTCTTCAAACACGAACGTGTCGGCAGCCGAGGTGCCGAGACCGTTCAGGGTGTCGTTTTCGCTGCCTTCGCTGTCGACGATCGTGATCACACCCGCTGGGCTAAAGACCACACTGTAAGTGTCGTCGCCCGCTTCGCCGTACAGGTCAATGGCACCGACGCCCAGTCCGGTCACGATGAAATTGTCATTCCCGATGCCGCCGCGGACTTCAAAGTCCACATTGGACGATCGAATGCAGAACGCGTCGTTGCCGTCACCCGATTGCAGTTGGTCAATGCCTTCGAAGGACACTCGCAGACCATCTTCCAGAACGATGGGAACGATCGGGTTCAGTTCATAGCCCAGGCCTCGCAAAAACGCGCGGTCTTGCAGGTTAATTGTGTTGAAGTCGCCATCCCGCGAGGTACCGGCCAGGGTGGAGGCGATCGTGTCAAAGTCAATCAGCTCGGAGTTTGAGTTGACCGGCAACAGCATGTCGTTGCCCATCTCGTCAATTCCAACGAAGAAGATCCCCGAATTGTCACCGGCCCAGTTCCCATTGATCTGGTAGGCGTCGATCAGGAAGGTGTTGTCGCCGGCGTTGTAGTCGGTGATGATCGGGTTGCCGTTCAAATCAACGTATCGAGTGTCGATGACTTGAGCCGTGGTCCGATCGCCACGCGGATCAAAGTCCTGGGTGTGGTTCGGGGTATCCGCGTCCATCCCCAGCACTTTGAAGAACTGAGTCCGGGTCAAACCGCCGGCGATGTTATCCAGCAGCAGTTGTCGGTCGCCACCGTACAAATCCTTCTGCAATCTTTCCGACGGGCAACTTCAAGCG